>NZ_CP081006.1:3112906-3424197 GCF_022317005.1 Mycobacterium sp. IDR2000157661
TGGTGTCTGGCAACCGAAGCCGAGCGATGGGAGAGGCGGCTATCCACACCGATGCCGAAGATCCGCGAGTTCTACGACGCCTTCTCACCGCGTTTCGAGGAGGCCATCGACTACTGCGACAAGTTCCCGCTCGACGACGTACCCGAGGATGCGCTGAACCTGCTGCACCTCATCTACTCGATGATCATGGTCTCGATGGCCGTCGAGATCTTCGGAACCCAGAAGCCCGCCGATTCCGCCGACGCCGTCATGCACCGCGTCAGCGCACCGGTGCCGTGAGGAACAGAAAGGCATCATGAGTCTGCTGACGATCAACAAGCTCACCGCATCCGTCGGCGCGGAGGTGACGGGCCTCGATTCGGAGAAGCTGGCGGCCGACGACGCGCTCGGATCAGCTGTGCTCGAAGCATTGGAAGACAATGGCGTGCTGGTCTTCCCGGGCCTGCACCTCGAACCGCAGGCGCAGGTCGAGTTCTGCCGGCGCCTGGGTGAGATCGACCACTCCTCCGACGGGCACCATCCCGTCGCGGGCATCTACCCGGTGACGCTCGACAAGTCGAAGAACTCGTCGGCGGCGTACCTGAAGGCGACGTTCGACTGGCACATCGACGGTTGCACACCGACCAACGACGAGTACCCGCAGATGGCCACGGTGCTCTCGGCGCTGCACGTCGCAGAGCGCGGTGGTGAGACGGAGTTCGCCAGTTCGTACGGCGCCTACGACGCCCTTTCCGACGACGAGAAGAAGCGGCTCGCGCCGCTGCGCGTCGTGCACTCGCTGGAGGCCTCGCAGCGCCGCGTGCATCCGGATCCGTCGCCGGAGATCGTGGCGAAGTGGCGGTCGCGTCCCACGCACGAGCACCCGCTGGTGTGGACGCACCGCAGCGGCCGCAAGTCGCTGGTTCTCGGCGCGTCGGCCGACTATGTGGTCGGCATGGATCCCGACGAGGGCCGGACGCTGCTGGCCGACCTGCTCGATCGGGCCACCGAGTCCGAGAAGGTCTACAGCCACAGCTGGGCGGTCGGCGACACGGTCATCTGGGACAACCGCGGCGTGCTGCACCGCGCTGCGCCCTACGACCCGGATTCACCACGGGAGATGCTGCGCACGACGGTGCTGGGCGACGAGCCGATCCAGTAAAAGCTGAGCAGCTGCACAGCGGCCTCGTTGACGCCGAGGTCGCACTGTGGAAATCTGATACCCCGATATGAGAATCCCGTTCTCATACCCTGAGATCGTCGAAAACGGAGGGCGCATGGCGGAGGACCTCACCTCGGTCGACTTCTTCCGGGACGGTCGTCTGACCGACGACCCGTACCCGTTCTACGAGGCACTGCGGAACAAGTGCCCGGTCAGCCGCGAGGACCACTACGGCGTGACGATGGTGACCGGCTGGCAGGAGGCCGTCGACGTCTACAACGACTCGGAGACGTTCTCCTCGTGCATCTCGGTGACCGGCCCGTTCCCCGGCTTCCCGGTGTCCACCGAGGGTATGGACGACATCACCGACCTGATCGTCGAGCACCGTGACGAGATCCCGTTCAGCGACCAGCTGCCCACGCTGGACCCGCCGACCCACACCAACCACCGCGCCCTGCTGATGCGGCTGATCACGCCCAAGCGCCTCAAGGAGAACGAGGACGCGATGTGGCAGCTCGCCGACGACATCCTCGACGAGTTCCTCGCGCCCGCGGACGCGAGGAGCAAAACAGGCAGCGGCGAGGGTGAGTTCATCAAGGGCTTCGCGGCGCCGTTCACCCTGCGCGTGATCGCCGACCTGCTCGGTGTGCCCGAGGAGGACCGGCCGGAACTGCTCGAGCGGCTGGCGCGCGGCACGCATGGCGGTGGCCTCGGTAACGCCGAGAAGACACTGACCAAGACGCCCCTGGAGTATCTCTACGAGGTCTTCGCCGAGTATGTCGAGGACCGTCGTCGTGAACCGCGCGACGACGTGCTGACCGGGCTGGCGACGGCCACGTTCCCGGACGGGACGATGCCGGAGGTGGCCGACGTGGTGCGCGTGGCCACCAACGTGTTCTCCGCCGGGCAGGAGACGACTGTGCGGCTGCTGTCGACCGCGCTCAAGGTGATGGGCGACCAGCCCAACATCCAGCGCAAGCTGCGCGAGGACCGCAGCCTGCTGCCGAACTTCATCGAGGAGTGCCTGCGCATCGAGAGCCCCGTCAAGGGTGACTTCCGGTTGTCGCGAGTTCCGACAAATGTCGGCGAGCAGTCGCTGGGTGCCGGTTGCACGGTGATGGTGATCAACGGCGCCGCCAACCGCGATCCCCGGCGTTTCGAGGATCCCGACACCTTCGATCCGGAGCGCAAGAACGCACGTCAGCATCTGGCGTTCGGCCGCGGCATCCACAGCTGCCCGGGGGCACCGCTGGCGCGCGCCGAGACCAGGGTCGGGCTCGAGCGACTGCTGGACCGCACCACCGACATCCGGATCAGCGAGAAGCACCACGGCCCGGCCGGAGAGCGTCGCTACCAATACATTCCGACGTACATCCTGCGCGGCCTGACCGAGTTGCATCTCGAGTTCGACGTGGTCTCGGGTGAGGCCTGATGAAAGTCACCGTCGACGAGGACCGCTGTGCCGGTCACGGGATGTGCCTCACGCTGTGCCCTGAGGTGTTCGAGATGACCGATGACGGCTGGGCGGTCGCCGACCCCGAAGATGTGCCTGCCGGTCTGGAGAATGCCGCCCGCGACGCCATCCAGAACTGTCCAGAACAAGCGATCCGTGAGATCGACTGACTGACGAGGAGTTTCAGTGCCCAAGGCGTATATCCTCATCACCGAGGACGTGAAAGATCCGGCCGGGATGGCCGAATACGGCAAGGCGGCGAGCAAGGCGATGGCCGGTGCGACATTGCTGTCGTTCGACCAAAAGCCCGAGCGGCTTGAGGGGGAGTGGCACGGCACTCAGACGGTGCTGCTGGAGTTCGAGTCCGAGGAGGCGGCCAAGGAGTGGTATCACTCGGACGCCTACCAGGAGGCGGTCAAGCTGCGTCAGGCCGCCGCGGACTGCAACGGCGTCATCCTGCACGGCCTGGGCTAGTTTGGGGATCGCCGGCGCGAAATAGCACTCCTGGTCGTCAATCACGCGGTTCCACAGCCGGGAATGCTATTTCGCGAGCGGAGCGCCTGCGGGCCCCGCATCAGCGCAACACGCGCACCGGCACGTGTGACCAGCCTGCGACGTTCTGCGCCGACACCCGTTTGCACTCGTCGAAAAAGACCTCGTAACGCGGCATGGCGTCGAGCAGGCGCTCCAGGGCGATCACGCTCTCCATCCGAGCCAGCGCCGCGCCCAGACAGCTGTGCACGCCGTAGCCGAAGCCCAGGTTCTGCGCCTCGGTGCGGTCGCGGTCGATGTCGAACGTATCGGGGTCGGTGAACGCTTCGGGATCCCGGTTCGCCGAACCGGTGAGCAGGAAGACGGGTTTGGCCTCCGGAATCGTGACGCCGTGCAGCTCGATCGGTCGCATCGAGCGGCGCACGTTGTACTGGTTGGGCGCCTCGTAGCGCAGCAACTCCTCGACCGCGGCTCCGGTCTTCGTGCGGTCGTCGAGCAGCTTCTGCCACTGCTCGGGGTTGCGGGCGAAGGTCACCGCGGCGTTGCCCACCAGCTTGGTCACTGTCTCGGCGCCCGCGCCGCCCAGCAGCGTCGCGAAACCGGCGATCTCGAAGTCGTCGAGCGACTGCATTTGGCCGTCGTCGCGCTGGACCTCGGCGGCGATCAACCTGCTGAACATGTCGTCGCGTGGGTCGGCGCGGCGCTGCTGAATGATGTTGTAGTACAGGCCCATCAGTTCACCGACGGCGTGCATGCCCTCCTCGGACATATCGATCTGACCTGGTTCGCGGGCCAGGCTGATGTCCACCCATTCGCCAACCTGACCACGATGCTCCTCCGGGACTCCGAGCATCTGGGTGATCACCTGGACCGGGAACAAGGCGGAGAAGTCGCGCACCACGTCAAAGCGGTCCGGATCGATGTCGGAGATGTAGCGGTCGATGGTCTCGGTCACCATGGGCCGCAGAGCCTCGATGGCCCGTGGGGTGAACACCTTGTTCACCAGGCTGCGCATCTGCCGGTGCTCCGGCGGATCCATCATGATGATCATCTTCGCCATCATCGGTTCGTTCGAACGAACCGTCGACAGATCCAATCCGTATGCCGAGGAGTAGGTTTCGAAGTCCTTGTACGCAGCCGCCACGTCCGCGTGCCGCGACAGCGCGTAGAAGTCGTACTCCTCGTTGTAGTACACCGGAGCCTCTTCGCGCAGGCGCCGGTAGATCTCCCACGGCCCGTTGAAGAACTCCTCGGAGAATGGATCGAAGACGAGTTCGGAAGTGGTCATGCGTCTTCGATCGAAATGGCCTGCCGGGGACACTGACGCACGGCTTCTCTGACCTGCTGTTCGTTTTCCGGTGTCACTTCTTCCTGCAGGACGTGGAGGTAGTCCTGGTCGTCAAGGTCGAACACCTCGGGGATGATGCCCATACAGACTCCGTTGCTCTCACAGAGGCCGAAGTCGACGACGATCTTCTGACTCATGCGCGATCCCGCTCCGCTCCTCGCTGGGTCACTTCAGCACCCGCACGGGCACCCGGCCGTAGCCGGCGACATTCTGCATGGTGACGCGCTGTAGGCCGGCGAAGTCGACCTCGTAGCGCGGCATGAAGTCCAGCAGGTGCTCCAACGCGACCGCGGTCTCGAGGCGGGCCAGCGCAGCACCGAGACAACTGTGGATGCCGTAACCCAGGCCAAGATTCTGCGACTGCGTCTTGTTACGAGTGATGTCGAAGGTCTCGGCATTGTCGAATGCGCGCGGATCCCGATTCGCGGCGGCCTGCAACAGGAATACCGGCTTGCCTGCGGGAACGGTGCCGTTGGGCAGTTCGGCGTCCTTCAAGGTGTAGCGGACGTTGTATTGGACTGGGCCGACATATCGCAACAGTTCCTCGACCGCATCGCCGACCCTGCTGCGGTCGTCGAGCAGCATCTGCCATTGCTCTGGGTGACGGGCGAACTCAACCACGGCGCTGCCGACGAGTTTGGTGACGGTCTCGGCGCCTGCGCCACCGAGCAGCGCCAAGAAGCCGGTGATCTCGATGTCGTCGAGCGAGCGCATCTCGCCGTCTTCGCCCGGGATCTCCGCGGCGATCAGTCGGCTGATCATGTCGTCCTGCGGGTTCTGGCGGCGCTCCTGGACCAGGCCGTAGTAGTACACACCCGAGTCGATGTTGGCCTGCATGTTCTCGTCGCTCAGACTGATTTGACCCGGTTTGCGCTCGAGACCCTTGTCGATCCAGTGCCGGACCTGTTGCCGGAATTCTTCGGGCACGCCGGCCATGCGCGTGATGACCTCGACCGGGAACGGACCGGAGAAGTCCTGCACCACGTCGAAATTGTCGGGATTGACCTTGCTCAGGTAGTGCTCGACGAGATCGGTGACGGTCTGTCGTTGCGACTGGATGGCCCGCGGCGTGAACGCCTTGTTGAGGAGGCTGCGCATGTGGCGGTGGTCTGGCGGATCCATGAAGATGATGGACTTCTGGGGCGCCTCCGGCGACCTGACCATGGCCAGGTCGCAGCCGCGACTAGACGAAAACGACTCGTGGTCCTTGAGCGCTGCTGCGACATCCGCGTGCCGGGTCAGCGCATAGAAATCCTGTTCCTCGTCGTAGTAGATCGGTGCTTCGTCCCGCATCCGCTTATAGATCTCGTACGGATTCTCGAAGTAATCCTGCGAGACGTGATCGAACACCAGTTTGGGCTTGGTCATGATCTCCTCTTTCGCGGTGGGCTAGCTACCGCATTCGTTACGCGAGGCTGCGATTGTGTAACGCCTCTAGTATGCCTCACCGGGGGGTCTCCGGTCAGCGGAATCGCCGGTTGTCACGGCCCGATTCCGGCGTTGATGACGCTGTCCAGCAGCCCCAGATCGGTGCCCAGTTCGGCCGCGATCTTGCGCACCACCGCGACGTCCTTGCCGATGAACTCGCCGACGTCACCGACGAAGCCCTGCACCGAGCCGCGACCTGCGATGAACTCGCCGACGCGGCTGGCCCCGCTGCCTCGAGTGACCGACGTCAGCAGCTTGCTCTCGTCCACCCCGAGCGAGGCGCCCAGCCCCACCGCCTCGGCCAGCAGGCCGATCTGTGCGGCGAACAACGCGTTGTTGATCAGCTTGACGGCCTGGCCGGCGCCGAGCGGACCGACGTGCAGGACCGGATCGCCGTACGCACTGATCACCGGCTGAACCCGCGCGACGGCGTCGTCGGCGCCGCCGACGAACAGCGTCACCTCGCCTGCGGCGATGTTGTGGGGTCCGCCGCTGACCGGTGCGTCGACGACGTCCACGCTCGGGAACCGGGCCGCGATGGACCGCGCTGTCGCCGGGCTTCCGGTGGTGTGGATGACGAGCGACGCTTCGGGCCGCATCGCCGCGGCCAAGCCGTCGTGCAGGCAGACCTGCTGCACCTGTTCATCCGTGAACACGCACACGATGACCACGTCGGCGTCGGCCGCGTCGGAGACCGTGGCGACCGGGTGCGCGCCGAGTCGGCTCACCGCGGCGCGCTTGTCGTCGGTCCGGCCCAGCGCACTGACCTCATGACCGGATTCGGCGAGGCGACGCACCATCGGGGCGCCCATGCGCCCCGCCCCGACGAACCCGACGCGGGTCATCGCGGATGGTCCATCGCTTCCAGGGCGGTGTCGGCGACGGTGAACACCGTGCCCTCCGGCGCTGAGGCGGATGAAGCGATGCTCGCGGCATGCCGAACGTCTTTCTGCAGCAACGCTCCTGCGATCGGCGCGAGAGCCTCGACGGTGCCGCCGAACATCGCGATGCTGCCCAGCGCCTTGCTCGTGGCGGACCCGCCGTTGAGGACCTCGGCGAGGCGGACCCGCGGGATGCCCAGCGACTCGCCAAGGTCCAGGGTGCTCAGCGCTGCCCCGAGATTCGCCGTGAACAGCAGGTTGTTGAGGATCTTGGTGACCTGGCCGCTGCCCAACGGGCCGAGGTGCACGATCGGGTCGGCATAGGTGGCGAACACGGGCCGGCAGCGCTCGACGACATCCTCCTCGCCGCCGACCATGACCAACAACTTGCCCTCCTCGACAGCGGGTCCGCCGCCGCTCACCGGCGCGTCGATGACCGAGACACCTTGTCCGGCAGCAGCCTCGGCGATCTCGCGGCACGTGTCGGGGTGAACGGTGCTGTGGATCGCGACGATACCGCCGGCGGCCAGGCCTGCGAGCACACCTGACTCGCCGCCGAGCACCTCGCGCACATCGTCGTCACCCACCACGCAGAGACAGACCAGGTCGCTGGCGGCGGCCAGTTCCGCCGGCGTGCCGGCCGTCTTGGCCGCGGTGTCGGCATACGGTTCGAGGCTGGCCTCGCGGCGCGCCCACAGCGTGGTTTCGAAACCGCCCTCGGCGATCCGGCGTGCCATCGGGCCGCCCTGGCTGCCCAGTCCGATGAATCCGACGCGCATCAACCCGCCTCCATCTCTCGTTGTGCGGCAACACATTCGTCTGCGAAGGCAACCACCTTCGCGTGGTATGCCGCGGCGTTGTTCGACAGGGACATGTTGTGTCCTGTACCGGTCTGCTCGTTGATCACGAAGCGCGGCGACGACGTGAACATCGCGGCCATCTTCGCCATTGTCTCCGGATCCGATCGCCACACCCGCTCGTGTTCGGCGACGCTGAACTGCACCGGTACCCGGACCTGCGGCGCGAGCGCCGGGAAGTCCTGTCGCGGCCAGTTCCTGGTCACGTCGACCTCGTAGGACGCGCCAGTCGAGGAATTCGTCATGCCCGACAACACGTCGGAGGGGTAGAGATGTTCCGGCTGCCAGAGCATGTCGCGCAGTCCTGCCGGGCGGCGGGTAGCCGTGGTGGACTTCATGATGTCGGCCATCTGGTCGCTGTACTGCACCCCGGTGCCCGCCAACTCGAGACCGATCACGTCGCTGCGCTGCTCGGCGGCCATTCGCACCGCCAGTTCACAGCCAGCCGAATGGCCGATCAGGAACAAGCCGGCGCCGCGGGGGCCGCCGCCGAGGATCTTGTCGACGGCACCGAAGGCGAGGGCCACCCGCTGCTCGGGTCGCTGCATGGCGTCCGGATACGGCGCCGAACTGCCGTAGCCGGGCCGGTCCAGCGCGACGACCGTGTAACCGTGTTCCGCCCCGAGGCGCAGCAGCGACAGCCGCGGGTGTCCCGGGCAGTCGAAATACGCTGCGGTGCTGGACCCGCCATGGAAGGCGACGATGACGGCGGTCGGATTGTCGACCGCGGCCACCAGACCCGACATCGGCACACCGCCGACCAGGACGACGCGGGGTCTGGCGGTGCTCACGAGTCGGTCCGCATCAGGATCGCCCCGCTCGGGGTGAGGCCGCCGCTGCTCACCACGGCGACGCGCGCGTCTCGGACCTGCCGCTCACCGGCGTCACCGCGCAACTGCGTCACCGCCTCGTGGATCAGACCCATCCCGTGGGTGCGCCCGTGCGACAACTGGCCGCCGTGGGTGTTCAGCGGGATCACGCCGTCGCGGGCGATCGCCTTGCCGCCGTCGAGGAAGTCCTTGGCCTCGCCGATGCCGCAGAAGCCCAGCGCCTCCAGCCAGGACAGGCAGTTGAACGAGAAGCCGTCGTACAGTTCGGCGACGTCAACATCCTTCGGGCGCAAGGAGGTTCGCGTCCACAGATGGGCGGCCTGGCCGAGTACCTGAGGCTCGTGGGTGAGCGTGCTCTGGTCCCAGTCGGTGCGTTCGGCGATCTGCGTTCCGACCGCTTCGAACAATACCGGGGTGCGCGGCATGTCCTCGGCGACGTCGGCGGCGGAGACGACCACCGCGATGGCGCCGTCGCACGGCACATCGCAGTCGTACAGGCCGAACGGTGTGGTAATCATCCGCGCGCCCAGGTAGTCGTCCATGGACATCGGGTCCCGGTAGATCGCCGTCGGGTTCAGGGCGGCGTTGGCGCGCTGATTCAGGGCGATCCAGCCGAGCGTCTCGCGCGTGGTGCCGTAGCGGTCGAAGTGGCGCTGGGCGTTCAGCGCGAGGGTGTGCGCCGCCGACATGGCGCCGAACGGCATCTGCCAACTCGACGTGCGGGCGCCGCCGGGTGGGGAGGCCTTTCCCTCCTTCATCAACTGCTGAAAGGTGGCCTCCCACAAGGTGCGGAAGCACAGCACGTGGCGAGCCATGCCCGTCGCGATCGCCATCATCGCCGCGATCACCGAACCGCCGGGGCCGAAGGTGTCCATGCCGCCGTTGAACCACGCCGGACGGATACCGAGTGCTCCCTCGAGCGCGGTGACACCGCCCTCGCCCATGCCTGCGACGTCAAGGCCAGGATAGGTCGACAGGCCGTCGATGTCGTCGAAGGTCAGGCCCGCATCGGCGACGGCGGCCTCGCACGCCTCGATCGTCAGTGAAAGCGGCGGCACCATCAGCCGGCGCCCGAGCCGCGACGCGCCGATGCCGGTGATCGCCGAGTGCTCCTCGAACCGGTGCGTGGTCAGCGGGGGACTGACGTGCCTGGCGAAGTCCTGCGGCGGGATCTCGTCGTCGGGCAGCGGGCCGGACTGGCCGTCGCTGCTGGGCGCGAAGACCGGAAGCCAGACGTCCTCGAGTTCCTCGAACCGGACCTCGAGCAATTGCCCCAATTGCAGCTCGTCGGGCTCGCAGTCAACGATGTTGGTGGTCAACCGAACTCGCGGATCCTCGACCACGGCGACCTGGGCCACCACGTACGGTGGCGGCAGGTCGGGGAACCCGAAGCGGTGGTTGACGGTGAACGCCGACAGGGTGGCCTTGCCGGAGACGTCGCGCACACCCAGGTGGTGGCTGCGGCAGTACCGGCACACCGGCTGTGGCGGGTGGATCAGCGCGGCGCAGTCGCGGCATTCCTGGATGCGCAGGACGCCGTCGGCGCCTGCGGTCCAGAAGAATTCGTTGAGGACCGTCAGCTCGGGTAGCGGCCTGGTCACCGCACGAATCCCGAGATCGCCTCGCTGTTGTCGCCGGTTGTCGGATCGGGTTCGGGCGACTCGTGCGGTTCTTCGTGGAAGGCGTTGTCGTCGGAGGGCCGGTGTTCGCCCAGGTAGACAATCGCGTGCACAGGGCAGTCGAACAGCGCCCGCATCACAGCGTCGCGGTCCTTCTCGGGCACGGTGCCGTCGCCGATGAGCGAGGCGTATCCCCAGTCGTCGAGGGAGAAGTAGCCCGGCGCATGCTTGGCACAGATGCCGAATCCGTCGCACAGCGTCCGGTCCAGCCGAATCCTCAAGCCGTCACTCACGGTTTCACCGCCTCCACTTCGTACGGCCGCACCGCGTCGAACCTGTTGGTCCGACACGTCTCGCAGTCGCCGGCGAGGTGACGGGAGACCGCCTGGGGGAACTGGCGCAGCAGGCTGGCGGCGATGTTGGTGGCGCCGTCGAGGGTGCCGCAGGCGCCCCGTCCGCGCAGCACCACCGACCACCGTTCCAGCCGCGTGACATCCTCGTCGGTCGCCACTCCGTCGCGCAGCGCCGAGATGACGGCGGCCATCGCGGCGGTGCCGTTGAAGCAGCTGCCGCACTGTCCGGCGTTCTCGCGGTCGAAGTAGGACATCACCGACGCGGCGACGGCGACCGGGCAGTCGTCGGTGAGGATCGAGATCGCCCCGCAGCCCAGTCCGCTGCCGAGGCGGCGGATCGATTCGTGGTCCAGCGTCGCATCGAGGACGTCGGTGTTGAGCAGACCCGCGAAGTAGCCGCCCATCAACGCGCCGGTCACGGCCTCCCGGTCGACGCCGTGCGCCTGCAGCAGCTCGGAAAAGCCCACGCCGTGCGGTAACTCGTAGAGAGCCGGCGGCCTGCCGGCACCGGTGACCGTCGCCAGGAACGTGCCCGGCGACATCGGCGTGCCCACCGACCGGAACGCTAGTGAACCGTGTTCATGGATGAACGGCAGATTGGCCAGCGTCTCGACATTGCTGACCATGGTCGGGACACCGGACACACCCTCCTCGAAGGGGCGCGGCGGTTTGTCGGTGGGCTTGGCCGGACCGCCGTTGATGCGGCGCACCGCGGCGGTCTCCTCACCCGCGACGTAACCCGGTTCGACGGTGACGACGGCGATCGCGGTGCGCCCGAACGTATCCGGCGCGAGTTGGCCCAGTGCGGTGTTCACCGCATCGGTCGCCTGCTCGTCGGAGACGTACACGTAGGCGCGGCTGGCCCCGGCGACAGCGGCCGCCAGACGCAAGCCGTCCAGAACGAGGTGCGGACGGTGGCGCAGCAACCAGCGGTCCTTGATCGACGCCGGCTCGCCCTCTTCGCCGTTGGCGACGACGACGGTCTCCGATCCCCTCCGGTGGGCGTCGCGGACGGTGCGCAGCTTGGTCCCGACGGGGAAGGCCGCGCCGCCACGGCCCAGCAGGCCGGACAGTTCGACCTGTTCGACCAGCGCCTCGGCGTCGGTGAGCGGCAGGTAACCCCCGGCCTGCGCGTAGTCGGCGTAGTCCTCGGACCCCGCAGGCCGCAGCAGTCGCGGCGCGCTGTCCGGCCAGACGGCGACGGTGAGCCCGGTGGTGGTGGTCATGAAATGTCCTTGCGATCCGCGGATAGGCTGACGGACATGAGGACTGCGGTGGTTCGCGTCGGGGTCGACCGCGCGGGCGAACTCGATGCCGCACAACTGCGCGACGGCGCGGGCCGGTTGCGTGAGTTGGCCGGTGCGGCGGGCATCGAACTGGTGGACAACGACCTGGCCGGCCTGCCGCCGAAGCGCCGTGAGGTCGAACTGCTCATCGACGGCGTCGATCCCGAGACGCTGATGAAGACCGCAGTCGACCTGTGCGCCAAGGCTTTCGGCACCACGCCGGCTCCGGGGGTGGTGACCTTCATCAGCCGCGGCACCGACGACGACGCGTACGGCGTGCTCGCCGGACTGGGACTGACCGGTGACATCGAGCGTGTGCCCGGCGACGACGGCTGGGACGTCGTGCATGTGACGCTGCGCAAGGCCGACCTCGAGCGTGTCCCCGAAAGTCGCGTCCACACGGCACTCGAAGCCTCACTCAACTGCGAGGTGCTCATCCGCACGACGTAGGGCTCCCGCGGGCCGACCGCACGTTGTTGTACGCGACACGCCGGTGCAGTTGTACACCGTTGCGCCCTCGCTGTTCGCGGCCGTGCCTTCATCAGCTGTCCAGGAACCGCAAGATGGCGGGCGCGGCCTGCACCCACGTGTCGAACATGTTGAAACGTTTCACCTTTCCGGAGGCACGGGCCTCGCCGGCACGCTCCCATGCGTCTTCCGGCCAGGGCGGGTCGATCAATTGCGAGCCCTTGATCAGACAACTCACCTCGAGCGAGGTCCGCTTGGGGTGGTCCAGATCGTTCTCACCGCCGCGGATGATCAGCGTGGGCACCCTGATGTTGTCGAACATCTCGTCCTCGACGCCGGGGATCGTCTGGCCTGGCTTGGGCACGAACGCGTTGAGCCAGCGCAGCATCAGCTTGAGGAACTGGTCGGGATCCTGACCGAGGATGCGGTCGCGGTTGGCCGGGTTCTCGGCGATGCGCTGCTTCCATTCGTCGACGGCCGCAACGGCTTTCATGCCGGCGCCGCGAACCGCGAGGATGCTCGGCACGATGTAGTAGGAGCCCAGTACGAAGGATCCGTACACCCCGCCGACGATGTTCCACACCACCAGCTTTCGCACGATCTCGGGGTGCAGCATGGTGGTCAGCATCGAGTCGCGGGCACCGCCGGACCCGCCGGCGATGATGCACGGGCCGATGTCGAGACCGGTGATCAGCGCGTGCAGGGTATCGGCACGCATGTGCGATTCGCTCTGGCCGTAGAACTGGACGTCGGACTTGCCGCAGTTGGGCCGGTCCCACAGCAGCACCCGGTAACCGCCGTCGACCAGTTCCTGCGCCAGCGGGCGCAGCCCGTCGATGTCCTTGCTGAACCGGCCGCCCGGCGTCAAGGCGATGAAATCGCCCTCTTCGCCGAGGATCTCGTAGACGACGTTGCCGCCGTTGATCTCGATGGTCTTCTCGCCCCGCCCGAGCTTCGGCCCGGCGGACTCGGTGGCGGTCATGCCTGAACCAGCACGTCGTTGCCGACCACCCGGACGGGGTAGGTGCGGATACTCCACTCGGGCTTGACGGCGGTGGTGCCGGTGGCCAACTCGAAACCCCACTGGTGCCACGGGCAGTAGATGTACTCCATGTCGCGCACCATCACCGAATCACCGGGCACGGTCTCGTCGACGACGGTGCGTCCACGGGCGCGTCCCGAACACAACGGGCCGCCTTCGTGCGGGCAGTAGTTCGCGATGGCGTAGAAGGTGCCGTTGACGTTGTAGACGCCGACGCCGTGGCGGCCGATCGGCACGAGTTTGTGCTTGCCCGGCGGGATCTCGTCGACCGTGGCCACGACGTGCTCACGCCCCTGGGCGAGCCGGGGCGCCTTCTTCTGCTCGTCCAACTCAGAACACCCGAACCTGGCCCTCGAGGGCCGGGACCGTATCGGGCAGGTGGTAGGTCGCGATCCCGTTCTTGAACATCACGGCCTCGCGCGCATACTCGGGCAGATGCTTGACGAGCCAGCGCGGATCGTCGAACGTCCAGTGCGGGTAGTCCGAGGAGTACAGCAGGATCTTCTCGCACTCCATCCACTCCAACGCCCGGGACAACTCCGTCTTGTCCTCCGGATAGTCCAAGGGCTGCGTGGTGAACTTGATGTGGTCCTTGACGTACTCCGACGGCTTGCGCTTGATGTCCAGCCACGACTTGCGCGCCTCGTAGATCGCGTCCATCCGCCACATCAGCGGCAGGATCCAGGTGAACGCATGCTCCACCAACACGATCCGCAGTTTCGGGAAGCGGTCGAAGAGCCCGTCGAAGACCATGCTCATCACCTGGTTCGCCGCCAGCAGCGAGTAGGTGACCATGAAATCGTGGTTGTAGCTGGGGAACCCGACAGGGGGGATCGGTAGTTCCTCGTGATGGCTGCGCGACAGGTGACAGCTCACCGTGATGTCGTTGCGGGTGGCGGCCTCCCACAGCGGGTTGTACTTCGGGTCACCCCACGCCGGACGCGGTTCGGCCTTGATGAGGATCTGCGCCATATACGGGTGACCGGCCCAGCGCTCGATCTCGCGCGCCGCGTCCTCCGGCGCCTCGATCGCCGCGCAGATCGAGCCCCGCCAGCGCTCATGCCAGTTGTTCTTGCTGTCGAGCCAGTGGTGGGCCTGCCAGTCGTTGAGCGCAACGCTCATCGCGTGATTGACCTCGGGAAAGCGCGCCGGATACGCGGCGGGCTCCAGCACCGCGATATCGGCGCCGGCCTCCATGATCAGCTGCTTGAACGCCAGGTCGGGATCGCTGCCCGCGAAGTTGCCGTCCGCCGGGAAGGTGTCCACCCGCATCGCGTAGGCGTGTGCGTAGTCGGGTGCGTCGTAGTAGATCTGGTCGCCGACCTTGCGCGTCAGGAAGTACTTGCTGCGCCATGGCTCCGGGATGTACTGGGTCAGCTCGCCCGCCTTCGGCGTCGGATGCACGTCGGAGTCGACGCAACGCACCGCGACGCGCTCGGCCGCCGGCTTGCGCTCTGTGATCGTCACCGTCATCGTGCCCTCCTCGAAAGCCAAGTTCTCACTACTGTGCGCCTACCCCGGCCCCGACGTCTATGCCGTACAGCTGCGCGGCGTTTCGCCAGCACAGCTTGTCGCGTTGCTCGTCGGAGAACGTGCTCGGCACCTTGAGGTCGTTGAGCTGCCAGTGCGGGTAGCTCGAGCCGTACATCACCATGTCGTCCTTGCCGGTGAATCCGAACCACTCGCCGGCGAACTCCACATCGCCGGGCCCGTCCATCGCCCCCTGGACGAAGTACGTGTGTCCGGGCAGGTAGTCGCTCGGCATCTTCGGTGCCCACGGCGTCTGCTCCAGGTGTGGACGGCCGAAGCAGTCCATCCGCCAGATGAACGGCGTCAACAGGTCCGCGGCCCCGTCGGCCCAGACGAACTTCAACGTCGGCATCTTCTCGAAGACGCCTTCGACGATGAGATTCATCAGGTGGTAAAGGTAGTTCAGCGCCATGAAGCTGACGTAGTTCTCGTATGTCCTTGGCACGCCGGACGGGGTGGGGGCGAACTGCACTCCCGCGCCGACCTCGATGTGCACCGAAACTGGCAGATTCGCTTCGGCGGCCGCCTCCCACAGCGGCCAGTACTGCGGCTTGCCGTACAGCTCGCGAGACTGCAGCGGGACGCCCACCTGCACCACCCGCGGGTGGTCGGCGTACTTCTTCAGTTCGCGCAGCGCGCCGGTGATGTCGTCGGGGTTGACCCGGATCGTGCCGCGGAACCGGTCGGCGTAGGGATTGTCCTCGAGCCAGCGCGTCACCAGCATGTCGTTGTGGGCCGCGGCGATCGCGGTGCCCAGGTGGCGGTCGGGCATGATGCCGCGCGTCATCGGATGCAGCACCGCAACGTCCACGCCACGCTCGTCGAACAGTTGACCGCCGACGAAGTCGGGGTCCGAACCCGGATACCTGCGGTCACCGCTGGTGTTCGGCGCGTACTCGCCGCCGGGCGCCCCGTACCAGTCCATCTCATAGTCGGGGAAACCGCGGCTCTTGAACGGTTCGCGCATGAAGCCGCGCAGATCCTTGTTCGACTTGCTGAAGATGTGCACGCTCGCATCGATAAGGGGTGTGTTGAGCGGTGTGGTGACGGGTGTGGAGCTTCCGTCGGGGTGGTGCATCACCAAGGCTGTCCTCCGATGTCATCCGGCCGACGTCGGGCGTGTGTGGAGAGCGCTGCGCGAACCGCCGGACTGAGTCCCAGTGTAAAGCGTTGTTCTTCAATATCAAGAATCGAGTTCTCTACAGAACGCTTAATGAACCCGCAGGTCAGCGTAGGGGCTGGTCACCCGCACGGCACGCTGGTCGTGAAACGGGGTAGGCGGATACAGAGAACGGTTACAGCAGCTAAGGAGAATGTTATTCTCATCGCACACAGCGTCTGTGATCACGAGCGGCCCCGGGAGGCTTGGTGTTACTGGAGTTCGACGCCGATCAGCGGCTATGGCAGGAAACCGTGCGCGACGCGGTGACCAAGCAGTGCCCGGCGTCGCTGGTCCGCGGCATCGCCGAGAACGGCGTCGACCCCACGCCGCTGTGGAAGACCTACGTCGACGCCGGGTGGACCGAGCTGACGGATCCCGAGAACGCCGTCGAGCTGACGATCGTGCTGGAAGAGCTGGGGCGCGCCACCGATCCGACACCCTTCCTCGCGACGCTGACGCAGTTCGCCCCGCTGGCCGGCGACCGGTTCGACGCCCAGCAGGCAGCGACGGCGGTCTACGCGGGCGTGACCGCCCATCGCGACGCCGACGGGTGGGTGCTCAACGGCACGGCGCACCACGTGCTCGACGGCGACCGTGCCGAGCGCCTCGCCGTGGTGACCGACGCGGGCGTCTTCCTCGTCGACGCCGATCAGGTGACGGCGCGGCGCAGCCCGGTGTTCGACCCGGTGCTGCACATCGCCGAGGTGACGTTCGCCGACGTCCGGATTCCGGACGGCGACCGGGTGCGCACCGATACCGAGCGGGCCCGCCACATCGCGCTCACCGGGATGGCCATCACCATGGTCGGTGCCTGCCAGCGCATCCTCGATCTGGCCCTCGAACACGTGAAGCAGCGCCAGCAGTTCGGCGTCGCCATCGGTTCCTTTCAGGCCGTGCAGCACAAAGCCGTCGACATGCACGTCGCGACCGAACGCGCGCGGGCGCTCTCGTACTTCGCCGCGCTGACCATCGCGGCCGACGACCCGCGCAGGCGGCTGGCCGCGGCGATGGCCAAGGCGTCGGCGGGTGAGGCGCAGGCGCTGGTGTTCCGGCACGGCCTTCAGCTGTTCGGCGCGATGGGGTTCACGTGGGAGAACGATCTACAGTTCGCGCTGAAGCGGGCCAAGGCCGGCGAGCTGCTCCTCGGCGGCGCCGCCGAGCATCGCGCGATGATCGCGGAGGAGTTTCATGCAGCTGACTTTTGATTCCGACGTCGAGGAGTTCCGCGCCGAGTTCGCGGCTTTCCTCGACAAGCACCTGCCGTCGGAGGCGCAGACCCTGGAGCGGCCCCGATCGGTGTCACACATGCCGCAGTGGGCGCGGGACTGGCAGCGGCTGCTGTTCGACAACGGGTGGCTGTTACCAGCCCAGCCGCCCGAATTCGGCGGACGAAACGCCACCGTGCTGCAACAGTTCGTTCACCTCGACGAGCTGTGCCGACGGCGGATCTACCACAGCTTCAACCCGCAGGGCGTCAACATCGTTGCGGCTTCGTTGATCTCGTTCGGCTCTGAGGAACAGAAACAGCGTTGGGCGGTGCCCGTGCTGAGGGCGGAACTGACCGCCTCGCTCGGCATGAGCGAACCCAGCGCCGGATCGGATCTGGCGTCGCTGCGCACCCGAGCTGAGTTTGTCTCGGGCGTGGACGGCGACCACTTCGTCGTCAACGGGCAGAAGGTGTGGACCTCGGGCGCCCACGACGCCGACTTCCTGCTGGCGTTCGTGCGCACCGATCCGGATGCGCCCAAGCACAAGGGCATCAGCGCGCTCATCATCCCGACCGACACCCCGGGTGTGGTGTGTCGGCCGTTCGCCGATTTGTGTGGGGAAGAAAACCTCGACTTCAACGAGGTCTTCTTCACCGACGCCAGTGTGCCCGCCGAGAACCTTGTCGGCCCGCTCAACGGCGGATGGGGCGTGGCCAACGGCTCGCTCGGCCACGAGCGCACCATGATGTGGCTGGGTTTCGCCGACCGGATCGACAACATGATCGCCGACTTCCGGCCGCGGGGCCCGCTGCAGCGCGACCAGTACGCGACGACGATCATGGACTACCAGGCGCTGCGCGCGATGGGCTCGGCCGCGCTGGCACGGGCATCGCGGGGCGAGATGGACACCGCCTCGGTCTCGGTGCTCAAGCTGTTCGGGTCGGAGGCCGAGATGCGGGCTGCGGACACGGCTTTCACCGCCGCCGGCGCCGACGGCCTTACTCACCCCTCGACCACCGGCCGATACGCGCACATGAACCTCGACCACTACTTCGCCAGCTGGTTCGAGCGCTACGCGCGCAGCTTCTCCGGTACGATCGCCGGTGGCACGTCGGAGATTCAGCGCAACATCATCGCCACGCAGGTGCTCGGCTTGCCGCGGCGCTGATTTCAGTGACCGAGTCCGTTCCCACCCAAACCCACCCGGAGACGCTCGTCCTGGACCGGAGTCGCCCCGGCATCGTTGTCCTGCAACTGAATCGACCCAAGCAGCTCAACGCCATCAACGAGGCGATGCGCGACGCGCTGATCGAGGCTTTCGACTCGATCGCCGCCGACAACTCGGTGCACAGCGTCGTGCTGACCGGTGCCGGGCGTGGCTTCTGCGCGGGCATCGACGTGCGAAACTTCGGGCCGGGAATGCCGGAGGCGTCGGCGCCGACCATCGACCGGATGCGCTTCCAGGAGTCGATGGCCGCGCTACCCGAGGCCATCCGCGCGCTCCCCCAGCCGCTGATCGCCGCGGTCAACGGGCCGTGTGTCGGCGCCGGGCTGGCCCTCACACTGGCCTCCGACGTCCGGATCTGCTCCAAGGCAGCCTCATTCGGCAACGCCGCGATCCTGCTCGGACTCTCCGGCGCTGAGATGGGGATGAGCTACCACCTGCCGCGGATCGTCGGCACCAGCGTCGCGGCGGACTGGATGCTGACCGGGCGCATGGTGACCGCGGAGGAGGCCGATCGCCGCGGCTTGGTCAGCGAGCTCACCGAATCGGACCGATTGCTCGACCGCGCCGTGGAACTGGCCACCACGATCGCGGGCCTCTCGCCGCTCGGCGTGCAGTTGACCAAGCGAGCGCTGCAGGCCAACACCGACGCGCCGCTGGACGCCGCGGTAGAACTCGAGAACCGCAATCAAGTGCTTTCGCACGCCACCGAAGATGCGGCACAACGACGGCGCAAGTGGTCGGACACCTGAAACTCGCGAAAGGACATCAGTGGGCTGGGACTTCTCGACGGACCCCGAGTGGGCCGAGCAAGTGGCGTGGGTCGAGCGGTTCGTTCGGGACGAGTGTGAACCGATCGACTACGTGGTCAAGGAGTCCCACGACCTGGCCGACCCCGTGCGACAGGCGCTGATCCCGCCGCTGCAGGAGATCGTCAAGGAGCGCGGTCTGTGGGCCACCCACCTTGGACCGCACCTCGGCGGTCCGGGCTATGGACAGGTCAAGCTGGCGCTGCTCAACGAGATTCTCGGGCGCTCGGAATGCGCGCCGATCGTCTTCGGCTCACAGGCGCCGGACTCGGGCAACAGCGAGATATTGGCGCACTACGGGACTCCCGAGCTCAAGCAGCGGTACCTCGAGCCGCTGCTCGACAACCGCATCGTGTCGTGCTTCTCGATGACCGAACCGCACGGCGGGGCCGACCCGAAAGTCTTCACCACAACCGCCACGCAGGACGGCGATCACTGGGTGATCAACGGCGAGAAATGGTATTCGTCGTTCGCCTCGATGGCCTCGTTCATCATCGTCATGGCGATGACCGATCCCGATGCTCCGCCTTATCAACGCTATTCGATGTTCGTGCTGCCGGGAGACACACCCGGGATCAATGTCCTGCGCGATGTCGGGCTGGGCTATCAGCCGCTCGGCGGCGGAGGCCGAGAGGGCTATGTCCGCTACGACAACGTCAGGGTCCCCGCCGATCACATGCTCGGTCCCCGCGGTGGGGCATTCGTGGTGGCGCAGACGCGCCTCGGTGGCGGTCGAATCCACCACGCCATGCGCACGGTCGGACTGGTGCGGCGGATCTTCGACATGCTGACCGAGCGGGCGGTATCGCGCTACACCCAGGGCGAGGTGCTGGCCAACAAGCAGATGGTGCAGGAGATGATCGCCGACTCATGGATGGAGATCGAGGCGTTCCGGCTGTTGACCCTTCAGACCGCGTGGAAGATCGACAAATACAACGACTACAAGGCCGTTCGCGCCGACATCTCGGCGGTCAAGGCGATGATGCAGAAGGTGCTGCACGATGTGTCGGCGCGGGCGTTGCAGTTGCACGGATCGCTCGGCACGTCGCACGAGATGCCGTTCGTGCAGTACCTGACGGAGTCGTTCGTACTGGGGCTGGCCGACGGACCCACCGAGGTGCACAAGGTGACGCTGGCCCGGCAGCTGCTCAAGGACGCCAAGCCGGCACCCGACGCGTTCCCGTCCGAGCACCTGCTGCGGCTGCGGGATGCCGCGGAAGCCAAGTTCGCCGACAAGCTCTCGGGTATCCCGCGCACGGCAGGGAGGTCCCACGATGACGTGTGACGGAAAGGTCGCGCTGGTCACCGGCACCAGCCGAGGGCTCGGCAAGGCCATCGCTAAGCGGCTCGCCGCAGAGGGTGCGACGGTCGCGCTGACCGCACGCACGTTGGAGCCCGATCCGAAGTACCAAGGGTCGCTGCGCGAGACGCTCCAGCAGATCGAGTCCGCAGGGGGACAAGGGATCGCGGTGGCCGCCGACCTGTCGCAGAGCGAGGAGCGCGAACGGCTTTTCACCGAGGTGGTCGACAAGGTCGGCGCGCCGGACATTCTCGTCAACAACGCCGCCGTCACGTTCCTGCGCCCCCTCGACGGGTTCCCCGAACGACGGGTCAAGCTGATGATGGAGATGCACGTGATGGCGCCGCTGCACCTCACGCAGCTGGCGATCCCGGCGATGCGCGAACGCGGTTCCGGATGGGTGCTCAACGTGACATCGGTCGGTGGTGACCTGCCCGCGGGACCGCCGTTCTCCGACTTCGACCGCAGTGCAGGGTTCGGCATCTACGGGACGGTCAAGGCCGCGTTGAACCGGCTGACGAAAAGCCTTGCGGCCGAACTCTACGACGACGGTATCGCCGTCAACGCCGCCGCGCCGACGAACCCCGTCGCCACCGAGGGTGCCGGTGCGCTCGACCTGGCCAAGACCGACACCGAGGACATCTCGCTGATCACGGAGACGGCATTCCGGTTGTGCAACGGCGATCCCAGAACACTCACCGGTCGCATCGCCCACACACAGTCGTTTCTGCGCGAGTTCGGCCGGCTGTGAAGGTTCAGCCCGCCGCCTATCTGCGCACCACGCTGCCACTGGACCTCTCGGTCCTGCCAGGCCTCGACAACGAACGCTACCACTCGATCTGGTTGCCCGACCACATGGTCAGCTTCTGGCCCGATTCCATCTGGACGCCGGAGTTCACCGACCTGGCAACGGTTTCCCCGTCGCCGCACCGGCACCTCGACGGGATGGCCGTCGCGGCGGCTGCGGCGGTGCTGACACACAACGTGCCGATCGCGACCAGCGTCGTCGACACCGTACGGCGACACCCCTCGCTGTTGGCGCAGAGCGCGCTGACGATCGACCACCTCGCCGGGGGCCGCTTCATCCTCGGCCTGGGCAGCGGCGAAACCGAGAACACCGTGCCCTACGGGTTCGACTTCAGCCGGCCAGTCAGCCGGCTCGAAGAAGCGCTGCACGTCATCCGGCTGTTGTGGGACAGCGACGGCCCCGTCGACTACCAGGGCCGGTTCTACCGGCTGACCCACGCCCGGCTGGACACCGAACCGTATGACGGTCGGCTACCGCGGATCTGGATCGGCGGCAGTGGGCCGCGCACCCTCGACATCGTGGGCCGCTACGCCGACGGCTGGTGGCCTACGGGCGCATGGACTCCGGAGGACTATGCCGAAAAGCTCTCGATCGTCCGGCTTTCCGCCGAGCGGGTGGGTCGTGATCCGGTGGTGATCACGCCGTGTTTCATCCAGGTGTGCCTGGTCGGCCGAGACGAAGCCGAGCTGGCCGAGATCCTGGACGCGCCGCTGGTGAAGTCCTTCCTGCTGCAGGTGTCCGCCGCCGTGCTGCGCAAGGCGGGATTCGAACATCCGATGGGGGATACCTGGCGCGGGTACCAGGACATTGATCCGGCGGTGCTCACCCGCGAACGCATCGTCGAGTTCCTCGACCGCGTCGAACCCGAGATGGTACTGGCGATGGTGCCGCACGGCACGCCGAAACAGCTCGCCCGCGTCATCAAGGACTACGTCGACGCCGGGTTGCGGGTGCCCAAGATCATGGACTACGGCGCCATGGCGGGCCTGCGGTACACCGCCCAGTCGGCACAGAACGTCCGAGAAGTCGAGGACGAACTGCTGAGCCTGTGCGGAGACGTCCGGTGACCGCACGGCTGGTGGCGGCGGACATGCTCGCCCAAGCCGAGACCGTCACTTCGCTGCGCGACTACGGTGATCCGACTCTGCCAGAACGATTCTCGCTGGTCGTAGATCATCTCAACGCGGTCGGAATGGACGCCGACGGGATGCGACAGGCGGCCGAGGTATGCCACTGCCTGCTGACGTCGCGGCTGCAGTTCATCGCCGACCGGCGCCGGTATCCGGTCGACGAGGAGGTCATCGAGCGGCCGATGTTCGTCACCGGCGAGCCACGTTCGGGCACCACGCTGATGCATGCGCTGATGTCGGTCGATCCCGGGGCGCGGGCGCTGCGGTTCTGGGAGGTGATGTACCCGTCGCCACCGCCCGGCGTCGTCGACGGTGAGGACCCGCGCCGCGCACGGGCCGATGCCGACTGGCGTCAGATCAACGCCAAACTGCCGAAGTGGCTGCACAGCCACCCGTACAACGACATGCTGGGCGACGGCCTGCCCGAGGACGAACGGACCTGGGCGTTCGACTTCCGGGTACTGACCCCCACGGCGTGGTGGCGGGTGCCGATGCAGACCGTCGTCGGCGGGCTGCCCACCGATCCGGCAGCGCAGTACCGCATCCACAAGGCCATGTTGCAGCAGCTGCAGTACCGGCGGCCGCCGAAACAGTGGGTGCTGAAGGGTTTTCACGGCTTCCGCCTAGCCGAGCTCTTCGACGCCTATCCCGATGCAACGCTGCTGTGGCTGCATCGCGACCCGGTTCAGGTCGCGGCGTCGCGCACCATGATGATGGCCGACATCCTCGAGGGCATCGTCGGTCCGATCGATCTGCAGGCCGCCGCGAAGATGCACCTGCAGTTGACCCGCGAGAGCGTCGCCAACACGATGACCAACTCGCTGGTTGACGACCCCCGGGTCCTGCACGTGCGCTACACCGACTTCGTCGCCGATCAGGTCGCCACGGTCCGTCGCTACTACGCGTTCGCGGATCGGCGGCTCACCGGCGAGGCGGAGGCCGCGATGCGGGCCTACCTCGTCGCCAATCCCGGTGACCGGCACGGCAAGTTCCGCTACTCCACTTCACTGCTGACCGACATCGGCGAGGACCTCGACGCGCTGCACGACGAATTCCGGCCTTTCCGGGACCGATTCGGCGTCGAGATCGAGAAACGGGGTTGACGTGGCAGGCGTCGACCAGCGCTTATCCGTGCACAGCGTGACGTTCATGGGTTCGCCGTTGCCGGAGATGAACTCGTACTGGCGGTCACTCGGGGTCCGGCGGCTCAGCCTGATCGACGCCCAGCTGTCCGAGCCGAACCTGCCGAACATCGTTGCCGGCGAGGGCTATTCGGTGGAGACCGTGTACCACCTCTTCTCGTCGTACGACTCGCTCATGCCGGTGATCGAGGCGGCGGCCGACGTCGGCGCCAGGGTGGTCTACATGCTGACCGGCGGGCGCGGCGAATTGACGTGGGCGGCGGCGGCCGAACGCTTCGGCGAAGCGGTCCGGCCGTGTCTGGAGGCGGCTGAGCAGGCCGGGGTCGCGCTGGCGATCGAGAACGCGTCCAGCCTCTATGCCGACATCCACATCGCTCACAGCCTGCGCGACACGATCGCCCTCGCCGAGATGACCGGACTGGGCATCTGCATCGACCTGTTCCACTGCTGGGCCGAGGCGGAACTGCCCGCCCTGCTGGCCCGCGCGCTGCCCCGGACCCAGGCAATCCAGTTGAGTGACTACGTGCTTGGCGACCGCGCGCTGCCCGCGCGCGCCGTGCCCGGCGACGGCGCCATCCCGATCGAGCCGTTCATCGCCGCGGTGCTCGCGTCGGGCTACCCGTATCATTTCGACCTGGAACTGATCGGCCCGCGGATCGAGGCAGAAGGGCGGCTCGAGGCGGCCCACCGCGCATCGGCGATGGTATCGGCGATGCTGCAACGAGTTGGCGGCTAGGAGCGGCGATGGGCTTCGGCGACGGTCCCCACGATGCGGCACTGAAGTCGGCATGGGACGGTTTTTGCGACCGGCTGAAGGCGACGGGCCAGCGGGTCTTCAAGGATCACAACCCTCCGACGGGAGCCCAGCGCGTCGACGGATTCCGGTTCCTGACCCAAAATCTGGGACAGGCATTCGATCTCGCGCTCGAGACCCGCGACACGCGCTACCCGGTATTCCACAGCTTCTGTCACCCCACCCGCAAGCTCGGCGGCGACAGCGCCGACTTCCTCTACCAACAGGCCTGGATAGACGGGACGTCGACCTACCGAATCACCGGCCACCGCGGCACCGCCCGCTTCGTCAACATCGCGGTGCACGGTCCACGCCAGGACAGTCCGGGCGTGCTGCACGAGCCGTTCGGCGATGTGCCGGAGGCAAACTTGACCGGCGCAGACTTGCATACCGCCGCCGACGGAAGTTTTGAAATCCACGTCGGTGGCTCACGACGGGATGCGAACTGGTTGCCGACCACACCAGGGTCACGAAAGCTCTTCGTCCGGCAGGGGTTCGACCGTTGGGACGAGTTACCGGTCCACATGAGCATCGAGCATGTCGACATGGATGCGCCCAAACCGCTGCCCTGTCCGGCGGAGATGGTCGCCGCCATAGAGTGGGCGGGGGACTTCCTGACTGGGATGATGAACGACTGGCCCGAATACCCCTTCGCGCACGGCGGCGTCGACTCCGAGCACCCGAACCGGTTCCCCGAGTTGACGTCGACGGGTGCGGATGCGAAGCGTGGTCGCGCGGCGGTGAACATGCATTGGCAGCTGGCCTCCGACGAGGCCTTGATCATCGAGTTCGACGCCCACGAGGGCCTTTGGACGCTGACCAACATGGGCGCCTTCTTCACCAGCATGGACTACCTGTATCGGCCGGTCAGCTACACACCGAGCCGCACCACTGTTGACTCGGACGGTCGAGTGAGGATGGTGATGTGCCACGGTGATCCGGGCCACCACAACTGGCTGGACACTCAGGGCTTCGAGCGGGGCAACGTGACGTACCGGCACATGCTCGAGGGTGAACCGGCGCAGCTGCGGACCCGACTCGTCAAGCGCGCAGAGCTCGCGACTGCACTTCCGTCGGACACCGTCACGGTGACGCCGGAGGAGCGCACCGCGCAGATGTGGGAGCGCTTCCGCGGGATCCGCCTGCGCTACGGCTGGTGAGGCGGCTACCGTTCGTCCATGACGGCTGACGTCGCCCTGTGGCCGGCTCATCGGTTGGCGGAGGGGATCCGCCGTCGCGACTTCAGTAGTCGCGAACTGCTCGATGTGTATCTGGCCCGCATCGAGCGGCTCAATCCGTCGCTGAACGCCGTCATAACGCTCGACGTCGATGGTGCCCGTCGCGCCGCGGACGCCGCGGATGTGGCCGTGAGCCGCGATGAGGTCTCCGGGCCCCTGCATGGGATTCCCATGACGGTCAAGGACTCCTTCGAGACCGCGGGAATCCGCACCACCTGCGGAGTGCCCGAGTGGGACCGGGTGCCAGACCGTGACGCGGAGGCCGTGGGCAGACTGCGAGGGGCCGGTGCGGTCATCTTTGGCAAGACGAACGTGCCCGTGATGGCCGGTGATTGGCAGACGTTCAACCCGATCTTCGGTGTGACGAGCAATCCGTGGGATACGTCGCGCTCGACGGGCGGGTCGTCGGGCGGGGCAGCCGCGGCGCTCGCCGCGGGGCTGACAGCGCTGGAGCTGGGTAGCGATATCGCCGGATCGATCCGGCTGCCGTCGAACTGGTGTGGTGTGTGCGGCCACAAACCCAGCTGGGGTGTCGTTCCGCAGTTGGGTCATCTGCCACCGCCGCCGGGTGCCCTGTCGGCCGCCGACCTGGCGGTGATGGGACCGCTGGCCCGCGAGGTGGCGGATCTGGAGCTCGCGCTGACTGTTCTGGCCGGCCCGACGAGGTCCGATGCCATCGGGTGGCGCCTGGACATGCCACCGGCGCGGGCGTCGGCTCTGAGCCAGCTGCGGCTGGCCACCTGGCTGGACGATCCGGCCTATCCGGTCGAGCCCGACGTCGCGGCGGTCTTGCAGGCGGCGGTGGCGGCACTGGCCGATGCCGGGGTCAACCTGGTGGAGGATCCTCCGCCGGTGAGCCTGCCCGAGCTGGTGGGGCTGCACGTGGAGCTGCTCTATCCGCTGATGGACTCGACGTCGGCGTTGCGCCATCGGCAGTGGCTGACGGCCAACGAGCGACGGGAGCGCATCCGTGCACGGATGTCGCAGTACTTCCGTCAGGTCGATGCGCTGCTGATGCCCGTGGCAATGGTGTCCGCCATTGCGCACGATCATCTGGAGCCGATGGCCGATCGGGTACTCCCACTGAAGGACGGAAATCGTTCGTATCTGGACCTTTTCGGCTGGGTCGGCCTGCCGACGGTGGCGTATCTGCCGGCGACGGCGGTGCCTGTGGGACGCACCGTGGACGGACTGCCGGTCGGCATCCAGGTTGTCGGACCCTATCTGGAGGACCACACGACGTTGGCAGTGGCCCGGGCGATCGAGCGGGTGCTTGGCGGGTTCACCGCGCCGCCTGGAGTGTGAGTCCACCGGCACAGCGAGGTTCGGGTTCGAGGCGACGGACACGTGTTTCGCTTGCCGGACGTAAAGTGGTGACTTGTCGAACGACGAGCGAGCACTTGCCGGATGTCGAACATCCGGCACGTCTCAGACTGCCGGATGTCTGAGACCTTTTCTTCAGGGGAGGGCTGCGATATGACGTCGCTTTGGGTCGACGACGGAGATTTTCCCGTCGACACACGGACGCGGCTGCTCGACGTCGCCGTCGGACTGATCAGCCGCCACAGCTTCGCCGGCACCTCGCTGCAGATGATCGCCGACGAACTCGGGTTCACAAAGGCCGCGATCTACTACCACTTCAAAACCCGTGATCAGCTGCTGATCGCGCTGTTGGAGCCGTTGCTGGACCAGATCTGCCAAGTCATCGCGACGGCGGAGAATCAGCGCACCCCGCGCACCCAAATGGATGCCATGATCCAGGGATTCGCCGGAGTTGTCGCGAGGAACCGGTCGCTGGCGGCAGTCATGGTCTTCGATCCCAGCGTCCACCGCGTATTGCAATTGCAACCCCAGTGGGGCGATCTGATCGAGCGCCAACTGGCACTGCTCATGCGACTCGAGCCCGGCCCTGTCGGCGTCGTCAAAGCCACCGCCGTCCTCACCGGGCTGGCCGGCGCTGCCACCGGTGCGCCGCTGGATATGGACGAAGCGTCACTGGTCGAGCAACTCGCCGATGTCGGGCGCCGGGTCCTGGGTCTGCGTCCACCGCGACGCAGCGCCAACGGCGAGTCGGTCGCGCGCACGCGGGTCGATTGGACTGTGAGTCCGTTACAGTCGCTGCAGTGAGAAGGTCCAGAACTGGCTTCCCGGCGGACCATTGAAACATCCGACGTCGTAGCGCGAATCGATGGTGCCGGCCAGCGAGACCTCGTCCCACGTCCACGTCTCATGCGTCGGCATGGCGTAACCGGGAAGGCACTGCAGTCCATCTGGAACATCGACGGTCAATGTATACCGACCATCGGCGAGGTGAGCGTCACCGTCGTAGTAGGCATAGAACTTCAGCCGCGGTATCGCGCTGATGTCCAGGCAGGTGTCGTCCGGCGGTTGGCAGTTCGAAATGAACCACACCCACGAAGCCCGCTCGTACCGGTTGGTCAGGACGTCGTAGTTGCCCACGAGCATCTTGGCCTGCGCCGGCGGGGATGCGACGAGGCCCGCAGCGACCACCAGGACGGCAGCAGCGATAAGAATGTGCATACGCTTCAACGTCGTTCCTCCCAGTACCCCGGCCCGCTGCCCATCAAATCATCTCCTCGCGGCTCGCCACTGCCGATTAGTCGATGACCGCTGCTTCTTTGCGCTCGGTGATCGGTCGCGCGAGTTCTTGCTCGTCGCAGATGCGCTGCAACTTCTCCAGCGTCTCGTCCAGGCCCGGACCCAGCGGCCGGCTCGGTGTGAAGGTCGCCGGCAGGTGCTTCATGCCCTGGATCACGCCGATGGTCTCGTAGTGCTCCGTGCCATGCCGGTCGCAGACATAGTCGGGCATCCGGTCCAGGACAGCGGTCAGCATCGACTTGAACACGGTGCGCGCCACGTTGGATCCCACGCAGCGGTGCACGCCGATCCCGAAACTGAAGTGGCGGTTGCCCTTCCGGTCCAGAATCACCTCGTTGGGTCTGTCGAAGACGGCAGGGTCGCGGTTGGCCATGGCCCAGGAGATCCACAGCCGTTCGCCCTCCTTGAACCGGGTGCCCTCGACTTCCACATCGTCGGAGAACGTGCGGCCGTCGCCTGGCGCGGGTGTGAAGAAGCGCAGAAACTCCTCGGTGGCCGCATCAAGAAGGGTGGCGCGCTCGCGGCTGAGCAACTCGCGCTCATCGGGGTATTTGGACAACCACTCCAGCGAATGCGCCGTGAGCGCGGTGGTGGTGTCGAACCCGCCGCCGATGATCAGGCCGAGGTTGCCCAGGATCTCCAGATCGGGTGCAGGTTCGCCGTCGATGCGAAGCTGCAGCAGGGCGTTCACCAGACCGGGACGCGGGTTCTCCCGGATCTCCATCATGGTGTTGATCATGTCGATGCCCATCTGCCGGTTCATCTCGGCGACACGCGCGGCATCGGGCGAATGCTCCGGGGTGGACACCGAGAGATGCGCCGGCTCACTGTAAACCGGCCATTTCTTGAGTTCGATGCCCATCATCGCCAGGGTCAGGACGGCGGGCACGATGTTGGCCAGGTCGTCGACGAAGTCGATGCGTCCCGACTCGATCTTCTCATCCAGTGCGGCGCGCACGACCTCATCGACGAACGGTTTCCACCGCCTGACGGCCGCGGGGGAGAGGTAGGGGTTCAGTGCGCCGCGGTAGATGCTGTGTTCGGGCTCGTCCATCTCCAGGATGCCGCCACGGACCACCGTGGCCCGCTGCGCTTTCGGGATCGTGATGCCCTGGTAGGGAGTCTCGCCGGTGAGGTCGTGATGGTTGGACACCGCCGGGCAGCGGGCCAATTCGAAGACGTGCTTGCTGTCCGCTGCGACCCAGTGCCCGTCGTAGGTGTCGGACCACGCCATCGGGCACCGGGACTGCATCTCCTCGGTGATCTTCTCGAATTGCAGCCGGTATTCCGGAGTGTGCCGGTCGAAGTGGTACCTGTTCTTCTTGCGGTCGCCGGCGGCGATGTCGTCGACGCTCACGTCTTTACTCCTGTGCTGTGGTCTGGACTCACTCGTCGATCGATATGGCTTGTTCCGGACAGGACTGCACGGCTTCTCGCACGGCGTCCTCTTGGTCGGCGGGCACGACCTCGTTCACCGGGGACGCGGTGCCGTCGATGTCGCTCAGCTCGAACGAGTCCGGAGCGATCATCGAGCACAGGGTGTGTCCCTGGCAGCGGGCTGAGTCAACATGAACTTTCACCTTCGGCCTCCGCTAGATGTGGTAGTCGTACCACTTGAGATAGCCGCCGGCGTCGACGCGCTGTTGGGTGCCGGTGACGTACCGTGACTCATCCGACGCCAGGAACAACACCATGTTGCTGATGTCCTCGGGCTCGACCCACGGAACTTTCATGGCCTGCTGCACGTAGAAGACGGGTTCGGCGTCGGCCTTGGTCGGGTGCTCCAGATCCGGTCGGAAGGAGCGGTACATCGGCTCGCTCTGCAGCATGTCGGTGTTGCAGTTGGTCGGGTGGACGACGTTGGCCCGGATCCCGCGGGGCGCGAGTTCGGCGGCGAGGTTGTGGACGTACTGCGACAGCAAACGCTTCGAATGCAGGTAGCCTGCCCCGCCCGGGTCGGCTCCCGGATTGTCGCTCGCGCCGACGTCCATCAGCGCCGCAGTGGAGCCGGTCGCGATGATCGAGGCGCCCTCGGACAGGTGCGGCAGTGCGACATGGATCGCGTTGAGGGTGCCGATGAGGTTGGTGTTCATCACATCGACCCAGGCGTTCATGTCGGCCGAGCCCTTCATCGCCGCAATCCCGGCGGATGTGACCACGATGTCGAGCTTCCCGAGTTCGGCGACACCGTTTTCCAGCGCGGTTTTCAGCGCACCGGCGTCGGCGACATCGACCTTTGCGGTGACGATCCGTTGCCCGGTCTTTTCGACGAATTGCGCAGTCTCCTCGAGGTCTTCCGGTGTGGCCATGGGGTATCCCACCGTTGCGAAGTCCTCACACCGATCGACGGCGATGATGTCGGCGCCTTCCTCGGCAAGCCGGATCGCGTGACTACGTCCCTGTCCGCGCGCCGCACCGGTGACGAATGCGACCTTTCCCTGTACGCGTCCCACTTCAGATCCTTTCTTCGCACTTGAGTTTCTGGTTCTTTTTACGTGTTCCGGCCGCCGTTGACGCCCAAGATCTGTCCGGTGATGTAGCCCGCTTCCTCGGATATCAGAAAGGCGCAGGCGGCCGCGATGTCCTCGGGTCTGCCGATGCGGCGCACCGGTGTTGAGTCGATGTTCTTCTGCACCACCAGATAGCCGCGCTCCTCTGACTTGCGGAGCATCGGTGTGTCGATGAAGCCGGGCGGCACCGCGTTGACGGTGATGCCGGCCGGACCGTACTCCAGCGCCAGCGACTTCGTCAGGCCGTTGACCGCCGACTTGGCCGCCACATATGCCGACATGAACGGCTGGCCGGAGTGGGTGCTCGACGACGAGATGTTGACAATGCGTCCCCAGCCGGCCTCGACCATGTCGGGCAGTACGGCCTGGACGCAGTGGAAGACGCCGTTGAGGTTGACGTCGACGACGCGCTGCCAGTCGTCGAACTTCAGATCGGCGAACCGCTTGAACTTCTCCATACCGGCGGCGTTCACCAGGACCGTCACCGGACCCAGTTGGGCGCGGATCGCGTTGAGCGCCTCGTCGACCTGTCCCCGGTCGGTGACGTCGGCGGTGAAGGCGAACTCGGCCTCCGACGGATTGATGTCGATGGTGGCCACATGCATGCCGTCGGCGCGCAGGCGGTGCGCGACGGCCAGTCCGATGCCGGACCCACCTCCGGTCACGACGGCGTTCTTCATGCCGTCCGGCCTTCACCTGTCAAGAATCGTCCTTCCGATTATGAGAACCGTACTCTCGTGCAACGCAATCTAGCAAGACAGTGGCCACCGCTCGTTCCCACAGATGAGACGTTCGGCGCACGATTGTCGCACCGTAATTCGCAGGCAGTGGCCAGTTCCTATCATTTCCTTGAGTTCTCTTGTGGCGAATGTATGATTCGCCGGTGATGAGAATGCAGTTTCCATCACATCGCGCGAGTTGATGCGACAGCGGCGCGGAGGCTGAGGAGGACGATGCGGGAAGCGATCACCATCACGGAGGAAACCGACGCCGAGCCACGCGGCGTCGATCGGCGGTTGCTGATCGGGGGGCGGCTGCTCGCGACCTCACGTTCATTTCCTTCCCTCAATCCCGCAACCGGGCAGGTGCTCGGCCATGCCCCGGACGCCACGGCCGCCGACGCCGAAGCGGCCGTCGCGGCGGCCCGGCGGGCGTTCGACGAGACCGACTGGTCCACCAACACCGATCTGCGTATCAGGTGCCTCGAGCAGTTCCATCGGGCGTTGGTCGAGCACCGGGACGAATTGGCCGCCCTCACCATCGCCGAGGTCGGTGCCACGGAGGCGCTTTGCCAGGGCGCGCAGCTCGATCAGCCGATCGAGATCGTGCGCTACTACGCCGAACTGTTGAAGAGCTATCCGATGAGCGAGGATCTCGGCAACATCGAGAGTCGCGGTATGCAGCACCACCGCTGGGTGGAGAAGGAAGCAGCCGGCGTGGTGGCGGCCATCATCGCCTACAACTATCCCAATCAGCTGGCGCTGGCGAAGCTCGCGCCCGCGTTGGCCGCCGGCTGCACATTGATCCTGAAGTCGGCACCCGACACCCCGCTCGTCACGCTCGCACTGGGCGAGCTGATCGCCAACCACACCGATATCCCCGCGGGGGTGGTGAACGTGCTCAGCGGCGCCGATCCCGAAGTCGGCGCCGCGCTGACCACCAGCCCCGACGTCGACATGGTGACTTTCACCGGATCGACGCCGACCGGGCGCCGGATCATGGCGGCCGCCAGTGACACCTTGAAGAAGGTCTTCCTCGAACTGGGCGGCAAGTCGGCGGCGATCGTGCTCGACGACGCCGACTTCGGCACCGCGGCGCTGTTCAGCGCCTTCAGCATGGTCACGCACGCCGGTCAGGGGTGTGCGCTGACGTCCCGGCTGTTGGTGCCGCGCCAGCACCACGACGAGATCGTCGAGATGGTCAAGAGCAACTTCGGCATGGTGCGTTACGGCGACCCGGCCGAACCCGGCACGTACATGGGACCGCTGATCAGCGAGAAACAACGCGAGAAGGTCGACGGGATGGTCCGGCGTGCGGTCGCGGCGGGCGCCACCCTGGTGACCGGTGGCGAGAAGGTGGGTCCCGGCTACTTCTACACACCGACGCTGATGACCGACGTCGATCCGGCCAGCGAGATCGCCCAGGAGGAGGTCTTCGGTCCGGTGCTGGTGGTGATCGCCTACGACGACGATGACGATGCCGTCCGGATCGCCAACAACTCCATCTACGGGCTGTCGGGTGCGGTGTTCGGCAGCCAGGACCGTGCGCTGGCCGTCGCCCGGCGCATCCGCACGGGCACGTTCTCGATCAACGGGGGCAACTACTTCAACGCCGACACGCCGTTCGGCGGATACAAGCAGTCGGGCATCGGCCGCGAGATGGGCACCGCGGGACTCGAGGAGTTCCTCGAGTCCAAGACGTTCGCAACGGTGGTGGCCTGATGTGGGGGCACCGCCGGCTTGTGGGGGACGCTTGCGCGAAGAGGAGAGGGCACTGATGAGTAGGCCGCTGGAGGGCATCCGTGTCCTCGAGGTCGCGATGTACGGCTTCGTGCCCTCGGCCGGTGCGGTGCTGCGCGAGTGGGGCGCCGACGTCGTCAAGGTCGAGCACGCGGTCACCGGTGATCCGCAGCGCGGACTGCGCCAGACCGGCCTGCTTCGCGTCGAGGGTGATCCCAACCCCAACATCGAGCACGCGAACCGGGGCAAGCGCAGCATCGGCCTGGACATGTCGGTTCCCGAAGGCAAAGAGGTACTGCTGGAACTGGCACGCCGCGCCGACGTCTTCCTGACCAGCTTCCTGCCCGGGCACCGACAGAAGTTCGGCATCGACGTTGACGACATTCGCGCCGTGAATCCGATGATCGTCTACGCAAGGGGCAGTGCGCTGGGGCCACGCGGCGAGGAGTCGGTCAAGGGCGGCTACGACATGACCGCCTTCTGGTGCCGCGCGGGTACGGCGGCCACCATCACGCCGCCGGGCACACCGGGCATGGTGGGTCCACCGGGCCCGGCCTACGGCGACACCATCTCCGGAACCAATCTCGCCGGCGGCATCGCAGCCGCGCTGCTGAAGCGCGAGCGCACCGGGGAACCATCGGTGGTCGACGTGTCATTGCTCGGCAGCGGGCTGTGGTCACTCGGGCACACCGTCGCGCTGACCAAGCACCTCGGCCAGCGGATGGAGGCGTTCCCGCCGGGGGTGCACGGGTCGCCGATCAATCCGCTTGTCGGCCTGTACGCGACGGCCGACGACCGCTACATCTCGTTCGTGATGATGCAGCCCACCAAGTTCTGGGCTGACGTGTGCAGGCACATGGACCTCGAAGAACTCGCCGACGATCCCCGGTTCGCGACCGTCGAGTCGATTGCCGAGAACACCGAGGCCGCCGCCGAGATCCTCAAGGAAGCGATGTCCAAGCGACCGCTGGCCGAGTGGAGCGAGCGGTTCTCGACGTTGCTGGGCCCGTGGGCGCCGGTGCAGGACACTCTGCAGGCCGCTGAGGACGCACAGATCCGTGCCAACCAGTACTTGGTCCGGGCCGGCGAGCTGGAGCTGGTCGCCAATCCGGTGCAGTTCGACGTCAGCGCCCCGCACACGGGACCCGCGCCCGGGTTCGCCGAGCAAACCGACGAAATATTGCTGGAACTCGGCTTGGATTGGGACCGCATCATCGAGCTCAAGACGGCCGGCGCCGTCACCTAGGTTCGCGAAGGAACGTCCATGCCCCACGTCACGTCGATCGGCACGTACCTTCCGTGTTGGGGATCGCCCCGGCACCGCGTGCCCGGCGACGACGAGGACGCGATCACCCTTGCGGTCGAAGCCGGCCGGGCCGCGCTGATCGCCAGTGGCGCGGTGGAACGCGTCGTCTTGGTCAGCCGGGACCTGCCGCTGCTCGACAGCAGCAACGCGGCGGTGCTGCTCGCCGGTCTCGGGCTCGACCCCGAACTGGAGGTCGACGAGCGGCTGGGCGGTGCACCGGCGACGCTCGACGCGATCAGTTCGGCGCGTCCGCGGACCCTGATCATCGGTACGGACCTCGACCCCGCAGGGGCGGCCGCGATCCTGACCGCCGAACGGGGCATGCAAGTTCGGACCGCTGCGCGGGTGGCGCGCAGCCTGCCGGTGCGCACCCGCAAGGCCACCGTGCACGACTACGGAGACCCGCGCCTGCTGCACGAGCGTGGGCTCATCGCATCGTTGGAGGCGGCGTGGCTCGACACGCCGGCCGCGGTGGCGGGGGTGGATCACGCTCGCGCACTCGAGCTGACCGTCGGTGATCCGCCCGCGCTGCCGACGACCGGCGCCAGTTCGGGTCTGTTCGCCTTGGCCGGCATGGCCGAGTGCGATGCGACCGGTCCACTGGTCGCCGTCGAACAGGCCAGCCTGTCGGGCATCACGGTCATCGGGGGTGTCGCCGAACTTCACCGGCGTGAATTGGCCGCACGTGCGTTGCCCGAGGGTGCCGTCATCGGTGACGCCGAGATCCCGATTTCGCTGGCCGCCTACGAACGCGCCTTTGAAGCGAAAGTCCGTTGGGAGGCGGGCCGTTTCGCCGATTCGGAGGATCTCGATTTTCCACCCCGCTACCGCGTGGCCGACGATGGCGCCCTCTCGACCGGCTACGAACTGATCCCGCTCCCGCGCACCGGAACGGTTTACACCGAGACAACGGTGTGCATCCCGGTGCCGGGGCTGCGTTCGCCGTACTCACTTGTGATCGTCGAGCTGGACGGCGTCGGGGTGCGAGCGCTGGTGAAGGTCACCGGGGCCGAACCCGGCTCGGTCGACATCGGCACTCGCGGACGGCTGGCGCTGCGCCGGGTCGCGATTCGGTCCGGGGTTCCGGATTACGGCTACATGTTCGAGCCCGAACCGGTGGCGGCATGAGGGCCGGCTCGTGAGGCGCGTGGCCATCGTCGGCGCGGGGATGACCGCCTTCGGCGAGCATTTCGCGCTCGGGCTCAAAGACCTCCTCCCGATGGCCTTCTCCGAGTGCGCGGCAAGTGTGGACAAAGGCCTGGCGAAATCGGATCTGCAGGCCGCCTGGTTCGGTGCGATGGGCACCGCCGACGGGTTTCCGGCCGGAATACTCGCCGACAGCCTCGGGCTGCCCGACTTGCCGGTGACGCGGGTCGAGAACTCTTGTGCCACCGGCAATGACGCGGTGCGCAACGCGCTGCTCGGGATAGCCTCGGGGGCTTACGACGTCGCGCTGGTGGTGGGAGCGGACAAGCTGAGGGACACCACGTCGCGCGACATGCTGTGGAAGTGGGAGGCGATGGCCCGCGACATGGCGTGGGATTATCCGCTCGGCGTGGTCTCGCCCGCCGGCTTCGCGCTGCACGTGCGCCGGTACTTGCACGAGTCACCCGCGACGCCCGAGCACATGGCAATGGTGGCGGTGAAGAATCACCGCCACGGCGTCAAGAACCCCAAGGCGCGACTGCGCTTCGAGATCACGATGCAGCAGGCGCTCGAAGCGCCGATCGTCGTCAATCCGTTCCGGCTCTTCGACTGTGCGCCGCAGAGTGATGGCGCGGCCGCGCTGGTGCTTGCCGCCGAAGAGGTGGTCGACCGATTCACGAACCGGCCGGTGTGGATCCGTGGAGTCGGTCTCGGCCTGGACTCCGTCATGCACCAACACAAGGGGGACATGACGACCTTTCCGGCCTCGACGCGGGCCGCCAAGCAGGCTTTTGAGATGGCCGGTCTTGTTCCTGGAGATGTTCATGTGGCTGAAGTTCACGATTTCTTCACGGGCATCGAGCTCATCAGCTATGAAGATCTCGGATTCGCCGAGCGGTTCGGGGGCCACAAACTCGTCGAAGCCGAAGTCACGACTATCGGCGGAGGTTTGCCGGTGAACCCGAGTGGGGGGCTGAAGGCCAAAGGGCACCCGCCCGGCGCAACGGGTGTGGCACAGTGTGTGGAACTGTTCGACCAGCTTCGCGGTGATGCGGTCAACCAGGTGGACGGTGCACGCGTTGGGCTAGCACACAACATCGGCGGACCGACGGCGGTGTCCGCCGTCACGATCCTGGAAGGATAAGCCAATGGCACGCGGTAGCGGAGCGGAACGATGGTCGACTGGCATCTCGCTCGGCCGTGGTTCCAAGCCGATGGAGGCCGTCGGCGGATTGTTCGCGATGTCGAAGGACGCCGTGCGAAACGTCTTCCGGCGGCCCTTTCAGTGGCGTGAGTTTCTGGAGCAGTGTTGGTTTGTGACGAAGGTATCCCTGGCACCAACGTTGTTGGTGGCCATCCCGTTCACCGTCCTGGTGTCGTTCACGCTGAACATCCTGCTGCGCGAATTGGGCGCCGCGGACCTGAGCGGCGCCGGTGCGGCGTTCGGCGCAGTGACCCAGGTCGGTCCGCTTGTGACCGTGCTGATCGTGGCCGGCGCGGGTGCCACGGCTATGTGTGCGGATCTGGGTTCGCGCACGATTCGCGAAGAGATCGACGCGATGGAAGTGTTGGGCATAGACCCGGTGCAACGCCTGGTGACCCCTCGGATGCTGGCCTCGGGTTTGGTGGCCCTGCTGCTCAACAGCCTGGTGGTGATCATCGGAATCTTGGGCGGCTATACGTTCTCGGTGTTCATCCAAAACGTCAATCCGGGCGCGTTCGCGGCCGGCATCACCCTGTTGACGGGGATTCCGGAGGTGATCATCTCCTGTGTGAAGGCGTTGCTGTTCGGGTTGATCGCCGGGTTGGTGGCCTGCTACCGCGGGCTCAGCATCACCGGCGGTGGTGCGAAGGCGGTGGGCAATGCCGTGAACGAGACCGTCGTGTACGCGTTCATGGCCCTGTTTGCGATCAATGTGGTCGTGACGGCCATCGGCATCCAGATGAGTCAGGACTGAGCGATGAGCACAAATAAGGTACTGCAGCATCGCTTCCCGCGGCTGATCCGGGGGCTCAAGAAGCCGACCGAATTGCTGGGCCGCCTCGGCGATCACATGTTGTTCTACCTGCGGGCACTGGGCGGCATACCGCACGCCTCCGTCCACTTCCGCCGCGAGATCGTCCGGTTGATCGCGGAGATCTCCATGGGGGCGGGCACCTTGGCGATGATCGGGGGCACCGTGGTCATCGTCGGCTTCCTGACTATGGCCGCCGGTGGAACACTCGCCGTTCAGGGGTACAGCTCCCTGGGCGACATCGGCATCGAGGCCCTGACCGGATTCTTGTCGGCGTTCATCAACGTCCGCATCTCCGCCCCGGTGGTGGCGGGTATCGGTCTGGCCGCCACCTTCGGTGCCGGGGTCACCGCCCAGCTGGGCGCGATGCGCATCAACGAGGAGATCGACGCGCTGACGGCCATGGCGATCCGTCCCATTGAGTACCTGGTATCCACCCGGATCGTGGCGGGCATGATCGCGATCACCCCGCTGTACTCGATCGCCGTGGTGCTGTCGTTCCTGGCTTCCCAATTCACCACGGTCGTCTTGTTCGGGCAGTCCGGTGGGCTGTACGACCACTACTTCAACACCTTCCTCAACCCGATCGATCTGTTGTGGTCGTTTCTCCAGGCGGTACTGATGGCCATCACGATCTTGTTGATACACACCTACTTCGGATATTTCGCCTCCGGTGGACCCTCCGGTGTCGGAGTCGCCGTGGGCAACGCGGTGCGCACCTCCCTCATCGTCGTCGTCTCGGTCACCCTCCTGGTTTCACTGTCCATCTATGGCTCCAACGGCAATTTCAACCTGTCGGGATAGGTAGGCGCAGATGCAGAACAGTGCGGTTCGCCCGCTGACAGGCTTGGCCTTGATCGTCGCCATCGGCCTGATCATCGCCTTGGCCATCGGTTTGTTTCAGGGCAGCTTCACGAAGACCGAACCGGTGACCGTCATTTCGGATCGCGCCGGTCTGGTGATGAACAACGATGCCAAGGTCAAGATGCGTGGCGTGCAGGTCGGCAAGGTCGATTCGATCGAATATCGGTCTGATGGCACGGCGGCGCTGAGCCTCGCGATGGATCCGTCCCAACTGGAACTCATCCCGTCGAACGTGGAGGTTGACATCAGATCGTCAACCGTCTTCGGGGCCAAGTCCGTGGATATGATCGCCCCGGAGAATCCTTCACCGCAATCGTTGCGTCCGGGCCAGGTGATTCAGGCCGAGCACGTCGTGGTCGAGATCAACACCGTTTTTCAACAGCTGGTACAGGTGTTGGACAAGATCGACCCCGCCAAGCTGAACCAGACCCTGGGCGCGATCGCGAAGGCGTTCAACGGTCGGGGCGAGAAGTTCGGCGAGACGCTGACCGACTTCAACGCGTTCCTGGCCAAAATAGAACCGAGCCTGCCGAATCTCAGCCGCGACCTGGAAGTCGCGGCGCCGACATTGAGCGCATACGCGGACGCAGCGCACGACCTCATCAGCACTGCCCGCGACGCCACACAGATCAGCAACACCATCGTGGACCAGCAGGATGAGCTCGACCAATTCTTGGTCAGCGCCATAGGCCTGGCGGACATCGGAAACGACGTGATCGGCGGCAACGAACCGGCACTGGCCGAGGTGTTGCATTTGCTGGTGCCCACCACCGACTTGTTGAACCGGTATCACGAGTCATTGAATTGCTCAATTGGCGGTCTTGCCGTGATGGCGAATTCGCCACCACTGCCGGGTAACAACAGCGCCGTGGTGGTGTCCGCCGGCCTCACGCTCGGTACCGAACGCTATCGCTATCCTCAGGACCTGCCGAAGGTCGCCGCCAAGGGCCGGCCGTACTGCGAGGAACTGGGTCTGCCGAACGTTCCCCCCGAGTTCCGGGTACCGGCGGTCGTCGCTGATGTTGGCGCGAACCCCTACCAATACGGAAATCAGGGCATCCTACTGAACTCGGCAGGTCTCAAGAACTGGTTGTTCGGTCCCATTCCCGGCCCGCCGCGCAACACCGCACAGATCGGAATGCCAGGATGACCCGGCCGACCGGCACGCTGATCAAGTTCACTAGTTTCGCACTCGTGATGGCCGTTCTGACCGCCTTCCTGTTCCTGATCTTCAGCAATATGAGAACCGGGTCGACGAATGAATACTCGGCGATCTTCACGGACGCCTCGCGACTCAAAACCGGTGACACCGTGCGGGTGGCCGGAATCCGGGTCGGCACGGTGAATGGGGTATCGCTTCAGCCCGACCGCAACGTGCTCGTCGATTTCGATGCAGATCAAGACATCGTGCTGACCACCGGAACCAAAGCGCACATTCGCTACCTCAACCTGACCGGCGACCGCTTCCTCGAACTCGCCGACAGTCCGGGTTCGACGAAGATACTCCGCGCCGGCTCGCAGATACCCGTGGAACGCACGGCACCCGCTCTGGACCTCGACCTGCTGCTCGGTGGCCTCAAACCGGTTATCCGCGGCCTCAATCCGCAGGACGTGAATGCGCTCACCTCGTCGCTGATCCAGATCTTGCAGGGCCAGGGGGGCACCCTCGAATCGTTGTTCTCGAAGACGTCGTCGTTCACGAACTCGTTGGCCGACAACAGCCAGGTCATCGAGCAAATGATCGACGAGTTGCGAACCCTGCTCGACACGCTGTCCAAAGACGGCGACCAGTTCTCCGGTGCGATCGACCGGCTCGAGCGACTTGTCAGTGGCTTGTCGGAGGACCGCGATCCCATCGGTGAGGCGATCACGTCTCTGGACAACGGCACGGCCTCGCTGGCCGATCTGCTCACGCGGGCGCGACCGCCGCTGGCCGGTACCGTCGACGAGTTGAACAGGCTGGCTCCGCTGTTGGACGGCAAGCACAAGGATTACATGGACGCCACCCTGCAGCGCTTGCCTGAGCTGTACCGCAAATTGGCGCGGGTTGGTTCGTACGGCGCGTTCTTCCCTTACTACATCTGCGGTATCACCTTCCGAGCCAGCGATCTGACGGGCCGAACCGTGGTCTTCCCGTGGATCAAACAAGAGACAGGGAGGTGCGCGGAACAGTAATGGCACTCATGGACAGATATCAGGGATCCCAACTCATCAGAGCGGGCGTCATCGGCGTCACTCTGATGATTCTCGTCATCATCGCAGGCCTTCAGCCCGAACGGTTGCTGCAATACGCGACCGCCGTCAAGTATCAGGCGCTGTTCACCGAGGCGGGCGGGCTCTCAGCGGGTAATGACGTCACGGTGTCGGGCATCAAGGTCGGAACTGTTTACTCGATCGAACTCGATAACGGCGACGCACTGGTGAGTTTCACCATCGCCGGAAAGGCGGCCCTCGGCTCGGAATCCACCGCGCATATCCGTACGGGGACCCTGCTCGGCGAGCGCGTGCTGGCCCTGGAGTCCGAGGGAAGTGGCAAGCTTGATCACGATCAGGTCATTCCGGTCACGCGCACGTCGTCGCCCTACTCCTTGACCGACGCTGTCAGTGAGCTCACCACGAATACCGCTGAGACCAATACCGACACCTTGAACCAGTCGCTGGACACGCTGGCGACGACGCTCGACCAGATTTCGCCGGAGCTGGGCCCGACCTTCGACGGGCTGTCCCGACTGTCGCGCTCGCTCAATGAGCGTGACGAGAGTCTGGCCGAACTGCTGAGAACCGCCGGCGACGTGACCGGCATCTTGTCCGAGCGCAGCGAGCAGGTCAACACGCTTATCCTCAATGCCAACGATCTGCTAGCGGTGCTCAACGAGCGTCGGCAGGCCATCGTGAGCCTGCTCGCGAACACCTCGGCGGTGTCGCGGCAGCTGACCGGTGTAGTGGCCGACAATGAGCAGGAGCTGGCGCCGACGCTGGAGAAGCTCAACCGCGTCAATGCAATGTTGATCAAGAACAGGGACAACATCGGCAAGGCGCTTCCCGGCCTGGCCAAGTACGAAGTCACCCAGGGTGAGATCGTGGCAAACGGGGCCTACTACAACGCGTTCATACCCAACATCCAACCATCGCAGATCCTGCAGCCGTTCTTGGACTACGTCTTCGGATTCCGCCGTGGTGTGGATGCAGGCCAGCCGCCGGACAATGCCGGGCCACGCGCCGAGCTGCCCTTCCCCGTCAACGGCATTCCGCAACCAGGAGATCTGCCCAATGATGGCAACCCGTAAGCCACTCGCGGTCGTCACCGCCGTGCTGCTGGCCGTCGTGCTGGTGGCCGGAGCGGTGTTTCTGGTGCGACAGATGTTCTTCAGGCCTTACACCATCACCGCCTACTTCCCGACCGCCACCGCGATCTACCCCGGCGACGAGGTTCGCGTCGCGGGTGTCAAGGTCGGCAAGATCGACTCCATCAAGCCTGAAGGCACGCAAACCAAGATGACCTTGAAGGTCGACCATGAGGTGCCCGTTCCGGCGAACGCCAAGGCGGTGATCGTCGCGCAGAATTTGGTTGCGGCGCGTTATGTCCAGCTCACGCCGGCGTACCGGAAGGGCGACGGGCCGACCATGGCTGACGGCGCGGTGATCCCTAGCGATCGAACCGCAGTCCCTGTCGAGTGGGACCAGGTAAAAGATCAACTGATGCGCCTGGCATCGGAGTTGGGTCCGACGGCCGAAGAGTCGGGCACCTCCATCTCGAGGTTCATTGACAGCGCAGCCAACGCATTGGACGGCAACGGCGACAAGCTGCGGGAGACTCTGGCTCAGTTATCCGGCGCGGCGCGGATTTTCGCCGAAGGCAGCGGCAATGTCGTCGACATCATCAAGAATCTCCAAACGTTCGTCACCGCACTTCGCGACAGCAAACAACAGATCGTGATGTTCGAGAATCGGCTGGCCAGTCTGACCAGCGTTGTGAACGACAGCCGGTCCGATCTGGACGCAGCATTGTCCGACTTGTCGGTTGCCCTCGGCGAGGTGCAGCGCTTCGTCGCCGGCAGTAGGGATCAAGTGTCTGAACAGGTCAGAAGCCTCGCCGATGTCACCCAGATCCTGGTCGACAACCGCACGGCCGTGGAGAACATCCTGCATATCACGCCGAACGCGATCGCCAACTACGCGAACATCTACTACCCACCCTCGGGCGGGGTGAGCGGAGCGTTCAGTCTGTCCAACTTCGCGAATCCGGTGTACTTCGTCTGCGGGCTGATCGGCGCCATCGAGAACACCACCGCGCCCGAAACGGCGAAACTGTGCTCGCAATATCTGGGCCCGGCGCTGCGATTGCTCAATTTCAACAACCTGCCGTTCCCCATCAACTTGTATCTGAGACCTGCCCCGAAACCGGAGAACATCATCTACACCGACCCGAAGCTGGCACCGGGCGGCGCCGGGCCGGGCGATCCGCCCGAGCCCTTCCCATCGGTGTCGGCCTACCTCGGGGCCGGTGACATCCCGCCGCCCCCCGGCTGGGGAGCGCCGCCCGGCCCACCGGGGTTGTATTCGCCGGGCGGAGAAGTGCCCGCCACTCCCCAACCGGCGTTGTACCCGGGCGCGCCGATTCCGGGGCCGCCCACCGTGCTCCCGGGACCCCCCACTGTGGACGAGATGCTGCTTCCGCAATCCCCGGCAGTTCCTGCGGATCAGGCGCCGCCGCCTGTGGCACCCGGCACGCCGCTGCTGCCCGCAGAAGGAGGGCCACGACCGTGACACGCATGAGGAACGTCAAGTCGTTGGCCATCGGCGGTGCCTGTGTGGTCGTGACAATGACGGGCTGCTCGTTTCAAGGATTGAACTCGCTACCGTTGCCAGGAGCAGTAGGGCGGGGCCCAGACGCGGTCACCTACCACGTCGAGATTCCGAATGTGTCGACGATGGAGTCCAATTCGCCGGTCATGATCGACGACGTCGTTGTCGGCAGCGTCGGCAAGATGACTGTCGACGACTGGCACGCGGATGTGGAGATCTCGGTCAAGCCGGACGTTGTGGTGCCTGCCAATGCGGTGGCCTCGGTCGGGCAGACCAGCCTGCTGGGGTCGATGCACCTGGCCCTCAACCCGCCGCTGGGCGAAGAGCCGAGCGGCAGGCTGCAGCCGGGCGCCACTATCGGGTTGAACCGGTCTTCGACCTATCCGACTACCGAACAGACACTGTCATCGCTGTCCGTGATAGCCAACGGCGGCGGTCTGGGGCAGATCGGTGACATCATCCAAAACACCAACACCGCGCTGTCCGGCCGTGAACCGCAGATCCGGGAACTGCTCACCCGCCTCGACAACGTCGTAGGCGTCCTCGACCAGCAACGCGACAACATCATCACGACCATCCAGCAACTGAGGCGAGTCGCCGGCACGTTCGCAGCCCAACGCGATGTGATCGACCGCGCGCTCAGGGACATTCCGCCGGCATTGGATGTGCTGGTCAGGGAACGGCCCCGGCTGACGACCGCACTGGACAAGCTGGGGCAGTTGAGCAACACCGCCACCCGTCTGGTCAACGACGCCGGCGACGATCTGGTGACCAACCTCAAGAACCTCGAGCCGACGATCAAGGCGCTCGCCGACGTGGGACCCGATCTGACGATTGGGCTTCGGTTTGCTACCGCCTTCCCGTATGGCCCGACGTTCGCCGACCGAATCACAAGGGGCGACTACATCAACCTGTTCGCGGTCTTCGACATCACCTATCCGCGACTGAAACGAACGTTCTTCCTCGGCACTCGGTGGGGTGACCAAGACGCCAAGTTCATCCCGGCGCCAGGCGATCCCTTCCATCTCAACTACTCCTACAATCCGCTCGGTGTCGGTGTCGCGCCGCCCCCGCCGGAGGACGCGGCCCTCACGGCGGCATTACCCCCGCCCCTGCCTGCGCCGAGCGGGCCGATGCCGCCAGTGACGGGACCAGTCGTCCCGGTCGAGCCACCGGCGAACACGGCCCCGGTAACCACGTCCTCGCAACTCTTCGCGGGTCCGTACGTACCGGAAGCGGCGGCACCACCGGCACCGTCGATACCTGTGCCACCGACACCGGGAGGTGGTGGCTGATGCTTCTCACGCGCTTCGTCCGGAACCAGTTGATCATCTTCACCATCGCATCGATCGTCGGTGTCTCAGTGATGGTCTTCACCTACATGCAACTGCCGGCCCTGCTCGGCATCGGTCACATCCAGGTGACGTTGGAACTGCCGGCCGCGGGCGGTTTGTATCGCTTCTCCAACGTGACCTACCGAGGCGTTCAAGTGGGTGAGGTGCGGGAAGTCACGCTCACCGAGAAGGGCGCGGAAGCAAAGCTGACTCTAGGTACCTCGCCGAAGATTCCCGCGGATCTCGAGGCCGCCGTACGTAGCGTCTCGGCTGTGGGTGAGCAGTACGTCGACCTGCGTCCGCGTACCAATTCCGGCCCGTACCTGCGGGATGGCTCGGTGATACCCATGTCGGAAGCCACGATCCCGCAGCCGGTTGGCCCGATGCTCGATCAGGTCAGCAAACTGGTGGACAGTATTCCGGGAGACCGGCTCAGCGACTTGCTCGATGAGTCGTTCAAGGGCCTCAATGGCGCTGGTGAGGACTTTCAGTCCCTGCTCGACTCGTCGTCGAACATCACCGATTACCTCAATGACGTATCCGACCAGAGCCGAGCGTTGATCGACGACAGCGGACCACTTCTGGAATCGCAGGCCGAGAGTGCGGAGGCCATCCGGACATGGTCGCGCAGCCTTGCGGGAATCACCGAGCAGGTCGCGCAGGACGACCCCCAAGTGCGGGCAATCCTGCAGCGCGGACCAGGCTTCGCCCAAGAAGTGTCGCAGCTTCTCACTCAGGTGAAGCCCACGCTGCCGATTCTGTTGGCGAACCTGACCACCTTGGGTCAGATCCTGGTCACCTACAATCCAGCGCTCGAACAACTGCTCGTGCTGCTGCCTGCAGTCATCGCGTCTCAACAGTCCTTCGGATTGCCGAAGAACAACCCGACGGGTCTGCCGTTGAGTGACTTCACGCTCACCGTCGCCGACCCGAACTCTTGCACGGTCGGCTTCCTACCTCCGTCGCGGTGGCGCAACCCCGCCGATACCACCACCGTCGACACACCCGACGGGTTGTACTGCAAACTTCCGCAGGATTCGCCGATCGCTGTGCGTGGCGCTCGCAACTACCCCTGCATCGAGCACCCTGGAAAGCGCGCTCCCACAGTGGAAATCTGCAACGACCCCAAGGGGTTTGTGCCCTCTGCTATACGGCAACACACACTCGGGCCGTATCCGTTCGATCCGAATCTGATCGCGCAGGGTGTGCCGCCCGATGACCGCGTCGACTTCGAGGACCGGATTTATGCCCCCGTTGAGGGCACGCCGCTGTCGCCGGGCGCCCCACCGACCGGAGGGGAACCCCTCCCGCGGGGAGCCCCGCCGTCCGCGCCCGGCCCGCCGAATCCGCTGACGGCTCCATTGCCACCGACGCCCTCAGCGTCACCGTTGGCGCCGCCGCCTCCGGGCAATTCCCCCAATGGAGTGCCGATACCGCCCGCGGCCGCACCGATCGCACCGGCCGCCGGAGAGGTACCGCCGGCGCCGCAGGGTCCGCCACCTGGGCCCGTCGTGATGCTGCCGCCGGATGGCGGCGCGGTTCCGGCAGCGCCAAGCGGTTTCAGCAGCAGCGGTTCTGGGCGCGCCGGCGGACCATCCGTCGCGGTAACGCAGTATGACCCGCGCACGGGTCGTTATCTCGCTCCCAATGGTCAGCTGCAGCAGGTGACGACTGCGGCGGCCGGGTCGCACCCCAAGACCTGGAAAGACCTGCTGCCGACCTGAGCTTGACCCGGGCCCGAGGCTGATCGAAGAGTTGACCGGGCCCGAGCCTGATTGCGCTGGCGGCTAAGACATGATTTCCAGCCGCACCGGCAACTGTGTGACGACTGGCTTGTTGTATCCGCATGCGCCACTAGGGGCCTGGGTCCTCTCCCAGCCCACGACCAAGTTCCGGTCCTTGTTCTTCTCACTGGTGTCCGGGCTCCACCCCCACAACGCGAAGTTCTGGTGAGCGGAGACTGCGGTGCCGTCGGGGCACGGCAGCCAGTTCGGGATGTCGCGGTCGATCCGCCAGGAATCGCCATTGAAGTTCAGCGCACCGGTCCAGCCTGCGTCGCTTCTGACCTCGCCGTAGCATTCGATCGGACTGATGCAGTCCGAGGTCACAGCCCAAGTCTCCGTTTTCGACGGCTGGTCTATGTAGACCTGGGCTCCACCCGCGCCGTTGGGACCCGCGCTGGTTTGCGCCCATTCGCCGTTCGAGAAGGCCCGGTAGGTGCCGTTGAGCGCAACTCCATAGTCCGTGGCGTTCGCTGACGGCGCGGATACCACATTTCCGATCATGGCGATCGACGCCAAAGCGCCAGCGGCCCACTCAACTCCGCGCATGTGTGCAAGCCTATCGCCGCTGGCCGCGATCCTTCGCGAAAGCGAGAATTTGACTACTGCACATGTGAGAATGGGCCGGTGCGATCCGTCGTCGCCCTGCTTGCCACCGTCCTATCCGCCGTTTCGGTAACCGCCGCGCCACCCGCTGCAGGGCAACCTGAGTGCAACTATCCGAGCTGCACGCCGGGCATCGTTCCCAACATCGTTCTTGGTTCGTATTGCAGCAACCACACCTACTACGTGTTCGGTGTGACGTCGTGGGGCCGGCTGGTTTTCTGCGGTTCACCCAGGCGTTACGAACCGCGGTGGTTCCGATCGCCAGAGATGCACGGGGTCAAGAACGAGAACGACTACTGTCCCGCATTGGACGGTGAGGTCGCTCAGGCACCGGATGGCCTGTTCTTGACGTGCGTGGGCAACAACGGCGCCAGTCGCTGGGTGCGCGGCGACGTGTAGATCGTTCGACACGCGGGGGAACCACTAACGCGCGTCAAGCCGGCGCGCGTTGCCATGTGCTTGGGTCCAGCGTGAAATGCACCCACCGCGTCGCCCCGTTCATCGCCGCACACTGCAGCGGAATGCCGGGGGTACGCGGCTGCAAGTCGTTCCCGGCCAAGGGTTCCTGCGCCGTATCACCGGCCCGTTCGCAGGGAAGTGCCAATTCGCGTGTGCCGATCAACGGTCCGACGCGCACCCACCTACCCCATGCGGCACAGATGAGGGTCCCACGGTCGGCGTCCAAGCCGAAGACGAAAGAAGGGCGAGGTTGACAGGGCGCGCCCTCAACGACATTCTGGGCAACGTTGGGAACGCAGTCCGCCGAATCACAAGCTGCCGACGCCTGACCGGCGAGGGGCATCGTCGTGGTGATCAGTCCACAAGCGATGACCGGTGCAATGAAGATCTTGCGCACCTTTGCCCCTCTCGGAAATCAGGTCATCGGATGTCCAGCCTAGCGTTGCCGCTGCAGCTTCGGGCGATGTTCCAGGCTGAAGAACCGCGCGATGGTGACCTCAGGCGGGCTTACCCGATCGGCGTGAACTCGATGTTGATCTCGGTGAGCCCGCGCAGGATGAATGTCGGCTCGTAGACGTACCGACGGTCGTCGACCGGCCCGTGCTTCTCCTCGCTGACCGTGATGTCGGCCATCCGGTCGAGGATGCGTTCGATCGAGACACGACCCTCCACGCGCGCCAGCGGCGCGCCGGGGCACGAGTGGATACCCCGGCTGAAGGCGATGTGCTCGCGGACGTTCTTGCGTTCGAGGGAGAACTCGTGCGGGTTGTCGAACCGTCGGGGATCGCGGTTGGCCGCACCCGGGCTCACCATCACCGTGGTGCCGGCAGGGACGGCGGTCTCGCCCAAGTTGGTTGACTTTCGCGCCATCCGGAACACGCTCTTCACCGGGCTGTCCATCCGTAGGCACTCCTCGATGAAGACCGGGATCAGGCTGCGGTCGTCGCGGAGCCGCTGCTGAATTTCGGGGCGGTCGGACAGCACCCGCATCGCCGCGCCGAGCAGTTTGGCCGTCGTCTCCTGACCGGCCGCGAACAGGAACGTGGCCGTGCGGACCACGTCGACCACCTCGGGAGTCGACCCGTCAGGATACTTCGCGGTCGCGATCGAGGTGAGCACGTCGTCGCGCGGCGACTCGCGGCGTTCCTCGATGTAGCGGGCGAACTTCTCGTCGGCCCACTCCAGCGGGTTGGTCGCGATGACCTCGTGGTCGAGTCCGCCGATGTTCGACCCGGGGCGCTGGGCGCCGAACGACTCGCGGAATGCCTCGTGGTCCTCCTCCGGAACACCGAGCAGGTCGGCGACGACGAGCAGCGAGAACGGCTTGGCGTACGCGGCGAGGAACTCACATCTGCCGTCGGCGATGAACTCGTCGATGTGGCGGTCGGCCAGCCGCCACATGAAGTCCTCGTTCTCCTTGAGCCGCTTGGGTGTCAGCAGCCGCGACAGGATGGACCGCGCGTCGGTGTGCCGAGGCGGGTCCATCGTGACCATGTGCTCGAACATGGGGATCTCGGTGCGGTGCTGTTCGAGCTGTGCGCAGATGTCGTCGCCCTCGGGGGTGAACGGCATGGGCGTGAACGGACCCATCACCGCCACGCACGACGAGAAGTTCTCGGAGTCCTTGTAGACCGTGTTGGCCGCCTCCCAGCCCGTCACGGCCAGCACGCCGTTGTTGATCGGGCAGCACACGGGGTCCTTCGACCGGATGTGGTCGTAGTAGGGGTGCGGGTCGGGGACCAGGGAGGGGTCGGTGAAGTAGTCCACCGAGTCGAAATCTGTGGTCATGGTGCGCAAACCCTCCAAGTTCGGCGCAGGCGCGCCGGGTGGTGACGAGCAGGCGACGCCGCTCGCGGAATCTGGTGAATCGAATATGCTGAGCACCTGCTTAGCATGGGGCTGAGGTCAGGGTCAAGATCGTGGGACGACCTGCCACTACGATCGGCGTGTCGGAACGCCACATGTCCGGAAAGTGAAGTGATCGCATGACATCGCGTGCCGGGCAGTCGCGGCGCATCGGAGCGCCGGACGCGAAGAACCGCGGCGTGCTGCTCGACGCCGCCGAGAGGCTGCTGCTGCAGGAGGGCTATGCCGCGGTGACGTCGCGTCGGGTCGCCGAGGTCGCCGGACTCAAACCACAATTGGTGCACTACTACTTCCGCACCATGGAGGACCTGTATCTGGCGGTCTTTCGCCGCATGGCCGACGCGGGCTTCGAGGTGCTGGCCAAAGCGCTGGCCTCTCCGCAGCCGCTGTGGGCGCTGTGGCGGTTCAGCACCCAGCCCGAGGCGACCCGGTTGACCATGGAGTTCATGGGGCTGGCCAACCACCGCAAGGCGCTGCGAGCCGAGATCGTCGCCACGGCCGAGCGTTTCCGGGCCGAACAGAACCGCGCCATCAGCGGCGCGCTCGAGCGCTACGGCTTCGCGACCGGTGATGTGCCGCCCATCGTGTGGACGGTCTTTGCGACCAGTGTGTCGCAGGGGCTGGTGGTGGAACGGGCGCTGGGCATGACCACCGGCCATGCCGAGACCTATGCGTTCTGCGAGAAGTGGATCCGTCGGCTGGAAGGCGAACCACTTCCGGCCGGCGATGGGACTGCGGCGGGCGATCACCAGCTCCGGAGGGAACAGAGCGCACCCTTCGGTCCCTGATGCGTCTTGACCACCACGCCGTCGACCGCGAGCACGCAGTGGACGTTGGGATTCTCTTCGCCGGGCCCGCTGGTCGCCGTGACCAACGCCCAGTCGTCTGGATTGGCCAGCTGCACGTCGAGGTTCCACTGTTGATCGGGGCCGACCTGTGCCTCGACCTTGGGACTGAACTGGTAGGGATTGTGGCTGTAGGCGGCCCAGTTGGGCGGATCGACGTCGCGGTAGTAGATGTCGACGAAGAACGGCTGCTCGGCGAACACCGTGTACTTGACGTTGTGCAACGGCGCGGGAAGTGGGGGTTGCGCGGCCACCGGCACCGCCGTCGGCAGCAAGGTCCCGACCACGATCGCCGTTGCCGAGGCGACCGACAGCAACGTCACCGGCCGCGGTCTCGCACACACCCGCGAAAACTTCATTTCCGAATCCTAGAACGATGTTTCCATGCTGGGATCCGATTCGGCTCACACCGCCAGGATGGTCGCCGACGCGGTACCGGGCGCCCCGTACACCTGCGCGAGCCCGACCTTCGGTGCACCGGGAATCTGACGGTCGCCGGCTTCTCCCCGCAACTGACGGACGAGTTCGTGCACCTGGCGCAGGCCGGATGCCCCGATCGGCTCACCGTTGGCGATCAGCCCGCCATCGGTGTTGATGGGCATCGACCCGTGGATCTCGGTGGCCCCGTCGGCCAGCAGCTTCTCCTGCTCTCCGTCGGCGCACAGGCCGGTCTCGGCCATGTGAATGACCTCGGCGCCGGCGTCGGTGTCCTGCAGTTGTGCGACATCGACGTCGTCGGGTCCGATCCCGGCCGCCTCGTAGGCGGCCTTCGCCGCATACACCGTGGGCGAGGCGTCCTCGTCCAGCGGCGCCGACGTCGCATGCACCTCGTACGCACCGAAGGTTCTGGTGCGGATCTCGGTGGCCTTGACGTACACCGGTTTGTCGGTGAAGCGGTGGGCGATGTCGCCGCGGCACATCACCACTGCGGCGGCGCCCTCGTCGGGCGCGCAGAACATGTACTGCGTCAAGGGATAATTGAGCACGGTCGAGTTGAGGATCTCGTCGACCGAAATCTCCTTGCGGCGGAACGCGTTCGGGTTCAGTGCGCCGTTGCGAAAGTTCTTGTTGGCGACCCTGGCCAGGGTGTCCTGCGAGATACCGTGCTTGTGGATGTAGTGGTTGGCCTTCATCCCGAAGAACTTGGTGGTGACGAACTGACCGTTCTCGGCGTACCACTGCGGCAGCGCCAGCTTGGCGGGGTCGTCGGTGAAAGCACCGCGCGGGTGTTTGTCGAGCCCGATCGCGATCCCGATGTCGTACTTGCCCAGCAGGATGGTGTCGGCAGTCTGCTGAATCGCGCTCGCCGAAGTGGCGCAGGCGTTGAACACGTTGGTGAACGTGATGCCCGTCAGGCCGACGAGCCGGGTCACCGCGTCAGGATTGGACACCTCATAGCTGCCCCCGAAACCGAACTGGATGTCCTTCCACTCGACGCCCGCGTCGGTCAGGGCGAACTGGATGGCTTCGGCGCCCATCTCCATGGCGGTCTTGTCGAATCGGCCGAACGGGTGCAGTCCGACGCCGATGATAGCTACGTCGTTAGTCATGGATAGCGCCTCCCTCAGACCGGCTTGAACGCGAAGGTGACGACCTCGTTGCCCTCGTCGTCGGTGGTGAACGGAATCATCGTCAACTCGACTTCCTGGCCGAACTGCAACCTGGCGGGGTCGTTCTCGGTGAGCCGGCCCTCCACGCGAATGACTTCCTCGAGCTGGACGAGTCCGACGCCGAACGGGACGAAGTCCTTGCCCGTCGGGCCCTTGTAGGGAGCGCCGGGCGGAAAGCCCTGCGTCGTCCAGGCGACCAGCGTGCCGCGCCGCGGCAAGTTGACGTCCGACATCTCGGCGGCACTGCATCGGGGGCACCGCTGCTGCACCGGGAAGACGGTCGCCCCGCAGGCGCCACACCGGCTGCCGATCAGCTGGGGATTCTCATCCGGCCAGGTGGAGATTTCGGGCGCGAGCGCGATCTGCTGAGTCGACACGCCGCTGACAATAATCGGAAATGGCGTTCTCGTCTAGAGAGAACCCCTTTCGTAAACCGGGCCGAAACGCGTTAGTCTTCGGCTGTGGATGCCGACAAGGCGCAGATCACCGAGGTGCTGATCCGTTACGCGACCGGAATCGACTTCAAGGACTGGGCGCTGTTTCGCACGTGCTGGGCCGACGAGGTGGACATCGACTACGGCGACCTCGGGCGCTACACCGATCCCGACGAGTTCACCGCCTTGATGGAACAGATCCACGGCGGCATGGGGCAGACATATCACCGCATCGCCAACCCCGCCGTCGCCGTCGACGGCGACCGGGCGACGGCGCGCTCCTACGTCCACGCGGTGCTGCAGGCCGTGCCCGACGACACCAACAGCTGGATCGACGCGCTCGGCCACTATGACGACGAGCTCGTCCGCACCGCTGAGGGCTGGCGAATCAACAAACGCACCACCAACATCGCGCGGGTGATGAGCGCCGGGAGCGCGGCGACTTGACCGACGCGGAATTCGCCACGAGGTACGGCCGCTGGGCGGTGATCGCCGGCGCGTCGGAAGGCATCGGCGCCGCGCTGGCCGACCAACTCGCGGCACGGGGACTCGATCTGGTGCTGATCGCGCGCAACAGACCGCTGCTCGAGGAGGTCGCCGGCCAAGCTCGCGATCGGCACGGTGTGCAGGTGCGTGTGGTCGTGCAGGATCTCACCGCCGACGACATGCTCACCGAAATCGACGGGTGCACTGATGATCTCGACGTGGGTCTGGTCATCTACAACGCGGGGGCCTCGGACCGCACGGCGACGTTCCTGGACAACGAGATCGAGTATTCACTCAAGCAGGTGGCGTTGGACTGCATTGGGCCGATGGCGCTGGCCCGCCATTTCGGGCCGGCCATGTGTGAGCGAGGCCGGGGCGGGATCGTGATCGTGGTTTCTCTGGCGTGTCTGGCGGGTTCGGCGACCCTGGCGGTCTACTCGGCGGTCAAGGCCTTCCAGCACACATTCGCCGAGGGCCTGTGGGCCGAGTTGCGCCCGCACGGTGTCGACGTCTGCTGTACGCCGCTGGGCATGACTTTCACCCCGGCACTGCAGCGGATGGGTGTGGAGTACGACCCGCAGACCCAGATGCGTTCGGAGGATGTGGCCGCCGAGATCGTCGACAACATCGGCAACGGACCGACTTTCGTAGTGGGGGCGAACAACCGCACGATGGCGCAACAGGTCTGGACTGTCGACAGGCGCACCCTGGTCGAGATGATCAGTGCGGCGGCCACGGATTTCGCGGCGAAGCGAGGACGTGGCGGCTAGCCGCGAGCGTGCGCAGAATGCCGAAATTCCGCGGCGTGTCCTGTGCAGACACGCACGCTCGCGGAGAAGTGGTGAGCGTCCTACTAGCTGCGCTTCATCGCCTTGTCTGCGGCGGCCCAGTGCTCGTCGGACACCCACAGGCGAGCGAACGCCATGACGGCCTCCTCGGTGTCCACGCCCTGCATCACGCGCTTGATCTCGCCGGCCGCGCGGTGGGCGAGCTTACGGGCGACGGCCCGCCACTCGTCGTCGAAGGAGGCCCGCGGCAGGACGCGGTCGACCAGGCCGTAGCGCTCAGCCTCGGCGGCTTCGAGGATGGTTCCGGTACCGGCCAGCAGCAGCGCCTTGCTGTAGCCGACGAGGTCCACGAGCCGCTCGGCGCCGCCCCAGGCCGGCATGATCTCCAGCGCCACCTGGTTGAAGCCGATCCTGATGTCGGCGGCGGCCAATCGGATGTCGGCGGCCACCGCGAACTCGGCGCCGCCGCCGAGCGCATGGCCGTTGAGCACCGCGATGGTGACCGCGGGGAAGTCCGCGATGCGGTCGCAGACGCCGCGCATCCGCCGTGCCATGGCGGCGGCGTCCTCCTCGGTGCGCAAAGCGGCGAGTTGTTTGAGGTCGCCGCCGGAGACGAACGCTTTGTCGCCGGCGCCCTTGACGACCAGCGCCGTGGCCCCCACCGCTTTGTCGAGCGCCTCGTGCAACTGCTCCATGGTTTCCGGCGCGATGGCGTTGCGTGCCTGGGGGCGGTCGATGGTGATGACCGCCAAGCCGTGGTCGAACTCGAGGTCCACCATCAGACATTCTCCGTTTACGATATTGGCATTCTCAAATCCAGAGAATAGCATCGCGTCGGAGTCGGAGGTTGCGGGCGAACCAGTGGGGAGTGCATGCGGAACATCCCTGTCGAGCTAGCCAGACGCTACGAGGAGAAGGGGTGGTGGACACCCGACACCCTCGGTGAGTTGCTCGCGCGGCACCTGGCGGCCAACCCCGACGCCGGCTTCTGGGTGCACTCCGATGTCAGGCCGTACACCGGAACCTTCGCCGACGTCGAACAGCGGGCACGGCGGCTCGCCGCGGGCCTGCATCGCCGTGGTGTCGGGCCCGGTGATGTGGTGGCCCTGCAGCTGCCGAACTGGATGGAAGCCGCGGTGGCGTTCTGGGCCTCGGCCTTCCTCGGCGCTGTCGTCGTGCCGATCGTGCACTTCTATGGCCGTAAGGAGCTGGCCCATATCCTGTCGACATCGCGGCCCAAGGCGTTCATCACCGCAGAAGAGTTCGGCCGCATGCGCTTTGAACCCGACCTCGCCGCGGAGGTGCCGGTCGTCGCCCTGGTCGGCACCTCCGGCTTCGACGAGCTCTTCGACGAGGAACCGATGGTGGGCACGTTGCCCGCCGACCCGGCCGGTCCCGCGCTGATCGCGTTCACTTCGGGCACCACGAGCAACCCCAAAGGCGTTGTGCACAGCCATCAGACGCTGGGTTTCGAGACGCGTCAGCTGCTGGAGAACTACCCGAAGGACCGTGGTCGACAGTTGACCGCGACGCCGGTCGGCCATTTCATCGGCATGCTCGGCGCCTTCCTCATCCCCGTGCTCGAAGGTGCCCCGATCGACCTGTGCGACGTGTGGGATCCGGGCAACGTGCTCAAACTCATGGATTCGCAAGGCATGTCGATCGGCGGCGGGCCACCGTTTTTTGTCACCAGCCTGCTCGACCACCCGGACTGCACCGACGCCCATCGAGGACGGTTCACCACTGTGGGTCTCGGCGGATCCACCGTGCCTGCCGCGGTCACGCGTCGGCTCGCCGACATGGGCATGTTCGTGTTCCGGTCCTACGGCAGCACCGAGCATCCCTCGATCACCGGATCGCGTCCGACGGCGCCGGAGGACAAGCGCCTCTACACCGACGGCGACCCGCGGCCGGGCGTGGAGATCAAGCTCACCGAGGACGGCGAAATCCTCTCGCGTGGGCCGGATCTGTGTCTCGGCTACACCGACGACGAGTTGACCCGGCGCGCGTTCGACGAGGAGGGCTGGTACCACACCGGGGATATCGGCGTCCTCGACGAGGACGGCTACCTCACCATCACCGACCGCAAGGCCGACGTGATCATCCGTGGCGGCGAGAACATCTCGGCGCTGGAAGTCGAAGAGGTGCTGCTGAGCATGCCGAGCGTCGCCGAGGCCGTCGTGGTCGCTGCACCGGACGTCCGCCTAGGGGAGCGGACGGCCGCGGTGCTGCGCATCCGCGACGGTCACGCTATGCCGACCCTCGACGACGTGCGCGCGCACTTCCGGCACGCGGGCGTCGCGGTGCAGAAATGGCCCGAGGAACTGCACCGGGTCCCCGAGGGACAGGACTACCCGCGCACCGCGAGCGGCAAGGTACAGAAGTTCCGGGTGCGCGAAATCGTGCGCCAGCACGCCGCGTCGTAGGGGCGGAGGGACGTTGCCATCCGGGCACCTGTGAGAATAGGATTCTCCCAAGAGGAAAAGGAGTGTTCCATGGGGCAACTTTCACATCGGGTCAATATCCCGTTTCCGCTGTTCGATGCGGACAACCATCTCTATGAACCGCCAGAGGCGATGACCAAGTACCTCCCCAAGGAGTATCAGGACGTCGTCCAGTACGTCGAGGTCAACGGCCGCACCAAGATCGCCATCAAGGGGCAGATCAGCAATTACATCCCGAACCCCACGTTCTCCCACGTGGCCAAGCCGGGCGCCTGGGAGGAGTACTTCAAGTTCGGCAACCCCGACGGCAAGAGCAAGCGCGAGCTGTTCGGTGAGCCGATGCGGTCCATTCCCGCGTTCTTCGAGCCCGCGCCGCGTCTGGAGCTCATGGATCAGCTGGGAGTAGACCGCTCGCTGATGTTCCCGACCCTGGCCAGCCTCATCGAGGAGCGGCTGCGCGACGATCCGGTCGCCATCCACGTCATCATCCACTCGCTGAACCAGTGGCTCGACGAGGTCTGGAGCTTCAACTATCAGAACCGGATCTTCACCACGCCGGTCATCACGCTGCCTATTGTCGACAACGCGATCGAGGAGCTGGATTGGGCCGTCAAGCGCGGCGCCCGCGCGATCCTGGTCCGCCCCGCGCCGGTGCCCGGATTCCGCGGCCCGCGCTCGTTCGCCCTGCCGGAGTTCGACCCGTTCTGGGAGAAGTGCGTCGAGTACGACGTGTTCGTCGGCATGCATTCCTCCGACAGCGGCTACTCGCGCTACACGTCCGAGTGGGACGGCGTCGCCCAGGAGATGCTGCCGTTCCAGACCAACGCGATGTCGATTCTCAACGAGTGGCGCCCGATCCAGGATGCGGTGGCCTCCTGGGTCATCCACGGTGCGCTGTTCCGGCACCCGAAGCTGAAGGTTGGCATCGTCGAGGCAGGTTCTAAGTGGATGTTCCCGTTGCTGGACTCGATGGCCGAGGTCTACAAGAAGGCGCCCGAGGCGTTCCCGGGCAATCCGATGGAGGAGATCAAGAACCGGATCTTCGTCAGCCCGTTCTACGAGGAGGGCATCGACGACCTGATCAACCTGATCGGGGTGGAGCAGGTCCTCTACGGGTCGGACTGGCCCCATCCCGAGGGGCTTGCCGAGCCGACCCACTACGTCACGGCGCTCGAGCACCTTTCCGTCGAGGATCAGGCGAAGATCATGGGTGGCAACCTGGGTCGCCTCGTAACGGTGTGACCCCACCTCCACGCTGGGAGACCATCCCCGAGATGGTCGTGAGCGCGGCGGACCGCTTCGGCGACGCGGAGGCGGTCGTCGACGGTCCGCTGCGCCTGTCCTTCGGCGAGCTGGTGCACCGGATACGTTGCGCTGCAGGGGCTTTCAAAGAGTTCGGCATCGGTAAGGGCGACCGCGTCGCGGTCTGGGCGCCGAACTCAGCCGAGTGGATCGTGGCCGCCTTCGGGGTGATGATGGCCGGTGGGGTGCTCGTCCCGGTCAATACCCGGTTCAAGTCCGAGGAAGCGGCCGACATCATCGGCCGCAGCGGCGCCAGGGCCGTTCTGGTGCAGAAGGACTTCCTGGGCCTCGACTACCCGGTGCCCGCAGCAATACCGGTCATCAACCTGAAGTCGAACTTCTTGTCCAGCGGTTCGCCGTTCGAGTGTGAGGTCAGCGGAACAGACGTCGCCGACATCATCTTCACCTCGGGCACCACCGGGAAACCCAAGGGCGCGATGATGAACCATCGCCAGACCCTGCGGGCGTACCAGGAATGGGCGACGCTCGCCGACCTTCGCGAGGGCGACCGCTACCTCATGATCAACCCGTACTTCCACACGTTCGGGCTCAAGGCCGGGCTCATCGCCTCGTTCCTACGCGGTGCGACCATGGTGCCGGTGGCCGCCTTCGACGTCGAGCGCGTGGTGGAACTCGTTGAGTTAGAACGCATCACGATGCTGCCCGGACCGCCCACGCTGTACCATTCGCTTCTCGCCGTCGCCGACAAGAGCAGGCTCGCGAGCCTGCGGGCCGGCGTCACCGGGGCGGCCGACATCCCGGTCGAGTTGATTCGGCGGATCCACGACGAGCTGCCGTTCGAGACGCTGATGACCGGATACGGCCTCACCGAGGCGGGGAACGTCACGCTGTCGCGGCCCGGCGATTCGTTCTCCGACGTCGCGACCACGGCCGGCCTGCCATGCGAAGGCGTCGAGGTCCGCACCGGCGACGACGGCGAGGTACTGGTGCGCGGATACAACGTCATGCAGGGCTACCTCGACGACCCCGACGCCACCGCCCAGGCGATCGACGCCGACGGGTGGTTGCACACCGGCGACCTGGGTGAGTTCACCGACACCGGCCGGTTGCGCATCGTCGGCCGCAAGAAGGACATCTTCATCGTCGGTGGCTTCAACGCCTATCCCGCCGAGATCGAGGGTTTCCTGCTCGAGCACCCCGCGGTTGCTCAAGTGGCCGTCATCGGGGTGTCCGACGACCGTCTGGGGCAGGTGGGCAAGGCGTTCGTCGTTCGCCAGCCGGGTCACGAAGGTGTCACGGATGAGGACCTCATTTCGTGGAGCCGAGAGCAAATGGCCGGTTTTAAGGTGCCGCGGTCTGTAGAGTTCCTCGACGAGTTGCCGGTGAACGCCACCGGCAAGGTGATGAAGGATCGTCTTCGCCACATTCACGACTGAGCAAGCGCAAGCGCACAGCGTGCAAATTGCATTTCCGCAGGAAGCGGCTTTGGCGGGGGCGTGCGGGCCCGGGTATCGTCGCTACCGTACTCAAAATTGATAGTGGCATTCTCACAGAATGGTTACGTAGCAGACGAGGAGGTCGCTGTGCCGTCTTTCAGGCGCCGCGCGTCGGTGATAGACGCGGATCGCGTCGCTGAATCGCCGCAGCAAGACCCTGAGCGGTCGGCCGACGCGGCGGATGCGCTGGCGCTCGCGGAGGAGGCGGAGGCCGAAGCGGCCGAGGCCGAGGCATTGGCGGCCGCCGCCCGGGCGAGGGCCAAGGCGATACGACTGCGCAGGCAAGCGCAGACCGCTGAGGAAACGACGGCCCAACCGACGGAACACGCTGACGCGAAACCAGCCGTTGAAAGCGATGTCGGCGACGAGTCCGTTAAAGACGCCGAACTCGAGGACACCGGCACTGACGCGAAAGACGTCGCCTCGGCCGAGCAAGACGCGGCTGATGCGGACGACGAAGCCATCGAGGTCGCGGATGATCCCGCCGAGGCCGATACCGCCGAGCCGGCGATCAAGCGACGCCGCCTGCGAATACCGCGGATCCGGTGGAGCCTTATCGCCGCCGTGGTGGCGATTCTGTGCATCTCCGCACTGATCACGCTCAGCGTGCTCACGGTGCTCAATCACCGCCAACAAGTCCGTGAGCAGCAGCGCACCGCCGAGTACGTCGCCGCCGCGCGACAGAGTGTCGTGACGTTGATGTCGCTGGACTTCAACAACGCGAAAGAAGACGTGCAGCGCATCATCGACAACTCGGCCGGGCAGTTCAAGCAGGATTTCCAGGACCAGGCGGAGGATTTCGCCAAGGTGGCTCAGGAATCCAAAGTCGTCACTGAGGTGACAGTCAATGCCGCGGCGGTGAAATCGATGACAGACACCGGCGCCACCGCCCTCGTGTCGGCCACCTCGCGCGTCACCAACAGCGCGGGGGCCAAACAGGAACCGCGTGCCTGGCGGCTCTTGGTGGAACTGGTTCACGAGGGCGAACAAATCAAGATGTCGAAAGTCGAGTTCGTGCCGTGACCACAGGAGCCAAAGCCAATCAGGAGGACGCCGCAGCCAACGACGCCTTGACGGCGGACGACGCGACAGCAGCCGCTAAGGCTGAGTCGACGGCCACCGAACCGCGATCAACTGCCGCGGAGTCCGATTCGACCGCCACGGACGAGCGGGCTTTAATGCGGCGTCCCGGTGCGGGGCGTAGAACATTGCGCGGAGCGCGCAAGCGCATCGGCACCATTGTCCTGACGCTTCTGCTGCTGGTGTCGGCGGGTGTCGCGGCATGGCTCTACTTCGTCCAGTACCGGTCCGACCAGCAGACCAACGCTGATGCCCGGGAATTGGCGCTGAACGCGGCGACAACTGGAACAGTCGCGCTGCTGTCCTACTCCCCCGACACCCTGGACAAGGACTTCGCTGCCGCCAAGTCGAATCTGACCGGTGACTTCCTGAACTACTACACGCAGTTCACTCAGCAGATCGTCACACCCGCCGCCGAGGAGAAGCAGGTCAAGACCAGCGCAGCCGTCGTGCAGGCCGCCGTCTCGAAGATCGAACCCGGTGCTGCGGAGGTGCTGGTCTTCGTCAATCAGAACACCATCAGCAAGGAGAATCCCGAAGGGGCCTTCGCAGCGAGTGCCGTCAAGGTCGGACTGACCAAGGTCGACGGCCGCTGGCTGATCAACGCCTTCGACCCTGTCTAGCGTTGACACGGTGATGGCGCCGCCCGACCGGGAGCTGTCAGCAATCGTCCAGCTTGCGGTCGGGGCTGACGACAGCGGGGCGGCCGGATTGGACCCGCTGGCCGGTCGGGCACCGTTGCTGCGTGTGATCGACACGCTGCTCCGTGGAGTGGGTCCCCAAATCGTGGTGGTGGCCGGTGAATCGATCGCCGATGCGGTCGGCGGCGTACTCGCCGATCACGACATGGCCTCGGTGCGCGTGGTGGCGGTCGGGAAGCCGGCCACACCGATGCGATTCCTGGCCGCCGGCCTCGAAGAACTCCTGCGCGAACATCCGTCCAGCCGGTGGGTCCTCGTCCATGACCTCCGTCAGCCGCTCGCGTCGCCTCCCGTGACGGATCGGGTGCTCGCCCTGCTGCGAGAAGGCAATCCGGTGGTAGTCCCGGCGTTGCCCGTGACCGACAGCGTCAAGGCCGTCGATGAGCGCGGTTCGGTAGCCGCGACGTTGGACAGGACAGCGCTGCGCGCGGTTCAGTACCCACGGGGTTTCGCGGTCGCCCACCTGGCCGAGTTGCTGAACCGGCCGCCCGCCGATGACCTGGAGGTCGATGCGGCGGTTCTCACCCACGGCCCGATCACCGTGGTCGACGGCGACAGCGCTGCGTTCGTCGCCGAGTTGCCTGGCGATGCGCCGTTCTTGGAGGCGATCATCGCGGGTCGCCGCTCCTACTGACCGTGTATCCCAGCAGGCGTTCGGCGAGTGCGATGTCGGGAGCGTACGTGACCTTTATGTTGCAGTTCTCGCCGCGGAAGGTGCGGACCTCTACGTCGGTGAAGGTCTCGATGCACGAGGACGTGTCGGTGCCCTTGAACCCTTCCCGTTCGGCGATTCGATACGCCTCGAGCAGTGGCGCAGCGCGAAACGCCTGTGGTGTCTGTACTCGGACCAGCGCAGCCGCCTCGATCGATTCAGACCCGTGGGTCAAGACGTCGGGCAATGGCAGAACGGGAACCGCCCCGCCAAATTCGCGGGCCGTCTTGAGCGCGGAAAGGAACATGTCGGGGCTGGCGACCGGCCGGGCGGCGTCGTGGATCAGCACGACGTCGATCGCCCCCGCTTCGATGTCGGCCGCCAGATAGCGCAGCGCGTTGAGTTCGGAGCCGTGCCGGCTATCGCCCCCTTCAACCAGCTCGATCGCGGCAGCGGTCGACACCTGTCCGGCAATGTCCTCAGCGAGACGCCGCTCGCCCCGCCGGTGAACGAGGAGTATCCGCGTCACCCCGGCGACGTGGGTCAACGTGTGCAACGACCAGGCGACCATCGGGCGGCCGGCCACCGTGAGATACGCCTTGTTGCCGTCGGCGCCTACCCGCGTTCCCGTGCCCGCGGCCAGCACGACGGCCACGGCGGAGGGGCTCGGCGTTGGATTCACCCCTTTATTTTGGCACCGCGGCCGATGAGCTCAGTCCTGCTTGCGGCGCGGAGCAGTCAGCGGCTGCTCCCGCCGACGACCTGAGGCATCGCTGCGAGCCGATGGACTCGCCTAGTGGCCGACGAACAGGTTCGCGTATCCGGGGCAGTAGAACTGCACGGCATCGGCCATGAAGATCGCGGCCTGTTGCGGAGAAAAGGCGGAACCTTCACTGTGTGCGGTGCCGTTCATCACGGCGTCGTGCACCTCCGCCGGTGACATGCCGGCGTCGAAAGCCGCGCAGGTCTCCGCGGCCCTCTTGACCGCAAGCTGCTGCCCAGCGAAATTTATCGCGTCGTCGAAGAGCTTCTGACTGAAGGCATCGTCGCGTTCATCCGCTGCGGCCTGGCCCGGAAGGTTGATACCCAACGCGACTACCGCTGTCGCCACGCCGACGAGCTTGATGGTGCGACGAACGATCATGGTGATGGCTCCTCAGTGGGACGACGCGAATAACGACCCAGTGTTGACTAATGATAGGCAACCGCTTGCACTTCGCGTTGAAGTTCATGGTGCGTACCTGGACCCGGTATGTCCCGTTGCGGCGGTCAGTCCTCGGCGTGGCCGAGCATCCTGAAAGCCGCCGTGCGCATCTCGTGATAGCGGTCCCGATGGCCGTCCACCCACGGCTCGGTCCACCGGTCCAGCAATTCCGCGGCGCGCAGCAGCGGCAGGAGTTCGGCCACCAGGTGCGGGTCGATGCCGCCGGCCAGCAACTGCTCGAGCAGGTCCACCGCGTCGTGCAAGTCGACTGACACACCTGCGCCGAGTTGCAGATACTGCGGGTCGACGGTCAGCAGGCCGGTTACGCTGAGTGGGCGCAGGCGCCACGTCGCCGAACGCAGGCTGGCAACGGCCTGCGCGTCTACGCTTGCGGCCATAGTGTGGCGCACACCCAAAGCCGGTGCACTGGCTTGCGTTTCAGCGCCGCCAGCGCAACCACCCGCTGGCAGGCTGGAGGCAGGTCGACGCGCCGGCCACCGTGGGACACGGCGAATTCGCCGAGGAGGTGCAACGACAACTGATCCATGCATCGATCGTCGAGGCGACGCATGGGCGGTGACATGCGTAGTGGACTACTCGTTTCGTGACGCAACCCACGCCGCCGGAGTGAATGGCACACCGGTTTAGCTACTCGTCCCCGGGGTATGGGACGACAGGCAACGGACGAACGCGGAAGTGCAACGAAGGAGGTCGACGATGCCGAAGACGACCAAGAGCGGCAGCGCGCGCAAGAGTGAATTGCCCAGCACACTGCAGAAATCAGACGCCAAGGCCCAGCGTACGTTCGCCAAGACCCACGACTCGGCGGCCGAGGAGTACGGCGACGGCGAGCGTGCGCACCGCGTCGCCTACAGCGCGCTGAAGCACCAGTTACGAGAAGGTCGGCGACCACTGGGAACGGAAGTCCAAGAAGGGCCCGTCCGACCAACGTGCCCGCAGCGGCGGGCCGAACGCCAAGGGCAAGACCGCGGAGGGCGTCGATGCCAACGCTTCGAAGAAGCACCTCTATGACATCGCCCGCCGGCTCGACGTCTCGGGACGGTCCTCGATGAACAAGAGCGAGTTGGTCTCGGCGATCAAGAAGGCCAACCGCCGGAAGTCGGCCAAGAACCGTTAGTCGGCGGCCGGGTTCACGCCCGTTTCTAGGGCCGCATCGGCCCCCTCCAACAGCAGGTGCCCGGAGGCGACCTGCGGATTGAGTTCGTTGAGCCGCATCAGGCGACGGGCCTTGCGGCGCGTGATCAGGATCCCGACGACCGCAACCGTCCAGATCACGTACTGCGCCGTCCACGCCCATCGGAACGAATCGAACGAGATCTCGCCCGCGGCGTCGAGGATGACGCCCATCGCCTGCATCACGAGCAGCGAGGCAACGAAGCCGCCCATGTTGACCAGCCCTGACGCGGCGCCCAGGGTCGCGCCCGGGTTGAACGTGCGCGCGAAGTCGAACCCGACCATCGAGCCGGGACCCCCGACGGAGATCACCACGATCAACACGATGAGCAGCCACAGCGGCGCCGGGCCGGGCAGTGCCAGCACCACCGACCACACCAGGGCGTTGCTGGCGATTATCCCCAGCACCAGGCGCGAGCGCCGGTGGGGTCGGCGTCCGGTGAAGATGCCGACGAGGATCCCCGAGGAGATGGCCGCCACCACCGACACCGTCAGCAGGGTGCCCGCGACGCTCGCGGACACGCCCTGCGCCTCTGTCAGATAGGGCACACCCCACATCAGCGCGAACACCGTCACCGAGAACTGAGTGCCCATGTGAGTGAAGAACCCCAGGCGGGTTCCCGGGCGTAGCCACACGGTCTTGACGCTGGCCAGCGTCTCGCGCACCGACATCGTCTCGGCCTCGACCAGATTGCCCCGCGGGGTGTTCTCCACCAGCGCCAGCGTCAGCACCATCGACAGCACGCCCAGAGCGGCCACCGATGCGTAGGCGGTGCTCCAGCCCCACGCCGCCAACACGGTGAAGAACGGCACCGCAGAGAGCACCTGTCCAAGCTGTCCGCAGATCCCGGTCAGCTGGGTCACGAGCGGAACCTGCCGCGGGGTGAACCAGTGCGGCACGAGCCGCAGCACGGAGATGAACGTAAAGGCATCGCCGAGGCCGAGCACCGCCCGCGCCGCGATGGCCACCGGCAGCGATTCAGCGAAGGCCAGCACGAGCTGCCCCGACGCCATCAGCGCGGCACCGGTCAGGATCATGGCCTTCGAGCCGAAACGGTCGAGCAGCAGCCCCGCGGGAACCTGCGCGCAGGCATAAACGATGACCTGCAAGACGACGAACGTCGACAGCAGACTGGGGCTGGCTGAGAACCGGTCGGCAGCGTCCAGGCCCGAAACGCCGAGTGTGGTGCGGTCCAACACGGCGACGATGTAGGCGAACAGGCCGGTGGCCCACACGATCCAGGAACGCACACCGAACCTTTCTCGTGATCGCCTCATCAGCGGCCCTCTGACCATGGTCGCCCAGCCGCGCCTGCCGACGCCAATCCCGGCCGGGTGAACTCGCTCACCTCCGCGGATCCACTGGAGTGACTGTTGGCTGAATCGACACCGGCCTGCGATCGGTACCTAGCTCAGTGTCAGATCCCTGCAGGCCGGACCTGTTCCGGCGCATAGCCAGCAAACCGAGATACATGGTGCATGAGTTTCGCTCGCCCCGGGCTGCGCAGCTAAGGTGGGGTTATGACTTCCGGCGGTGCCACGCCGTCCCGCACCACACGAGAGACCTGGGTGCGGCGGGGTGACTGAGTACCGTCTCGACGAACTCGCCCAGATCTCCGGGGTCAGCGCCCGCAACATCCGGGCTTACCGGGAGCGCGGGCTGCTCGACCCCCCGCGGCGGGTGGGGCGATCCGCGGTCTACGACGATTACCACCTCTCGCAGCTGCGCACCATCAACCAGCTGCACCGCCGCGGCTTCAACTCCGCCCACATCGCCGAGTTCTTCACGAGCTTGCGCCAAGGCGCCGATCTGGCCGACATCCTGGGTCTGCAGCGGGCGGTCCTGGGTCCGCGCACCGATTCCGCAGACGAGGGCACCGGCGCGGAGACCACCGCCCGCGATCCGGCGATCGACGCCGGCAGTGACGAGGCGCGCCGGCTCGTCGACTACGGCCTGGCCGAGGTGGTCGACGACATGGTCAAGGTGACCGACCCCGCGGTGCGCAAGGTCATCACGCGGTCGGATGACCCTCTGGTCTACATACGGGTGCTGCTGCACATCGTCGAGGCGACGCGGGACGCGATCGACGGGTTGGCGGGCGGGTTCGTCCACGGGCTCGACGAGTGCATCGCCGCTCGGTTCGGCGCCGTCCACGCGCCCGGACCCGGCCAGACCGAAGAGCTGGGCCAGGTGGTGCGGGACTACCGCGAGCTGTGGAACGGAGTCGTGTCGGGCCGGTTGGAAAGGGCGTTGCAGGAACACGTCACGGCGACCGACTCCGAGTACGCGGCAGGCATCCTCCTCGGCGGCCGACGGGAGGCCGGCTCCACCTGAGTCGACCGCCGAGTGGTACGGCCGCGATCCCTTCGAAACCTGTCAATGCCGCTGTGACCAGCGAAGTAGACGTGAAAATCGAGACTTCTGTCGTAATCTGTGGCTTGTGTCGATGTCCCGGCGCGCCGTGCTCAGAGGCGCCGTCTGCGCACCCGCCGCGTTGGCCGTCGGTGCCGGCCTTCAGGGGCTGGCACCGACGGCGCCCGCCTCCGCGGCGCCGCTGGGCATCCTGCTCGACTACGCGGCCGGCGTGATCAAGGCCAGCGACATAAAAGCATCAGGCGCACTCGGCGCGATCCGCTACGTTTCCGACCGCCGCCCCGGCGGAGAGTGGATGCTGGGCAAGCCGATCGTGCTGGCCGAAGCGCGCGACCTCTACCAGGGCGGCCTGAAGATCGTGTCGTGCTACCAGTACGGCAAGCAGGACACCGCCGACTGGCTCGCCGGCCAGAGCGCGGGCATCGCGCACGCCAAACGCGGCTGGGAACTTCATGTCGCCGCGGGCGGCTCAAACGGCGCGCCGATCTACGCCTCAATCGACGACGACCCGACATTCGAGCAGTACAAGCGGCAGGTGGCGCCGTATCTGCGCGGCTGGGAAGCCGTGCTGGGCCGGCAGCGGGTCGGCGTCTACGCCAACTCCAAGACCATCGAATGGGCCATGCAGGACGGCATCGGAACCTACTACTGGCAGCACAACTGGGGATCGCCGGGGAAAGTCGCCCATCCGGCCGCACATCTGCACCAGGTGGAGATCGACGAGCGCTCCGTGGGCGGCGTCGGCGTGGACATCAACCACATCTTGAAGCCTCGCTACGGACAGTGGGACTAAACCTTACCGATCAGTAAGTACGCGCAGCAAACTCCATGCGGTGGCTGGCCGCTTCGGGAAGACAAATCTCGCCGCCGTGTCTTGTCTGGAGCCGCCGACGTCGCTGGTGAGACGGGTCGAAGATTTTTACATAACAATTTGATAACAATCCCGCTCTGATCTGCGGACTTCGGTCTACTCGACCGTAACCACCCGCATGCAGGACGTTTGTCCGAGTGGCTGATAACGCCACCTGAGCGTTGCGTTACGCAATAGCGGGTTACCCGAGCGTAGAACTCTCCAGTAACCAATTCGCGGGCCAATCCAGGGTCACCTCTTATGACACTCTTAGTACGGCTGGCGTGCGCGGAAGGCGGATCGCAGGAGCAGAGGCAGGCGCTGTCCGATCCGCCGGGACGCAGCAGAACCAGCCGGATTCGACGCCGAATCGCATGGCCGGGCGCAGGCAGCGCGGGCCACCGGAGATTCCGAGACCACAGACGACGAGCTTCACGCGGGACGAGGAGAAGACAAGACGTGACGATCAACGAGCAGCACCGGGTGTCCACCGACCGCACCGCCGAATCGAGGGAGACCTTGGCGGGCACCCACGCCCTCGTCGATCGGCTCAACTCCGGAGAGCCTTACGCGGTGGCATTCGGCGGCCAGGGCGGCTTCTGGCTGGAGAATCTCGAGGAACTCGTCAGCTCGGCAGGCATCGAGTCAGAACTCAGCGAACTGGTCGGTGAGGCGGCGCTGCTGCTCGAACCCGTCGCGCGCGAGCTCGTGGTTGTCCGCCCCATCGGGTTCGAGCCTCTGCAGTGGGTGCGGGCGCTGGCCGCCGACGAGCCGCTGCCGCCGACCAAGCAACTCATCACCGCCGCCATCTCCGGCCCGGGAATCCTGCTCGCGCAGATGGCCGCGACCCGCGCGGTCATCCGCCAGGGCCTGGACCTGTACGACACCCCGCCGGTCGCCATGGCCGGGCACTCGCAGGGCATCATGGCCTGCGAATCGCTGCGGGCACGCGGCACCAAGGACGCCGAACTGCTGGCCCTGCTGCAGCTCATCGGCGCGGCCGGCTCGCTGGTCTCGCGACGGCGCGGCATGGTCGGGCGGGGCGACAAGTCGCCGATGGTCTCGGTGACCAACGTCGACCCCGATCGCATCGCCGCCCTGCTGGAGGAGTTCTCCACCGACGTGCGCACGGTGTTGCCGCCGGTGCTCTCCATCCGCAACGGCAGGCGATCCGTCGTCATCACCGGCACCCCCGAGCAGTTGGGCCGGTTCGAGCTCTACTGCGCGAAGATCACCGAGAAGGAGGAGGCCGAGCGCAAGAACAAGGTGCGCGGCGGCAGTGTATTCAGTCCAGCGTTCAGCCAGATTCAGGTGGAGGTCGGCTTCCACACGCCGCGGCTCGCCGACGGGGTCGAGGTCGTCGACCGCTGGGCCGCCAAGTGTGGCATCGACCCCGACCTCGCTCACCACATGACCGAGTCGATCTTCGTGCGCCCGATCGACTGGGTGGCCGAGGTGGAGCGGCTGCACGACGCCGGCGCCAAGTGGATCGTCGACCTGGGCCCCAGCGACACCCTGACCCGCCTGACCGCTCCGGTGATCCGCGGGCTCGGTGTGGGCATCGTGCCCGCCGCCACGCGCGTCGGGCAGCGCAACCTGTTCACCGTCGGCGCCGAACCCGAGGTGCCGCCGGCGTGGTCCAGCTACGCACCGACCACCGTGCAACTGCCTGACGGATCGGTGAAGCTGTCGACGAAGTTCACCCGCCTCACCGGGCGCTCGCCGATCCTGCTCGCGGGCATGACCCCGACGACGGTCGACGCGAAGATCGTCGCGGCGGCTGCCAACGCCGGGCACTGGGCCGAGCTCGCCGGCGGCGGCCAGGTCACCGAGGAGATCTTCACCGACCGCATCGCCGAGCTGACCACGCTGCTCGAACCGGGCCGCGCCGTGCAGTTCAACTCGCTGTTCCTCGACCCTTACCTGTGGAAGCTGCAGCTGGGCGGGAAGCGTCTGGTGCAGCGGGCCCGCCAGTCGGGCGCCCCTATCGACGGCGTCGTCGTCTCCGCCGGCATCCCCGAGCTGGAGGAGGCCGTCGCGCTGATCGACGAGCTCAACACGGTCGGCATCAGCCACGTGGTGTTCAAGCCCGGCACCGTGGACCAGATCAAGTCGGTCATCAAGATCGCCGCCGAGGTGCCCGGCAAGGACGTCATCGTGCACATCGAGGGCGGTCGCGCCGGCGGGCACCACTCCTGGGAAGACCTCGACGACCTGCTGCTGACCACCTACGGCGAGCTGCGCAAGCTGCCGAACATCACGGTCTGTGTCGGCGGCGGCATCGGCTCCCCGGAGCGGGCGGCCGAGTACCTGTCCGGGCGGTGGGCCACCGAGTACGGTTTCCCGGCGATGCCGGTCGACGGCATCCTGGTCGGCACCGCGGCGATGGCGACGCTGGAGGCCACCACCTCGCCGGCCGTCAAGCAGATGCTGGTCGAGACCACCGGAACCGACCACTGGATCAGCGCCGGGAAGGCCCAGGGCGGCATGGCCTCCAGCCGTAGCCAGCTGGGCGCCGACATCCACGAGATCGACAACGCCGCATCGCGCTGCGGCCGGCTGCTCGACGAGGTCGCCGGGGATGGCGAGGCCGTCGCGGCCCGGCGCGACGAGATCGTCGCCGCGATGGCCACCACCTGCAAGCCGTACTTCGGCGATGTCGGTGACATGACCTACCGGCAATGGCTAGAGCGCTACCTCGAATTGGCGGTCGGAGACGACGACAGCACCGCCGACACCAGGCTGTCCGGCAGCCCGTGGCTGGCCGACACCTGGCGGGACCGGTTCGCCGAGATGCTGCACCGCGCCGAGGCCCGGTTGCATCCGCAGGACTCCGGCCCGATCGCCACCCTGTTCGACGACCCCGCGCTTTTCGACGACCCGGCCCGGGCGATCGCCACATTGGTCGCCCGCTACCCCGAGTCGGAGACTCTGCGCCTGCATCCCGCCGACGTGCCATGGTTCGTCACGCTGTGCAAGGTCCCCGGAAAGCCGGTCAACTTCGTGCCGGTCATCGACAAGGACGTGCGCCGGTGGTGGCGCAGCGACTCACTGTGGCAGGCCCACGACGCTCGCTACACCGCCGACGAGGTGTGCATCATCCCGGGCACCCAGGCGGTCGCGGGCATCACCCGCGTCGACGAGCCGGTCGGTGAACTTCTCGACCGCTTCGAGCAGGCCGCGATCGACGAGGCGCTGACCACCGACGGCAATCCGGTGCCGGTGGTGTCGCGGCGGCAGGCGCGGGCCGACGTGAGCGGCCCGCTGGCGGTGGTGCTCGACTCGCCCGACGTGCTGTGGGCCGGTCGCACCGCGATCAACCCGGTGCACCGCATCGGCGCGCCCGACGAGTGGCAGGCCAACGAGAATCGTGCTGCCACCCACCCGTCCACCGGCGCCCGCCTCGAACTCGCCGGTGATCAGGTCACGCTGAGCGTGCCGTTGTCCGACATCTGGATCAACATCGCGTTCACCTTGCCCTCGTGCACGGTCAACGGCGGTATGCCGGTCGTCACCGTCGAGGACGCCTCTGCCGCAATGCGTTCCGTGCTGGCCATCGCCGCCGGTGTCGACGGACCCGAAGCGCTGCCGCCGGTCGCCGACGGGGTCGCCACGATGACCGTCAACTGGGATCCCGAGAAGGTCGCCGACCACACCGGCGTCACCGCGACGTTCGGCGCCCCGCTTGCGCCCGGCCTCACGCTGGTGCCCGATGCCCTCGTCGGCCACTGCTGGCCCGCGGTGTTCGCGGCGATCGGCACGGCCGTCACCGACGACGGTCTCCCGGTCGTCGAGGGTCTGCTGAGCCTGGTGCACCTCGACCACGCCGCCCATCTGCTGACCCAGATGCCCAAGACGCGCACCGAACTGACCGTCACCGCAACGGGTTCGGCGGCCACCGACACCGAGTACGGCCGTGTCGTGCCGGTGCACGTGCAGATTCGCGATGCCGGCGGCAACCTGCTGGCCACCCTCGAGGAGCGCTTCGCGATCCGCGGCCGCACGGGTGCGGCCGAACTCGCCGACCCGCCGCGGGCCGGTGGTGCGATCACCGACAACGCGACCGACACCCCGCGGCGCCGCCGCCGAGACGTCACCGTGGCCGCGCCGACTGACATGAGCGCGTTCGCCGTGGTGTCGGGGGACCACAACCCGATCCACACCGATCGCGCCGCGGCCCTGCTGGCCGGGCTGAAGTCGCCCATCGTGCACGGCATGTGGCTGTCCGCGGCCGCCCAGCACGTAGTCACCGCCACCGACGGCAGGCCCGCACCCCCGGCGCGGGTGGTCGGCTGGACATCGCGCTTCCTCGGCATGGTGCAGCCCGGCGACGAGGTGGACTTCCGCGTCGACCGGGTCGGAATCGACCGGGGCGCAGAGATCGTGGAGGTGACCGCCAAGATTCGGCGGGCAGCGAGCGAAGCGAGCCAGGGGAGTAGTTCCGCGGGTGACCTCGTGATGTCGGCGACGGCCCAGCTGGCCGCGCCCAAGACCGTCTACGCGTTCCCCGGCCAGGGCATTCAGCACAGGGGCATGGGCATGGAGGTCCGGGCCCGCTCCAAGGCCGCCCGCAAGGTGTGGGACACGGCCGACAAGTTCACCCGCGACACGCTGGGCTTCTCGGTGCTGCATGTGGTGCGCGACAACCCGACCAGCCTGATCGCCAGCGGGGTGCACTACCACCATCCCGACGGCGTGCTGTTCCTCACCCAGTTCACCCAGGTCGCCATGGCGACAGTGGCCGCCGCTCAGGTGGCCGAGATGCGCGAGCAGGGCGCATTCGTCGAGGGCGCGATAGCCTGCGGCCACTCCGTCGGCGAGTACACCGCGCTGGCGTGTGTGTCCGGCGTCTACGAGTTGGAAGCATTGCTCGAGGTGGTGTTCCACCGCGGCAGCAAGATGCACGACATCGTGCCGCGTGACCACCTCGGCCGGTCGAACTACCGGTTGGCCGCGATCCGGCCGTCGCAGATCGACCTCGACGACGCCGACGTCAAGCAATTCGTCGCCGACGTCTCCCGGAATGCCGGTGAGTTTCTGGAGATCGTGAACTTCAACCTGCGCGGCTCGCAGTACGCGATCGCGGGCACAGTGCGCGGGCTCGAGGCGCTGGAGGAGGAGGTCGAGCGGCGCCGCGAGATCACCGGCGGCAAGCGCTCGTTCATCCTGGTGCCGGGTATCGATGTGCCGTTCCACTCGTCGGTGCTGCGCGTCGGGGTCGCCGACTTCCGTCGTTCGCTGGAGCGGGTGATGCCCCGCGACCAGGATCCGGACCTGATCATCGGTAAGTACATCCCGAACCTGGTGCCGCGGCCGTTCACCCTCGACCGCGACTTCATCGAGGAGATCCGCGATCTGGTGCCCGCCGAACCGCTCGACGAAATCCTCGCCGACTACGACACGTGGCGAAACGAGAAGCCGGCCGAGCTGTGCCGCAAGGTGGTCATCGAGCTGCTCGCCTGGCAGTTCGCCAGCCCGGTGCGTTGGATCGAGACTCAGGACCTGCTCTTCATCGAGGAGGCCGCCGGTGGCCTGGGCATCGAACGGTTCGTCGAGATCGGCGTGAAGTCCTCGCCGACGGTGGCCGGCCTGGCGGCCAACACACTCAAGCTGCCCGAGTATTCGCACAGCACAACCGAAGTGCTGAACTCGGAGCGGGATGCGGCCGTGCTGTTCGCGACCGACACCGACCCTGAGCCCGAGGCCGACGAGGAAGAGGCCGCTCCGGTCGCCGCCGCGCCCGCGACGGACACGGCACCGTCGGCCCCGGCGCCGGCGCCCGCAGCACCGACCGGTGGCCCCCGCCCGGACGACATCGGCTACGACGCCGCGGACGCCACCATGGCGCTGATCGCGTTGTCGGCGAAGATGCGCATCGACCAGATCGAGCCACTGGACTCCATCGAGTCGATCACCGACGGTGCGTCGTCGCGGCGCAACCAGTTGCTCGTCGACCTCGGCTCCGAGCTCAACCTCGGCGCCATCGACGGCGCGGCAGAAGCGGATCTGGCCGGGCTCAAGGGCCAGGTCACCAAGCTGGCGCGGACCTACAAGCCGTTCGGGCCGGTGCTGTCCGACGCGATCAACGACCAGTTGCGGACCGTGCTCGGGCCGTCGGGCAAGCGTCCCGGCTACATCGCCGAAAGGGTCAAGAAGACCTGGGAACTCGGCGACGGCTGGGCCAAGCACGTCACCGTCGAGGTGGCGCTGGGCACCCGGGAAGGGTCGAGCGTGCGCGGCGGTGACCTGGGCGGTCTGCACGACGGCGCGCTCGCCGACGCCGCCACCGTCGACAAGGTCATAGACGGCGCCGTCACTACGGTGGCGGCGCGACGCGGTGTGTCGGTGTCGCTGCCATCGGCGGCAGGAGGCGGGGGCGGCGTGGTCGACTCGGCCGCGCTGACCGAGTTCGCCGAACAGGTCACCGGCCGCAACGGCGTGCTGGCCTCGGCGGCCCGCATGATCCTCGGCCAGCTGGGTCTCGACACTCCCGTTCCGGTTCCGGAGGCCACCGACGCCGAGCTCATCGACCTGGTGACCGCCGAACTGGGTTCGGACTGGCCCCGTTTGGTGGCTCCGGTGTTCGACGGCCGCAAGGCGGTGCTGTTCGACGACCGCTGGGCCAGCGCGCGTGAGGACCTGGCGAAGCTCTGGCTGCTCGACGAGGACGAGATCGACGCCGACTGGAGCCGGCTCTCGGAGCGCTTCGAGGGCGCCGGCCACGTCGTGGGCACCCAAGCGACCTGGTGGCAGGGTAAGGCCCTGGCCGCCGGGCGCACCATCCACGCGTCGCTCTACGGGCGCGCGGCGGCAGGTGCGGAGAACCCGGGCAAGGGTTGCTACTGGAACGAGGTCGCGGTGGTGACCGGCGCGTCCAAGGGATCGATCGCGGCGTCGGTGGTGGCACAGCTGCTCGACGGCGGCGCCACAGTCATCGCGACGACGTCCAAGCTCGACGACGACCGGCTGGCGTTCTACCGCACCCTCTACCGCGACAACGCCCGCTTCGAGGCCAAGCTGTGGGTGGTGCCTGCGAACATGGCGTCCTACACCGATATCGACGCGCTCGTCTCGTGGGTGGGTACCGAGCAAACCGAAAGCCTTGGGCCGCAGTCGATTCACCTCAAGGACGCGCAGACCCCGACGCTGCTGTTCCCGTTTGCCGCGCCGCGCGTGGCCGGGGACCTCTCGGAGGCCGGGTCGCGCGCCGAGATGGAGATGAAGGTGTTGCTGTGGGCGGTGCAGCGGCTGATCGCCGGACTGTCCCACATCGGCGCCGAACGCGACATCGCCGCGCGTCTGCACGTCGTGCTGCCCGGTTCACCCAACCGCGGCATGTTCGGCGGTGACGGCGCCTACGGCGAGGCGAAGTCCGCGCTCGACGCGCTGGTCACCAGGTGGAAGGCCGAATCATCGTGGGCGCAGCGGGTTTCGCTGGCGCATGCGCTGATCGGCTGGACCAAGGGCACCGGGCTGATGGGCCACAACGACGCGATCGTCGGCGCGGTGGAACAGGCCGGCGTCCAGACCTACACCACCGACGAGATGGCGGGCATGCTGCTGTCGCTGTGCGACATCGAATCCAAGGTCGCCGCCGCCCGCGAGCCGCTGCAGGTCGACATGACCGGTGGCCTGGCCGAGGTGGAGCTCGACATGGCCGAGCTCGCCGCCAAGGCGCGTGAGGAGATGGTCGCCGGGGCCGGAGAAGGCGGAGCCGACGACTCCGAAGACGAAGGCGCCATCCGGGCACTGCCATCACCGCCGCGCGGCTACCGGGCCGCACCGCCGCCGGCGTGGGACGACCTCGACGTCGATCCGGCCGACATGGTGGTGATCGTCGGCGGCGCCGAGATCGGACCGTACGGCTCGTCGCGGACCCGCTTCGAGATGGAGGTCGACAACGAGCTGTCGGCCGCCGGTGTGCTCGAGTTGGCGTGGACCACCGGGCTGGTCAAGTGGGAGGACGATCCGAAGCCGGGATGGTACGACACCGAAACCGGCGACCTTGTCGACGAGAGCGAACTCGTCGAGCGTTACCACGATCCGGTGGTGGACCGCGTCGGCATTCGGGAGTGGGTCGACGACGGCGCCATCGATCCCGATCACGCGTCACCCCTGTTGGTTTCGGTATTCCTCGACAAGGACTTCACCTTCGTGGTGTCGTCGGAAGCCGAGGCCCGAGGATTCATGCAGTTCGACCCGGAGCACACCGTGATCGCCCCGCTGCCCGACAGCAGTGATTGGCAGGTCACTCGTAAGGCGGGCACTGAGGTCCGAATACCGCGCAAGGTCAAGCTGTCGCGAACCGTCGGCGCCCAGATCCCGACCGGGTTCGATCCGAGGGTCTACGGCGTGAGCCCGGACATGACGAACTCGATCGATCGGCTGGCGCTATGGAACCTCGTCACCACGGTCGACGCGTTCTTGTCGGCAGGCTTCAGTCCCACCGAGCTGATGAGGTGGGTGCACCCGAGCATGGTGGCCAGCACGCAAGGCACCGGCATGGGTGGCATGACGTCGATGCAGACGATGTACCACGGCAACCTGCTCGGCCAGAACAAGCCGAACGACATCCTGCAGGAGGTGTTGCCGAACGTCATCGCCGGACACGTCGTGCAGTCCTACGTCGGCAGCTACGGCGCCATGATCCACCCGGTCGGTGCCTGCGCGACGGCGGCCATCTCCGTCGAGGAGGGCGTCGACAAGATCACATTGGGCAAGGCCGACTTCGTGGTCGCCGGCGGCTACGACGACACGACGCTCGAGGCCGTCATCGGCTTCGGTGACATGGCGGCGACCGCCGACACCGAGATGATGCGGGCGAAGGGCATCAGCGACTCGAAGTTCTCGCGTGCGAACGATCGTCGGCGGCTCGGCTTCGTCGAGGGCCAGGGCGGGGGCACGATATTGCTGGCCCGCGGCGACCTTGCGCTCAGGATGGGACTTCCCGTGCTGGCCGTGGTCGCGTATGTGTCCTCGTTCGGTGATGGAGTGCACACGTCGATCCCGGCTCCGGGGCTCGGTGCCCTGGGTGCGGGACGCGGTGGGCCGGAGTCGCAGCTTGCACGCTCGCTGCGCAAGCTCGGTGTCGGACCCGACGACATCGCCGTCGTGTCCAAGCACGACACATCGACACTGGCGAACGATCCCAACGAAACCGAGCTGCACGAACGGCTTGCCGACGCGATGGGCCGGTCGCAAGGTGCACCGCTGTTCGTGGTCTCCCAGAAAAGTTTGACGGGTCACGCCAAGGGCGGCGCGGCCGCGTTCCAGATGATGGGACTGTGTCAAATCCTGCGCGACGGAGTCATCCCGCCGAACCGCAGCCTGGACTGCGTCGACGATGAGATGGCCGGTTCCGCGCACTTCGTGTGGGTGCGCGATACGCTCCGATTCAGGGAGAAATTCCCGCTCAAGGCAGGTCTGATCACGAGTCTGGGCTTCGGCCATGTGTCGGGTCTCATCGCCTTGGTGCATCCACAGGCGTTCCTGGCGGCGCTGAGCCCGCAGCAGCGGGCGGACTACACGCAGCGCGCCGACGCCCGCGTGCTGGCCGGCCAACACCGGCTGACATCGGCGATCGCCGGTGGGCGGCCGCTGTATGAGAAGCCCGCCGACCGCCGGTTCTCCTCCGACGCTCCGGAGAAGCCGCAAGAGGCCGAGATGCTGCTCAGCGCGGGGTCGCGACTCGGTGTCGACGGCGTGTACCTGCCCGACGGGCGCTGAAGTAGCGTGTCGTCCATGGCGATTGTCGGAGTGGGGATCGACCTGGTCTTCATTCCCGACTTCGCCGAACAGGTCGACCAGCCCGGCACGGTGTTCTCCGAGACGTTCACCCCCGGCGAGCGGCGCCACGCCGCCGATGCGAGTTCTTCGGCGGCGCGCCATCTCGCGGCGCGCTGGGCGGCCAAGGAGGCAGTCATCAAGGCGTGGTCGGGTTCGCGGTTCGCCAAACGGCCGATGCTGCCCGAGGGCATCCACCGCGACATCGAGGTCATCACCGACATGTGGGGGAGGCCGAAGGTGCGGCTGTCCGGCGCGATCGCCGAGCACCTGAGCGACGTGACGATCCACCTGTCGCTGACCCACGAGGCCGACACCGCGGCGGCGGTCGCCATCCTCGAGGAACGGTAACTTCGCGAAACTGCGTCGCAGCCGAGAAAGTGCGAGTGGAGGCCTGCCGGAATACGGTTTCGCGGCTAGCGTCGGTGTGATGGATGACCTCGTCGAGCGGGTTCGTGAGGTGCTGCCCGTGGTCCGGCGCGATCTCGAGCACCTCGTGCGCATCGAGTCGGTGTGGGCCGACCCGGCCCGCCGCAGTGAAGTGCAGCGCAGCGCCGACGCGACGGCCAGGCTGTTGACCGAGGCGGGCTTTGGCGACGTGCAGATCGTCAGCGAAGGCGGGGCGCCCGCGGTCATCGCCCGGCACCCCGCACCGCCGGGGGCGCCGACGGTGCTGCTCTATGCGCATCACGACGTGCAGCCAGAGGGCGACCCGGCGCAATGGAACTCGCCGCCGTTCGAGCCGACCGAGCGCGACGGCCGGCTGTACGGCCGCGGCACTGCCGATGACAAGGCCGGAATCGCAACGCATCTGGCAGCTTTCCGGGCGCACGGGGGCAACCCGCCGGTCGGCGTCACGGTCTTCGTCGAAGGCGAGGAGGAGTCGGGTTCACCGTCGCTGTCGCGACTGTTGGCCGCTCACCGTGACGCACTGGCCTCCGACGTGATCGTCATCGCCGACTCCGACAACTGGAGCACCGAGGTGCCGTCGCTGACGGTGTCGCTGCGCGGGTTGGCCGACTGCATCGTCGAGGTCGCCACGCTCGATCACGGTCTGCACTCCGGGCTGTGGGGCGGGGTCGTGCCCGATGCGCTCAGTGTGCTCGTACGCCTGCTGGCCAGCCTTCACGACGACGACGGCAACGTCGCGGTGGCGGGTGTGCACCAAGGCACGGCCGCCGATGTCGACTATCCGCTTCAGCGGGTGCGCGAGGAGGCCGGACTGCTCGACGGCGTGTCTCCGATCGGCACGGGCACTGTGCCGCAACGATTATGGGCGAAATCCGCGATCACCGTGATCGGCATCGACACCACGCCCATCGACAAGTCGTCGAACACGCTGATCCCGCGCGCCAGGGCCAAGGTCAGCATGCGCGTGGCGCCCGACGGTGACGCCGCCGAGCATATGAAGGCGCTGACCCGTCACCTGGAACAGCATGCGCCGTGGGGAGCCCACGTGAGCGTGACGCCAGGTGATCTCGGTCAGCCGTACGCCATCGACACCAGTGGGCCGGTCTACGACGCCGCCAGGTCGGCCTTCCGCGAGGGCTGGGGTGTCGATCCCGTCGACACCGGGGTCGGGGGCTCGATCCCGTTCATCGCCGAGTTCGCCGCGGCGTTCCCGTCGGCCAAGATCCTGGTGACGGGGGTGGAGGATCCTGCGACCCAAGCGCACAGTGTCAACGAAAGCCTGCATCTGGGCGTGCTGGAGCGGGCGGCCGTTTCCGAGGCGTTGCTGCTGGCGCGACTGGCCCAACACCGTGCGTGACGATCACGACGATCCGGACCGTCTGTCGGCGGATGACGCCCGCATCCTGAATCTGGAGTCGGCGTCGATCGCCGGCCACACCCTCAAACTCGTCGTTCTCGAACCCGGCGACGGCGCGCTCGACATCGACGCCTTGCGCGCCTCCGTCTCCGAGCGGCTGTCGGGCCAGCCGCGGGCGACTCACCGCGTGGACACCACCGGGGCCGAGCCGCATTGGGTTTCCGCTGCCGACTTCGACATCCGCGACCATGTCCGGCGACCCGCTGCGCCACAATGTGTTTCGACCGAAGACCTATGGCGCATCGTCAGTGCGCTCATGTCCGAGCACCTCGACCGCGGCCGTCCGCTGTGGACCTTCGACGTGATCGGCCGGTTGGCGGATGGCCGGGAAGCAATAGCGGCGCGCATCCACCACGCGATGGCCGACGGGATCGCGGGCGTCCGATTCCTGAACGATGTGCTCTTCGATTCCCACCTCGATCAGACGGCGGGATCGCGGCCCGGTCTGCGGGAGCCCGCGCAACCGGCTCGGCTGACCGAGGTCCGTCGAATGCCTGGCGCCGTCCTTCGCGAATTGGTTCACCCGGGGGGACGCGCTCCGCTTGACCGGCCGGTGACGATCGCGCGCGAGCTGGCCTTCGCGGTGGCGCCGCTTGCCGAGCTCAAGGAGATCGGCGCCGGCAGGCCCACCCGTGCCACGGTCAACGATGTGCTGCTGGCCACCGTCGCGGGCGGGTTACAGACCTGGCTTGGTGCGTCGGCGGGGCGGACTCTGCGTGCGCAGATCCCGGTCAGCCTGCACCATCGTGACGAGGACACCGCCGAGGCTGGCAACCGCGACTCGTTTCTCAACATCGATCTGCCGCTCGACCAGGCCGACCCACTGGCACGGCTGGACCGGATCAGCGCCGAGACCCGTCGGCGAAAGCAGCTCGACGACGCCGACGAGATGTTCGAACTGTTCCACGCGCTGGGACGGATGAAGCACATCGGTTCGGTGGCGAACCGTCTCGCCGGCAGCGCGCACGAGTTCGACGTGTCGATCTCGAACGTGCCGGGGCCGCGGGAGACGGTGCGGGTCCTGGGCCGCGGGGTGCGACATCTGTTCTCGTCGTCCGAGCCGGCCGCCCACCACGCGTTGCGGATAAGCGCGATCTCCTACGCCGGCGACATGGGAATCGGCCTGTGCACCGATCCCACGGCGTTGCCGGATATCACCGGACTCGGCAACGCAATCGAAGCGGCGTACGCCCAATTGCGGGACGCCGCAACGACTTGACGCCGGGCGCATCGATGACGGGCCGGCCGCCGACGTTAGTCTGACGCCGAGGGCGTCAGGACCTTCTTGACGATGAACGACGCCGTGTTGGCGGCTTTGACGTTGTACTGCGCGTGGGCGATCTTCCCCTTCTCGTCGACCACGAACGTCGAGCGAATCACGCCCTGAACGGTCTTGCCGTACATCGTCTTCTCCCCGAAAGCACCCCAGGCGGTAAGCACCTCGCGATCGGGGTCCGACAGCAGTGGGAACGTCAGCTTCTCGTTGTCGCGGAACTTGGCCAACTTCTCCGGCTTGTCGGGGGAGATGCCGACGACGTCGATCCCTGCGTCGTTGAGCTCGCTCAAGCTGTCGCGAAAGGCGCACGCCTGTTTGGTGCAGCCGGGCGTCGAGGCGGCCGGGTAGAAGTAGACGACGAGCTTTCGGCCCCGGTAGTCGGAGAGCTTCACGGGATTGCCGTCGGCGTCGGGCAGGCTGAACGGCGGAGCTTTGTCGCCGACCTCGAGTCGCGGAGTCTCTGGCACGCGCGGCCATCCCTTCTTGTCGACCGGTGCGCTGCTTGGAGCGCAGGCTGCTTTAGGGTAGATCGGCAGGCTCCGTCCGGGAGCAGCGACACCGAAGCGGCTTGGAGGCGCACGTGGCGGACCGCGATCCCGACACCATCAAGCGGGAGATCGATCAAGCGCGGGAGCAACTCGCGTCGACGGTGGACACGCTGGCCGAGCGCGCCAATCCCAGCCGGCTGGCCGAAGACGCCAAGTCTGCGGCGATGCGATTCGTCAAGAAACCGGCCGTCGCGGCGTCGCTTGCCGGCGTGGGCGCGGTTGTGTTCGTGCTGATCGTGCGACGAGTCAGGCGGCGTTGAGGCGGTCCGCGCGGCGGCGCCGGGCGGTGCGGAACCAGTCGGTCAACGAGAAGGTGGGCGGGTTGGCGATCCGGCCGATCCTGCCGCAGGCGTAAACCGCCACGAGGTTCTGCGTAGTTACCTCGGCGTACGAAACTTCCCTGAGTGCATCAGTCGTAAACGGCTCAGGACTCTGCGCCATCAGCTAAGTCCCCGTTCCCCTTGATACCCCGCTGCCCCTGCGCGGGCAGCCGCTGTTTCAGCTAATAGCACTCTAGCAGAGCTACCCGCTTCGCAGCAGCTGGAAACGGCGATCGTCGTCAGCACGGTTCGCTTCCGCAACGGTTCATCGAGGCGAATGCCGAAGCAATAATGCACGCAAGTGTCGATTTCAGCACACTTTCGCCGCCGGGAGCAGGATCACCTGCGGTAATTTACGGCAAAGCAAGCGGCAACGATAGGGTTATTTGGTCCCCGATCCAGGGAAAAGAACCCGCAAAGGTGATTGGCTCAGGCTGCGCCCGGCCGCGTGAGCCGACCGAGAAGGAGGTCGTGGTGCGCCGTCAGGGTTTCGAACCCCGGACCCGCTGATTAAGAGTCAGCTGCTCTACCAACTGAGCTAACGGCGCGCGTGTGCGACAATAACAGGCCCCTTGGCACTGGGTGAAATCCGAGCCCGGCCGAGCGCGGGCAGTGACGCGGTCGTCACACCCGAGGTCGAAATTGCCCTTAGACTGTTGCCAGAAATCGTATTTGTTCCCGTCTGCGAGGTGGAGTTAATTATGTGGCGAGTCCGTTCAGTGGCCCGTCAGCGTCGACGCGTGCGATGGGCGGCCCTAGCGCTTATCCCCGCCGTGATGTTGGGCCTGTCCGCCTGCGGCGGCAGCGGCGAGCCGACTCAACCGCAGGTCATAGCGGACAAGGGAACGCCGTTCGGCGACCTGCTCGTGCCCAAGCTCACGGCGTCGGTGACCGATGGCGCCGTCGGCGTCAGCGTGGACTCGCCGGTGACCGTCAGTGCCGAGGACGGGGTGCTGGGTGCAGTGAGCATGGTCAACGAAAACGGCGAACCGGTCGACGGTGTGCTGAGCCGTGACGGCCTGACGTGGTCGACCACCGAGCCGCTCGGCTACAACAAGAGCTACACGGTGACCGCGGAGTCGCTCGGCCTCGGCGGCGCGACCAGCCGCAAGATGACCTTCGAGACGCATTCGCCCGAGAACCTGACGATGCCGTACGTCCTGCCCAACGACGGCGAGGTCGTCGGCGTCGGCCAGCCGGTCGCTATCCGCTTCGACGAGAACATCCCGAACCGGGTGGCCGCGCAGAAGGCGATAAAGATCACCACCGAGCCGCCGGTCGAGGGCGCCTTCTACTGGTTGAACAACCAGGAGGTGCGCTGGCGCCCGGCCGCGTATTGGAAGCCCGGCACCAAGGTCGATGTCGCGGTCAACACCTACGGCGTGGATCTGGGCGACGGCCTGTTCGGCCAGGACAACGTCAAGACCAGCTTCACCATCGGCGACGAGGTCATCACGACCGTTGACGACAGCACCAAGACGCTCACGGTGACCCGCAACGGTGAGGTGATCAAGACCATGCCGGTGTCGATGGGCAAGAACAGCACGCCCACCAACAACGGCACCTACCTCGTGGGGGACCGGCGGTCGTTCATGATCATGGATTCCTCGACCTACGGCGTGCCGACCAACTCGGCCAACGGCTACCGCACCGAAGTCAGTTGGGCCACGCAGATCTCTTACAGCGGGATCTACGTGCACGCCGCGCCGTGGTCGGTGGGCAGCCAGGGCTACAGCAACGTCAGCCACGGCTGCATCAACGTCAGTACCAGCAATGGGCAGTGGTTCTACAACAATTCCAAGCGCGGCGACGTGGTGCAGATCGTCAACACCGTCGGGTCCACGCTGCCGGGCACCGACGGTCTCGGCGACTGGAACATCCCGTGGGACCAGTGGAAGGCCGGTAACGCCAACCTTTGATGCCCTCTGACGCGTCGACGAGAAACGGGCCCGCACATTACGTGCGGGCCCGTTGCCGTCCGGGTGGCTGACGGGACTCGAACCCGCGCGGGGGACTGATCGCAATGCGTGAAAACGCCGTCAGCCACTTCTAGCAGCGGCTCAGCCAATGCCGACCAGCATTGCGCAAAGAGCAATCGCGAAGGAGCGCTGGTGCGGAAGTGCGGGAGTCGCGGCTCACGTGTACGCGACGTGGACGCCGTGGATGTGCCCCTCGAAGGGGAAGGGGGCCCGCTCGCGGTAATCCAGCGAGACGGGCGATCCCAGACATATCCCGATGTCGAGGCAGTCGTTGGCGGTGAAAAGCAGCGGTGCGCTGACGGGTACCTGTGCCTGCCCTACCACCACACCGTCGACCCGCAGCGTGACGGCAAGCGGGCCGCCTGGGCGCTGCTCGGCGTAGTGCGTCTCGACGATAATCGTCGCGGGCCCGGCGGGCAGCTTTGTTGTCGAGCGAATCTTGGTGCGCTGCAGGATGAACAGGTTGTACTCGTAGCACAGGTGACCCTCGTCCAGGTAACACGTCAGCCCGCCGGCGGCCGCCCCGAGTGCGTACAGCACGCCGTTGGCGCTTTCGGGCAGATCGGCTTCGATGGTCACCGTGTTGTTCTTGTTTCCCAATGCGGGTGCACAGAATTCGGGCATCCGGACGGTGTCGCCGGAGAACTCCCATTCCCGGTAGGGCGGCGCGATGCGTAACTCGGGGTGATAGACGGGGACCCACAGCCCGCCGCCGACGGGCAGCACCGAGTTCCGGGCGGCCTCGATCGCGAACATCTCCCGCATCTGGCCCAGCTTGTCGGGGTGCTGCTCGGCGAGGTCCGTTGACTGCGACCAGTCTTCGTCGAGGTGGTAGAGCTCCCACTGGTCGTCGTCGGGAGTCCACGACTCGATGCCCTCGGGCGCACCGGGCACCCACGGCAGCCGAGGACCGCGCGCGGACGCGAGCCAGCCGTCGTGGTAGATCGCCCGGCTGCCCATGATCTCGAAGTACTGGGTCGGCTTCCCACCGGGCGCGGCGCGGTCGACCAGCGTCTGGGCGAAGCTCGCCCCGGCTATCGGGATCTGCGGTTCTCCGTTGACGGTGCGCGGCGCGACGATGCCGATGATGTCGTAGACGGTAGGGACGATGTCGTTGCAGTGAAGGAACACGTCGCGAGGAGTTGGGTCGGGCTCGACCTTGGCAGGCCACTTGACCGCCATCGGGTTGCGGGTGCCGCCGAGATGCGATGCCAACAGTTTCATTCCCTTGTACGGCGTGCTGCCCGCCCACGCCCATGCCGCGTGGTACTGGTTGTCAACCAGCGGCGACCCCAGCACGTCCAGGCCGCCCAGCTGTTCGAGGGTGTCGATGTGCTGGCGGACGGTGGTCGGAATGCCGTTCTGCGCCAGCAGTTCTGCGATGGTGCCGTTCTGCCCCTCGCCGGATGAACCGTTGTCGCCCCAGATGTAGAAGAAGAGCGTGTTCTCCCCGTATCCCAGTCGGTCGAGCTCGTCGGCGATGCGGCCGACCTGCACGTCGACGTGCTCGGCGTACCCGGCCGCCACCTCCATCAGTCGGCGTTGGAAGGGTTTCTCGTCGTCGGGGATGCTCTCCCAGGAGGCCAGCGCGGGGTCGCGCTCGGTGAGTCGGCAGTCCTGTGGAATCCAGCCCTTCCCCTTGGCGCGGGCGAACACCCGCTCGCGGTAGGCGTCCCAGCCGTCGTCGAACTGGCCGGCGTAGCGGTCGGCCCACTCCTTCATGATGTGGTGCGGGCCATGCAGGCAACCGCTGGCCCAGTACATGAAAAACGGCCTGTCGGTGTTGAACGCCTTGTGGCGGCGCAGCCAGCCGATGGCGTCGTCGGCCAGATCCTCGGACATGTGGTAGCCCTCCTCCGGCGTCTTCGGGGGAGCGACCACCGTGGTGTTGCGTACCAGATGCGGTTCGTACTGCGATGCCTCGCCGGCGAGGAAGCCGTAGAAGTACTCGAATCCCAGCCCGGTGGGCCAATTCTCGAATGGACCGGCGGCCGTCGTCTCCTCGGCCGGGGTGTTGTGCCACTTGCCGAACGCCGACGTGGCGTAGCCGTACTGTTTGAGTACCTCGGCCATCGTCGCGCTGCTGCGCGGGATCTTGCCGGCGTAGCCGTCCCAGTCGTTGGCCAACTCGGCGATCTGGCCGTTGCCGATCTCGTGGTGGTTGCGCCCGGTCAACAGCGACGCCCGGGTGGGTGAGCACATCGCGGTGGTGTGGAACCTGTTGTAGGACAAACCCTCCGAGCAGATGCGGTCCATGGTGTCGGTGCGGACCTCACCGCCGAACGTCGTCGGCAGACCCGGACCCGCATCGTCGATCAGCACGATCACCACGTTGGGCGCTCCGTCGCCCAGGCGCCGCGGGACGACGCGCTGGGCGTATGTGGACTCCTGCAGTGTGCGTCCGGCGACACTCGCCGAGGGCACGGGTGCGAACGGCAGGGTCTCACCGCCGGGCAGTTTCGGAGCCACGACATCGTTGGTCATCTTCGTCCCTTCGCCGCATGCGCGTGCGTTGTCACTGTAGAGAAGTCACGTGGCATTCGCGTGTCGGTCGATGAAGGGATTGTGTGACGGTAGCGGCTTGATCAGAGGATCCAGCAGCTTGGCCGACTGCTCGGCGTTGAGGACGTCAGCGGGGTGCAACGGGATGATCTCGCGCACCGTGTCGTCGTACTCCCAGACGTCCTCGCCGATCAGCCGGCCCCGGTCGTCGTACGGCCAGATCATGTGCTCGGCCGTCTTCACCAGGTAGTAGTCGTCAGGGTCCACTGCGACGCCCTCGGCCGCCAGCACGTGACCCGGTGTCTGCTGATAGATCAGCGCCGTGGACACGATCATGTGGTCGCTGACCGCCAGCTTCTCGTCCTCGGCGTAGAAGATGCACTGCGCGGACGCCGACCACTCGTGATAAACGGCCTTGACCGCCTCGGCGCCCTCGAGCGTGAGGGTCTTGCCCAGCATGGTGAAGTGGTAGACGGGGTCCTCGACGGTCATGTCGGGTGCGAAGATCTCCTGGTAGCGGCCTGCCATCTCCAGGTAGCGGTGCCGGTTGTAGGCGTGCAGCAGATAACGATGGCGTGGGTTGTCCGTCGTCTCGATCAGGCGCTCCACGGCGCGGTTGGTCTGGGTGATGTCGAAGCGTTTCATTTCGGTTCCTATCAGGTGGTCGCGAACATCGTTCGCAGCTCGGATTTCTTGAACTTGCCGGTGGCGGTGCACGGAAGCGCTGCGATGAACTCGAAGCGATCGGGCAGTTGCCACTTGGCGAACTCCTGGGCGAGGTGTTCGCGCAGTTCTTCCGCCGATGCCCCGGCACCGTCCCGCAGCACCACGACGGCGAGTGGGCGCTCGCCCCAACGGTCGTCGGGCACGGCGATCACGGCCGCCTGGGCGACCGAAGGGTGCGACATCAGCTGGTTCTCCAGGTCGACCGAGGAGATCCACTCACCGCCGGACTTGACGAGGTCCTTGGAGCGGTCGCAGATGCGGATGCAGCCGCGCGGATCGATGCGCACCACGTCGCCGGTGCGGAACCAGCCGTCGTCGGTGAAGTTCTCTGCACCCCGGCCGCCGTGGTAGCCGGCGGCCACCCAGGGTCCGCGCACCTCGAGTTCACCCATGGCCGCGTCGTCCCAGGCGATGGTCTCGCCGTTGTCGTCGCGGGCACGGATGTCGAAGAACGGGCTGGCGACGCCTTGGCGGGTGCGGTAGGCGTACCGCTCGTCCTGTTCGCACGAGTCCAGATGTCCCGGCGGCCGGCAGACCGCGCCCAGGGGGGCGGTCTCGGTCATTCCCCACGCCTGTACGACGGTCAGCCCGTGGCGGTCGAAACCCTCGAACATCGACCGCGGCACCGCCGCACCTCCGACGATCAGCCGGTCCAGCTCGGGCAACTTCCATCGGGTGGGCTCGGCGTCGAGAGCCGCGAGCATGCCCATCCACACCGTGGGAACGCCCGCGGCCATCGTGACGTGCTCTTCCGCACACAGGTCCAGCACGCTCTCGGGATCCAGGTGCGGACCTGGCAACACCAGCCGGGCGCCCGCCAGAGCGGCGGCGTACGGCAGGCCCCACGCGTTGGCGTGGAACATCGGCACGACGGGAAGCACGGTGTCCCTGGCGGATACCGCCAGCTGGTCGGGCAGTGCGGCGACGAGCGAGTGCAGCACCAGGGCGCGGTGGGAGTACACGACGCCCTTGGGTCGGCCGGTCGTGCCGGAGGTGTAGCACATCGCCGCCGGCTGACGCTCATCCAGCGCAGGCCACTCGACCGGCTCGGCGCTCGCCAGCAGCGACTCGTAGTCCCGCGTTCCCGCGGGTGCCTCACCGGTGTGCGTTACGACGATGACATGCGCGAAATCATGTGTGGCGCGGAAGCTCTCGAATACCTCGAGCAGCGACTCGTCGACGACGATCACCTTGTCCGCGGCGTCGTTGACGATGAAGCCCAGTTCGTCGGGGAACAGCCGCGGGTTGAGGGTGTGGATGACCGCCCCCATCGCCGGCACCGCGAAGTACAGTTCTAGGTGCTCGCTCTGGTTCCACATCAGCGTGGCGACCCGGTCCCCGTCGCCGATGCCCAGCGACCGCAGCGCACCCGCGAGTCGATGTGCGCGCGTGGCGCATTCACCGAAGGTCGTTCTGCTGACCGCACCGGATGGCCGACGCGAGATCACGCCCTGACCGGTGTGGAACCGCTCGGCCCGCTCGACGATGTCGGTCAGTGTGAGCTGATGGTGGTCCATGCTGCTGCTGGCGATGTCGGCGTTCATGGGGTGGCCTTCCTACGGGTCGACGCCTTGGCGTGGAGGGGAGTGACGGGCGGTGGTGCGGTGTTCGCGGAGGCGAGGTCGACGAGTTCGGCCAGTCCGGCGCGTAGGGCGTCGAGAATCGGCCAGGCATCGTCGACCAGTTCGCGGTCGACGACGATGCCGAACTCGAGCGAGTCCTGGTAGCTCATCACGGTGATGTTGATGCCGATGCCGTCCAGCACACCGGAAACCGGGAATTGGGCGTTCTGGCGGGCGCCACCCAGATACAGCGGAGTCGACGGACCGGGAACGTTCGAAATCATCACGTTCGCGGGCTGATTCAGCCCGCGCACACCCGCCAACCGCGAGGTTGCGCGGGCGGCTTGGGCCAGCAGGGCGGGCGGGATGAAGTGGTTGGCGTCCTGCAACAACGACGCCGGCAACGCGCGGTGACGCTCCTTCGCCGCCCGCATCGCGTCGCTGATGCGGGCCAACCGCTGTACTGGGTTGGCCTCATCCGTCGGGAGCTCGGTGAGCAACACCGACACCCGATTGCCGAAGGTGCCCTTCTGCTCGGGAGTCCGCACCGACATCGGCACGAAGCCGGCGAGTGGCTCGTCGGGCAGTTCGCCGCGCTCGGCCAGCCAGCAGCGCAGTCCCGAGGTGCAGATCGCGATTACGACGTCGTTGACGGTGCAATCGAAGGTGTTCTTGATCACCTTGACGTCGCGCAGCGACAGCGACCCGAACGCAACGCGGCGGTGCGGGGACACCCGCGCCTGAAATCTGGTGCGGGGCGCGGTGATGTCGCTGCTCGGTGCCGGCTGCGCGTCGGACGGGGCCGGCAACGCGCGCTTGATCGCCCGGCTGGTGCGCGCGACGAGCTTCACGCCAGGTAGGTGCCGGATGGTCGGGACGTCGTCGAGGTGCGGCAGCGCGGTCGGACCCGCGCGCATCACCCGCAGCGGCTGGCACATCAGGCCGATCAGCCCGCGGCCGAGCATCTGGATATCGGAGGGGAACGGCTCGGCGACCACCGGGGGTGCCGGATCGCCTTCGCGGCCGGTGGTGTCGTCGAGCAGGATGCTCATGACCTCGGCGCCCGACACCCCGTCGACAGCGGCGTGATGCATCTTGGTCAGCACGGCCACCCGGCCATCGTCGAGTCCCCCGATGACGTAGACCTCCCACAGTGGGCGCGCCCGGTCGAGCTGGCGGCCGATGATCCGGGCCACCTGTTCGGCGAGCTGTCGGTCGCTCCCGGGCGCCGGCAGCGCGAGTTCCCGGACGTGATACTCGATGTCGAAGGTGCCGTCGTCGACCCAGTATGGGTAGTCGAGGGACAGCGGCACCTGTGCCAGCCGCCAGCGGAATGTGGGCAGCAGGTGCAGTCGTCGGCTGATCAACTCACGGACCAGCGCTGCATCGAGTGGGCGGCCCGAATCGGTATGGGCGTCGTAGACTCCGAGGACGCTGACGTGCCCCTGCACCCGATCGTTCTCCATGGCCAGGAACTGAGTGTCGAGGCTGGTCAGTTGTCGCATGCATTGATGGTCTGCGAGAAGACCCCACCTTCTCTTGTCCGCCAACGCCAACACCATGTCCGGCTGTTGTCGAATATCCGCACTACTCTTGGACCCGCGGCGCTACCGTGCAGATCATGGAGCCGAGCTGGGACGGTGTCCAGCGTGACGACGAGCGCCGCGTATGGGCGACGGTGCTGCGGCCGGCGGCCGCCGAGCTCGCCGAGCGCGCCGCGGAGATCGCCGCCGTGGCCAACGAGCACACCAGCGCGCGGCTGCCCGAGCTGCTCGCCAGTGCAGAGGCGCTCGAGGTCAACCGCTCGAGCACCGAGGCCAGCATCCGAGATTTCGCCGCGGTGCTGATGGACGGAGCCGACCCGGCCGGTGCCGCCGATCTTCCCGCACCGACTCTCGCTTATGCCCGCGACGGCGCACAACACGGCGTCGAACTGACCACCTTGATGCGCAGCTATCGACTCGCCCACGCTGCAACCGCGCGCTGCTTCAGCGAGATACTCGATGCGCACGCGAGCAACGCCGACGATCGCAAACTGGCCGCGGAGTTGGGGTCGGCGTGGATGTTCGCCTACGTCGACGCCGCCTTGTGTCAGGCCGAGCAGGTCTACGCCGTCGAGCGCGACCGCTGGATACGCAGCGCAGCGGCCAGTCAAGTGGATACGATCACGACGATCCTCGCCGGCCAACCCATCGACACCGACGTGGCCACCCGCCGCTTGCGCCACGAAGTCCGCCGCTGGCACGTCGCCGCCATCGCCTGGCTCGAAACCCACGAGGAGGGACGCAACACCCAGGCGATCCTTGAAGCAGCTATCCGCGACATCGCGTCCGCGGTCGGCAACCAGAACCCGCTGCTGTATCCGCTCGGCATCTTGTCGGTCGCGGCGTGGGTCAGCTCGCACAGCGAAGTTCCATCAAAGGTGTTGGACGAATTACGTATTCGGACAACGGCTGCACCAGGCGTCCGTGTTGCGATCGGCGAGCCCGGCCGCGGGCTGGGGGGCCTGCGGTCCAGTTACGTCGAAGCGCTCGAAGCGCAACGGATCGCGCGGCTCGCGCAGCGGCCGGTGGGGACAGTGACCAGATACCAAGCCGTCTCGTTGCGCGCCATCGCCACGGTCGACATCGAACAGACGCGAACGTTCGTGCGGCGCGAACTCGGTCGGCTCGGCGAGACGGACGAAACCACCCGCCGGCTCGCCGCCACCTTGCGCGCCTTTCTCGACGAGAACTGCAGCCGCGGCCGAACCGCCAAGCGGCTGCATGTCCACGAGAACACCGTCGCCTACCGGATCCGTCAGGCCGAGGAGCTGCTGGACCGACCCGTCGACAAGCGCACCCTCGAACTCCGCGCCGCACTGGCGCTCGCCGACCTAGTCGAGTACCAGACAACGGCCACGCCGTTACCGGCGGCCGAAAACGGCGGGCGCGCAACCCGACTCGGTTCGGCCCTGCCGACGTCCTAGTCGACCGACTCCCGGTTCAGCATCGCATCGCGGACCCGCCCCGCCCCTGCCCACCGCGCGAGGTCGCCGATGAACAGAGGTGCCACCGCGCCGATGCGCACCAGGATCCGCATCCCGGCCGGCGCGACGGTCGTCTCTGCCCTGCCTCGCTCGACCGCGTCGGCCACCGCGCGGGCGACATCCTCCGGTGAGGTGGTGCCGAAATGTGTGGGGACGGAGACTCCGGTGTCGGCCAGCATGCCGGCGTCGCGGACCGGTCCGGGGAAGACGGTCGAGACACCGACACCTGAGCCTCGAAGTTCCTGTCTGAGAGCCAGCCCGAGTCCACGCAGTCCCCACTTGGTGGCCGTGTACATGGTGCCGTTCCCCGGTGTCGCAATGAGTCCGGCGCCCGACGAGATGAAGACGATGTGGCCGTGGCCGTGGCCGCGCTCGCGCATCGGCTCCATCACCGCGCGGGCGAGTGCGGCGGGGGCCAACAGGTTGACGCGGAGCGCCTGTTCGATCTGTGCGTCACTCAACATGCCGAGATCCTCCGGAATGCCCACGCCGGCGTTGGCCACGAGCACGTCCACCGGACCAGCTCGGCTCACCAGATCGCGTACTTCGCCGAGGTCGGTGAGATCGGCGGTCAGCGCGCGCGCGGACGGACCCAACAAGCCGGCCAGCCGGCGCAATTCCGGCTCCCGTCGACCGGTGACCGTGAGAAGGCAACCCCGCGATGCCATTTCACGGGCGATGGCGCGGCCGATGCCGCCGGTGGCACCTGTGACAAGGACGCTGCGACCTTCGAGCTTCATGCCAGATACCTCATCACTTCGAAAGTTCGGCGAGTCGGGTGGCGGTCCAGCGGGCCACCGGCGGGGCGGCGCGCGAGAGCAGGTACATCAGATGCGCCTCGGCCGCGATCGGGGCCACGGCTCGGTCCTTGTCGACCGCACGGAGAATGTTGCGTGCGACACGCTCGGGCGGGTAGCCGCGCTTGTGATACGTCGCTGTCAGCCGGTTGCGTCGTTGCTCGGCGTCGCCGTCACCGCGAATAGCGCTGTTCTGTGTGATGGCGGTGTTGATGACGCCGGGGCACACGGCGGTGACACCGATGCGGTGCGGGGCCAGTTCCATGCGCAGCGCCTCAGACAACCCCAGCACCGCGAATTTCGTCGCGCTGTAAGCGGTCAACTGCGGGTTGGCCAGTAGACCGGCGGCCGACGACAGATTCACGACGTGACCTCCGCGGCCGGCCTCGATCATGGGCGGCAGGAAGGCGTTGCAGCCGTGCACCACACCCATCAGATTGACGCCGATCAACCAGTCCCAGTCCTTGCCGCTGGTATCCAGGAATCCGCCGACCAGACCGACACCGGCGTTGTTGATCAACAGGTCGACCGAACCGAAACGGTCGAGCGTCTCCTGGGCGAAGCGCGACATCGTCTCGGCGTCAGACACATCGACGCGCTCGGTCAGCACCCGGGCACCGAAGCCTCGCGCGGTCGCGGCGGTGTCTGCCAGATCGCTGTCGTTGATGTCGCACAGGGCCAGGTCGGCGCCGCGCGCTGCACACGACAGCGCCAGTTCGCGGCCGATGCCACTGCCGGCGCCGGTGATGACTGCGACTTTGTCGGTGAGGTTCGCGGTTCGTACCCGGGACCGATTTCTAGGCATGTCGAAAACGTACGGCGGGGTCATGCGGTGCTTCTCGTGCGATCCCGCCAATACCGTCGGCGCCTGTTGTGCGGTCGCGACAGAAGCGCCCGGTGCGCCGCTTATGTCAGGAACCGGACGAGGTGGGCGCCGATCAACCGCAACGCCGCGTGCGCGGTGGCGGCCTCGGATCGGGTGAACCCGTGGTCGGTCGAGGCCAAGCGGTGATGGGTGACCATGACTCCACGGCCGGCCAGCTCGTGAGCGAGGTGCTCACCTTCGGGGCCGAGCGTGTCGAGCTCGCCGGTGATGATCAGCGTCGGTGGCATGGCCTCGGCCAAGTCGGGGTCGAACACCGGCGATGCCAGCGGTTGGCAACGAACGCCCGGGTCGACGACGTAGGCGTCGATGGCGAGGCGCTGAACACGCCGCGATATTCGCGGACGCCTCTTGACCGAGGTACGGTCGGCGCGGGAGAGATCGACGACGGGGAACGCCAATGCCGCCGCGCGCAGGCCGATTTCACCGGAGCGGTGTGCCTGCTGGCACACGTTGACCGCCAGCTTTGCGCCTGCGCTTGCGCCCGACACCGACATTCGAGCGGCATCCCAGCCGCGCTCGGGCGCCTCGGCGCGGATCCAGCGTGCGACGTCGAAGCACTGCTGTTCGGCCACGGGATACTGGGCCTGGGGAGCGGTCGCGTAGTCGGCCAGCACCACCACCGCGCCGACCTCGGACGCGACGTACTCGGCGACGTACTCCTCTTGCCGCGGGTGGCGCACGATGAACGCGCCGCCGTGTAGGTGTAGGTCGACCGGACTGCGATCGCCACCGCGGGCCAGAGGGGCGTCCGGGTACGGCCGGTAGATCAGGCACCGGACATCGCCGTGTCGGGTGGGCACCTCGACGCATTCCGGCGGGGCGACCCGGCGGCCGGCGAGGTGGAAGCTCCGCGGCGCCCCGACCAGGGGGAGTATGCGTTGCGCCACATGGGCCCCGAACCATGCAGCTGCCCGACGTCTCGGAACACCGGGCGTGCCGGTGGACTCGCGGGAGCGAAAATTTATCAGGCGGCCGGGCGCGTCAACCGCTTTCTGCCTGTGTTGACCGCGTTCACAGTACTGACGCCGGCCGGAATCAGCACCGGAGTAAGGGGCAGCAGAAAGATCAGGAGGCCGGAAAGGTACGACGACATGTGGACTCGATTCCTCCGCGAAGCGGATGCAGGTGGTTCGCGTTCCCGACAAGTGTCGGGTGGGCACGTCGGCGTTCGCTTGTCTCGGGTGGACGAGAGAATGAGGCCTTCCTGTGGTGGCCGCACAAGAGTTCGCAACTGCATGTCTACTGCGTGAGCTCCGACGACATCGCCCCACCCGCGAATGTGCAGGTGGGGCGATGTCTTCAGTCGGGGTGGCTGACGGGACTCGAACCCGCGACATCCAGGATCACAACCTGGTGCTCTACCAACTGAACTACAGCCACCATTGCCGCGTGCGCGGCGTCGTAATATTAGCCGCTCGACCGCTCGGCAGCCGAATCCATATCCCGCGATCCGCCGTTCGCGGAGGCCAACTGCTCGGCGATGGCGGCGATGTCGCTGGTCGACGGCCCCGGCGCCGGCACGAACGCGGTACGCCGGTAGTACTGCAGCTCACGGATCGACTCGTGGATGTCGGCGAGGGCACGGTGGGCCAGCCCCTTCTCGGGCTGACCGAAGTAGATGCGGGGATACCAGCGCCTGCACAACTCCTTGATGGAACTGACGTCGATCATCCGGTAGTGCAGGTATCCGTCGAGCTTGGGCATATCACGGCAGATGAAGCCGCGGTCGGTGGCGATCGAGTTGCCGGCCAGGGGAGCGGTCTTGGCCTGTTTGACGTGGGTGCCGATGTAGTCGAGCACCATCTCCTCGGCCTGTGCGACGTCGACGGTCGAGGCGCGCACCTCCTCGATCAGGCCGGACTTGGTGTGCATGTCGGTGACCACCGGGATCATCGCCGACAAGGCCGCGTCGTCGGCGTGGATGACGACGTCCAAACCGTCGCCCAGGATGTTGAGGTCGGCGTCGGTCACCAGCACCGCAATCTCGATGAGCCGGTCGGTCTTCAGATCCAGCCCCGTCATCTCACAGTCGATCCATACCAGTTCGTCACGCACGACGCTCACAGTAAGCCCTGGACCGGCAACCCGGCGCTTTCACCCGCCCGGTGTCACTGGGGTCCAAGTAGGGTGCCAGCCATGACCACGGAGTCGGCCGCCGGCCCCGCCCAGCGGATCGCCGCAGGTTACGCCGTCGACGGCGCGGCGGTGGAGCTGGGCGCCGTCGTCGTCGACGGGGTGTGTGATCCCACGGCACGGGTCCGGATTCCGTTGTCGACGGTCAACCGTCACGGGCTGGTGGCCGGCGCGACGGGTACCGGCAAGACGAAGTCGCTGCAGGTGCTCGCCGAACAGCTCTCCGCCGCCGGGGTGCCCTGTTTGATGGCCGACGTGAAGGGCGACCTGTCGGGTCTGTCACGCGCCGGCGAGGCTGCCGACAAGATCACCGCGCGGGCTGCCGACACGGGGGACACCTGGACGCCGACGGCCTACCCGGTCGAGTTTCTTTCGCTCGGCGCGAGCGGCACCGGTGTGCCGGTCCGCGCAACCATCTCCAGCTTCGGGCCCATCCTGCTGTCAAAGGTGCTCGGGCTGAATGCCACGCAGGAGTCGACGCTCGGGCTGATCTTCCACTGGGCCGACCAGAAGGGGCTGTCGCTGCTCGACACCAAGGACCTGCGGGCGGTGATTCAATACCTCACCAGCGACGAGGGCAAGCCCGATCTCAAGGCGCTCGGCGCGGTGTCCACGACGACCGCCGGGGTGATCCTGCGCGCACTCGTCAACCTCGAAGCCGATGGCGGCGACACCTTCTTCGGCGAGCCCGAACTCGAACCGCACGATCTGGTGCGAGTCGACGAGCACGGCCGCGGCGTCATCTCGTTGCTCGAACTCGGTGACCAGGCCGCTCGACCGGTGATGTTCTCCACCTTCCTGATGTGGGTGCTCGCCGACCTGTTCACGACGTTGCCCGAGGTCGGCGACGTCGACAAGCCGAAGCTGGTGTTCTTCTTCGACGAGGCGCACCTGCTGTTCACCGACGCGTCGAAAGCGTTTCTGGCGCAGGTCGAACAGACCGTCAAGCTGATCCGGTCCAAAGGCGTCGGCGTTTTCTTCTGTACGCAGCTGCCCACCGACGTCCCCAGGGACGTGCTGTCGCAGCTCGGCGCGCGCATCCAGCACGCTCTTCGTGCGTTCACCCCCGACGACGAGAAGGCGCTGACGAAGACGGTCGGCACCTACCCGAAAACCGATGTCTACGAACTGAAGTCGGCGCTGACTTCACTCGGTATCGGCGAAGCCGTCGTCACGGTGCTCTCCGAGAACGGGGTGCCGACACCGGTGGCGTGGACGCGGATGCGCGCACCCCGGTCGCTGATGGACACCATCGGCCCCGATGCGATGGCTGCGGCCGCGAAAGCCAGTGCGCTGCAGGCGCAATACGGTCAGCCCATCGACCGCGAGTCGGCCTACGAGCGGCTCAACGCGCGCCTCGCCCCGCTCGAGCCCTCCGCCGACTCGCTGCCACCGCCGGTCGACATCGGCGGAGCGACCGCGTCCGGGGACGTGCGATCCCGCGACACCGCCGAGCCCGGGATGCTGGAACAGGTGATGGCCAGCCCGGCGTTCAAGAGCGCCATGCGCTCGGCGGGCACCGTGATCGGCCGCGAGATCACCCGCAGCATCTTCGGCACCGCGCGCCGCCGCCGGCGTTAGGGCTCGGCGCCGAAATAGCGTTCTGGGCTGTTAATTCGGCGAATCAACGACCGGGAATGCTATTTCGCGGCAGTCGGGGAAGGCGGCTAGCCGCCGCCGAGCCTCTTGTAGACCGCGCCGACGATCGGCGTGACGATCGCGCGCGGAGTGTAGCCCGCTGCCACCGACATCGCCTTGGACGTGGCGCCGGGAACCACCCGCATCTTGTTGCGCTCTAAGCCATCCAGCGACTGCTTGGCGGTGTACTCGGTGGAGATCCACAGGAAATCCGGAATCAGCTTCTCGACCAGCGACTGCTCCTCCTCCGAGGGCAGCGTCTCGCGCACCGGGCCCGGCGCGAGCACAGTCACGTGCACGCCCACTTTCTTCAACTCGCCGCGCAGCGACTCGCTGAACGTGTTGACGAACGCCTTGGTCGCGGCATACGTGGCATTGTTCGGGATCGGCGAATTGCCCGCCGCAGAGCCGGAGATCAGGATCCCGCCGGCCTTGCGCTCGACCATGCCCGGCAGCACCGCCAGAACAAGGTCGTGCACTCCGAGGACGTTCAGCTGAACCTGCGCCTTCTCGTCAGCCGGGTCCAGCGCGGCCACCGGACCGAACGTCGCGGTACCCGCGTTCGCGCACAGGATCGAGATGTCGCGGGGGGCCAACTCGTCGCAGAATTTGGTGCGCTCGCTCGGATCGGCCAGGTCCACCGGGCGCACCTCGACGGTCACGCCGTACTGCGCGGTGAGCCGGTCGGCCAACGAACGCAACACGTCCTCGCGACGCGCCGTGACGATCAGGTGGTGCCCGCGGGCGGCGAGCTCGACGGCCAGCGCCTCGCCGATGTTCTGCGACGCGCCGGTGACGACGGCGCGGGTGTCGGCGCTGGGAGCGGGTACTGACATGGGCGGGACTATATCGTGGGCCGATCATGAGCCAGCCACCCGATTCGGCCGAGCCGTCCGTGCGGACCGCGGGCCGGCGGCAGATCATTTCCTGGGCGCTGTGGGACTTCGGGGCCACGGGCCTGAACGCGATGGTCGTCACCTTCGTGTTCTCGGTCTACCTCACCAGCTCCGTCGGCGACACGCTGCCCGGCGACAGCAGCCCGGCGAGTTGGCTGGGCTGGGCGCTCGGCCTCGCCGGTCTGGTGGTCGCGTTGCTGGCCCCGGTCACCGGGGTCTGGGTCGACGCACCCTGGCGCAGGCGCCGGGTGCTGGCGATGCTCACCGCGCTGGCCGCCGTGTCGACCGCGGGCATGAGCTTCATCCGCGACGACTGGCACTACCTGCTGCCGGGGCTGGTGCTGCTGGCGGGCGCATCGGCGTGCAACGAGTTGGCCACGGTGCCCTACAACGCGATGCTGCGGCAGCTGTCCACCCCGCAGACGTCGGGGCAGATCTCCGGAATGGGAATCGGGCTCGGCTATTTCGGTAGCGTGGTGTTACTGCTGATCGCCTACTTCGGCTTCATCTCCGGCGACGGCGACACCCGCGGGCTGCTGGGGATCGCCGCCGATGACGGGCAGAACGTGCGCGCCGCGATGCTGGTGACCGCGATCTGGTTCGGGGTGTTCGCCCTGCCCCTGCTCTTCACGGCACCCGGCGCGCCGCCCGACGAAGACCGTGAGCGGGGCGCGGTCGGGTTCTTCGGCGGCTACCGCGTGTTGTGGACCGAGATCGTCAGCGAATGGCGGCGTGACCACCACGTCATCTACTACCTGATCGCCAGCGCGGTGTTCCGGGACGGACTCACCGGCATCTTCGCCTTCGGGGCGGTGCTCGGCGTCAACGTCTACGGCATCTCCAGCGCCAACGTGCTGCTGTTCGGGGTGAGCGCCAGCGTCATCGCCGCCATCGGCGCCGTGCTCGGCGGTCTGCTCGATGACCGCTTCGGCGCCAAGCCGGTCATCATCACGTCGCTGGCCGCGATGATCATCGCCGGCCTGACGTTGATGGCGCTGGACGGTCCGTTGGCGTTCTGGGTCTGTGGCCTGCTGCTGTGCCTGTTCATCGGGCCGACGCTGTCGGCGGCGCGCACCCTGATGCTGCGGATGTCGGCCGACGGCAAGGAAGGTGTGGCCTTCGGCCTGTACACCACCACCGGCCGGGCCGTTTCCTATCTTGCTCCGCTGCTGTTCTCGGTCTTCATCGCGGTGTTCGGGACCGACCGCGCAGGCATGGGCGGGCTGGTGGTGGTGCTCGCCGCGGGCTTGGTGGCGATGCTGTTCGTGCGGGTGCCCGGGCGGCTGCGGGTCTAGCCGCCAGCCGTGCAGATCGTCAGGCCGGCGCCGGTGCGCTGCTGGACGACGGCGCCGTCGACGGTGATCGAGCAGTTCACTTCGCGGCCGACGTTGATGATGCTGACGCTGGCCGATGAGGCCGCCGGCGCGCTGAGCTCCACCTGCTTGCTCCATGGCAGGAGCACGTTGAACTCGGTCTGCAGCAGCCCACCGCTGTCGACGTAGGTGATGTTGATGGCGCGCCCGTCGCCGGAGACCTCGTAGACGACGGTCTGCGTGACACCGGGTGCGGTGGTCGGCGGCCTGGTCGGCACCGTCGGAACCGAAGGCACCGTCGGGGCGGGCAGCCGCGGGACGGTGGGCGCCCGGGTCGTCGTGGTGGGCGCGGACGTGGTGAAGTCCGGCTCCTGCATCGGCGGCACGGGTGCGACGACCGTCTCCTGCCGCGAACTGTTGACGATGACCAGCGCGATCACCAGGCCGACGACGGTGACCACGGCGACCCCGGCCACCACCCACAGCCAGCGCGGTGACTTCGGCTCCTCGGGCGGCGGGCCCGGGGGTTCGCCGGGCGGGTAGCCGGCACCGTACTGGCCGGTCGCATACGGGTCATAGCCGTACGGCGATGAGAGCCGCTGCGTCGGCGCGGGCGTCTCGTAGGTCGGGCCGTACGGAGTTTGGCTGGCGTAGGCGGGATCGGTGTACCCGGGGTAGCCGTACCCCTGGGACTGGCTCGGATCGGGCCCGCCGCGGTAGCCGGATTGCTCCTCGCGCCCGCGGTATGGATCGGTCATGCCCACCTCATGGCTGCCACGGTACCTGGGCACCCGCTCAACTGGCCGTGACCTCGCACCGGTCTCGGCGCACCCGTTCGGCGCCGACGGCTCAAGGGCTCGGGCGGGGCGTCGGTGGGCGGCCGCGGCGAGGGCTATGCAGAATTGGAGCGGTGGGAGAGCAGATACGTCGGATCTACGGCGCCTCGATGTCGCCGGATGCCACCGCGTTCGCCCATCTGGTCGACGAAGGGGGCTACCCGCGGGCGGTGCAGCGGTTCCTGCGCGGCTGGCGCGCCACCTCGTCGCGCGACGTGGAGTTGCCCATCGAGGGGCCCATCACCCGGGTGCTGCACTCCGCCGACGGTCACTGGCTCGCTTGCGAGGTGGCGCCCGACGGCAGCAGTCGCACGCAACTGTGGGTCGTCACAACCGATCCCGATGACCGCGATGCCCGTCGCATCGATTCCTGGCCTGCGGAGATGCCGGAGGGCACTGCCGAGCTGATCAGCTGGGACGGCACCAAGGTCGCAGCGATCCTGACCGGTGCGGACGGCGTCGGCAGTTCGTGTCTGATCGACCCGGCCACCGGCGACACCATCGTGCTTGACCGGCGGTCGAGCGGACGCCTGGTCGACGCGTGGGCCGGTACCGCTCTGGTTCGGGTCGGTCCGCGCGGTTACCGCGATCTCATGATGCTGCGCGGTCAAACCGAAATCGCCCTGTTGCCATACGATCCGGGCTCCACCACCGACACCGGCATAATTCTCGACGACCACGGGCCGCGCCGACTGCGAGCAGGCCTCGAGGGCGAGGCATTCGAGCTGTACCAGCCGGCGAAGACCTTCGGTCTCAACAGCACCGAAGGCTACGTGCGGGCGTTGATCCGCAGCGAGAACGGCGCCGAGCATGCCCGACTGCTCGAGGTGACCACCACTCCCGACGGGGTCGCCTATCAGGTGATCGCCGAGAAGCCGGGCTACGAACTCGACGAGTTCACCGTCAGCGATGACCAGTCCACCGTAGCGATGTTGTGGAATATCCACGGCGCCAGCGAGTTACAGATCCTCGAACTCGGCGACAACTTCTTGCACGACCCGACTCCGCTGCCCGGCATGGTGGCCAGTGAGCTGAGCATCAGCGCGGGCGGATCGATGCTGGCGCTTACAGTGGAGGGACCGTCCACACCGCCGTCCGTGGAACTGGTGGACCCCCGCACGGGCGAGTGGGAGCCCGTTGACCGCCAACCCAGTTCGGGTCCCGTCGCCGCCGACCCGACCCTGGAGACCGTCACCGCACGCGACGGGCTGCAGTTCACCGGTTGGCTCTTTCGGCCTCCGGACGGTGTAGCCACCATCGGCGCGATGCTGTTTCTGCACGGCGGCCCGGAAGGCCAGGGCAGGCCGGGTTACAACGAGTTCTTCCCCCGACTGCTCGAGGAGGGCATCGCGGTGTTCCTGCCGAACGTGCGGGGTTCGGGCGGCTTCGGCCGCAACTTCATGCACGCCGACGACAGGGAGCGGCGGTTCGCGGCGATCGACGACGTTGCCGACGCCGCCGCATACCTCGTCGACGGTGGCTTCGTTCCGGCCGACCGCGTCGCCTGCTGCGGATGGTCTTATGGCGGCTACCTGACGCAGGCGGCGATGACCTTCCATCCGCACTCCTTCGCCGCGGGCATCTCCATCTGCGGGATGAGTGACCTGAACACGTGGTACCGCAACACCGAACCCTGGATCGCCGCGGCCGCATATCCTAAGTACGGCCACCCGATCAGCGATCGCGATCTGCTCGAGCAGCTATCGCCGCTGCAGCGGGTCGACGCGCTCACCGCACCATTGCTGCTCGTGCACGGCGCCAATGACACCAATGTCCCGCCCAGTGAGTCCCAGCAAATGTTCGAAGCGCTGCAAACTCTTAACCGGAGAGTCGATCTGCTGATGTTCTCCGACGACGGCCACGAAATCGACAAGCGCGAAAATCGAGCGGTGCTGGTCAAGGCCATGTGCGAGTGGCTGATTGAGGCATTCAGCGCACCGCCGAAGTCGTGACCGAATTGACGCCGTAGCCAGGTTTGGACAAATTATCTGCCGGGTAAACTCGCTGCGCACGCGCCAGTTCACGCTGAAAAAGGAGGCGCAATATGCGAGGTGGCGGAATTATCGGCGTTATCGTGCTCATCTGGTTGCTGATCGGTGTGGTTGCCGCCTATCAGCGCGATTATTTCAGTGACACTGAAGCCAACTGTGCGACGGCGGGAAGCATCGCTCTCACTGTGGTGGCCGGCCCGTTGAACTATGCCGGTGTCAACCCCGAGGTGACCGACTGCGAGATACCACAGCCGAGTCAGTAGTCCTCTGGCACCGAACAATTCAAGAGAAATGGAGATGCCATGATCATCCTCGGAGCAATTCTGGTGATTCTGGGATTGGTGTTCAATATCTCGATCCTGACTTGGATCGGTGTGGTGCTGCTCGTGATCGGCGCGGTGTTCTGGATCCTGGGTGCGATGGGACGCGCGGTCGGCGGGCGAAAAGTCTGGTATTAGCGCCTAAGCGCTTCCTGCGGCCGGGGTCAGCGCCGCAACCGTCATGGCTTTCAGGACGGTTCGCGAGCTGGCCTCGGCCCCTTTAGCTGCGTCCGCCTTCACCGAGTGCGGTGTCGAATTCAGCAGTCCGAACGCCGCGTGTGCCATCACCCTGGCCTCGTCCTCGCGCAGCGAGCCGTTGACGCGGCACAGCACATCGACCCAGATTTCCACGTACTGCCGCTGAGCGCGGCGAACCTGCCGTTTGGCCGACGGCGGCAGGTTGTTCAGGTCGCGGTCCTGAATCCGGATGAGGTCGGACTCGCCGAGCGCGAAGTCCAGGTGAAAGTCGATGAGCCCGTCCAGTGCAGCTCTCGGGTTCCGCGCCTCTGCCACGACCGTGTCGGCACCGGCGAGCAGTCGGGTGCTGATGCCCACCAACAGTTCGACCAGCAGCGCTTCCTTGTTGGGGAAGTGGCGGTAGATGGCCGGCCCACTCACCCCGGCCGCGGCGCCGATGTCTTCGAGGCGCACGGCCAGATAGCCGCGTTCGGCGACCAGTCGCTCGGCCGCGGCGATCAACTGGGAACGACGGTCCGACTTCGCTCTGCTTCGCCGCGTGGTCGCGGGCCCGGGCACCGCCGTAGCCGACATCGCGCCTCCCATCCCGCTGTGGACATCTGAGTTAATCGTGACTAACATACCATGAGTTAGTCACGATTAACTCAACTGAACGGTTCTGTGATGACTCCGCGGTCACATCGCGAGCAGCATCTCGCGCTGGTCGACGAATTGCGTTCGAAGCTGGCCGCCGCCGCGCTCGGCGGCCCGGCGCGGGCCCGTGAGCGCCACGTGGACCGCGGCAAGTTGCTTCCCCGCGACCGTGTCGACGATCTGCTCGACCCCGGCAGCCCCTTTCTCGAACTGACCCCGCTGGCGGCAGACGGCATGTATGACGACCAGTGCCCGGGCGCCGGAATCATCACGGGCATCGGCCGGGTGTCGGGCCGTGAGTGCGTGATCGTCGCCAATGACGCCACGGTGAAGGGCGGCACCTACTATCCGGTCACCGTCAAGAAGCACCTGCGGGCCCAGGAAGTGGCCAAGCAGAACCGTCTGCCGTGCATCTACCTGGTCGACTCGGGTGGGGCATTCCTGCCGCGGCAGGACGAAGTGTTCCCCGACCGTGAGCATTTCGGCCGCATCTTCTACAACCAGGCCACGCTCAGCGCCCAGGGGATCCCGCAGATCGCGGCGGTACTCGGGTCGTGTACGGCGGGTGGCGCCTATGTGCCCGCCATGAGCGACGAGGCCGTGATCGTGCGCAACCAGGGAACGATATTCCTCGGCGGCCCACCGTTGGTGAAGGCCGCAACCGGTGAGGTGGTGACCGCGGAGGAACTCGGTGGCGGCGATCTGCATTCCAAGACCTCGGGTGTGACAGATCATCTCGCCCACGACGACCGGGACGCGCTTCGCACCGTGCGACGCATCGTGGCCACGCTGGGTCCGCGCGAGAAGCCGCCGTGGGAGGTGTGGCCGACGGTCGAGCCGGTCGCCGACCAGGCCGAGCTCTACGACGTCGTCCCGGTCGATTCGCGCACTCCCTACGACGTCCACGAGGTGATCACGCGTATCGTCGACGGCGGCGAATTCGCCGAGTTCAAGGCCGAATACGGCAGCACGCTGGTCACCGGCTTCGCCCGCATCCATGGCCATCCGGTCGGCATCGTCGCCAACCACGGCGTGCTCTTCGGTGAATCGGCGCTCAAGGGCGCGCATTTCATCGAGCTGTGCGACAAGCGGATGACACCGTTGCTGTTTCTGCAGAACATCTCGGGATTCATGGTGGGCCGCGACTACGAAGCCGGCGGCATCGCCAAGCACGGCGCAAAGATGGTCACCGCGGTGGCATGTGCCAGGGTTCCGAAGATGACAGTGGTTATCGGCGGGTCCTACGGAGCAGGCAACTACTCGATGTGCGGACGGGCGTACTCGCCGCGGTTCCTGTGGATGTGGCCGAACGCTCGGATCTCGGTGATGGGTGGTGAGCAGGCGGCGGCCGTCCTGGCGACGGTCCGCGGCGAGATGACGGCTGAGGAGGAAGAGGAGTTCAAGGCCCCGATCCGGGCGCAGTACGAACACCAGGGCAACCCCTACTACTCCACCGCTCGACTGTGGGACGACGGCGTCATCGATCCCGCCGACACCAGAACGGTTCTGGGGCTGGCGCTCTCGGTGGTCGGCCAGGCGCCGGTCGAACCGGTCTCCTACGGCGTTTTCCGGATGTGATGAGTTGCAGACGCCCATGAACTTCGACACCATCCTGGTCGCCAACCGCGGCGAGATCGCCGTGCGCGTCATCCGCACGCTGCGTGTCATGGGCATCCGGTCGGTCGCGGTTTTCAGCGATGCCGACGCCGGCGCCCGCCACGTCGCCGAGGCCGACGTCGCGGTGAACATCGGTCCCGCCCCGGCACGGCAGAGCTATCTCGACATCGGCGCGGTGATCGCCGCAGCGCTGCGCACCGGCGCGCAGGCCGTCCACCCCGGTTACGGATTCCTGTCGGAGAACGCCCAATTCGCCGCCGCGCTACAGGACAACGGGATCGTGTTCATCGGGCCGCCGGTCGCCGCGATCAGGACCATGGGTGACAAGATCGCCGCCAGAGCCGCGGTCTCGGAATTCGGAGTGCCGGTGGTGCCCGGCATTTCGCGCGCAGGACTCACTGACGCCGACCTGATCGCGGGTGCCGGCGAGGTCGGCTATCCGGTGCTGGTGAAGCCGTCGGCCGGCGGCGGCGGCAAGGGCATGCGCGTGGTGCACGACGCCCACGAGCTACCGGCTGCCCTCGTCTCGGCCCGCAGGGAGGCCGCCGCCGCGTTCGGCGACGACACGCTGTTCCTGGAGCGGTTCGTGCTCAGCCCCCGCCATATCGAGGTCCAGGTGCTGGCCGACGGCTACGGCAACGTCGTGCATCTCGGCGAACGGGAATGCAGCCTGCAACGCCGCCACCAGAAGGTGATCGAGGAGGCGCCCTCGCCGCTGCTCGACGCGGTCACCAGGGCGCGGATCGGCGCGGCCGCCTGTGACACCGCACGCAGCGTCGACTACACCGGCGCGGGCACTGTCGAGTTCATCGTGTCGGCCGACCGGCCCGACGAGTTCTTCTTCATGGAGATGAACACACGTCTGCAGGTGGAACACCCGGTCACCGAACTGGTCACCGGAGTCGACCTGGTCGAACAGCAGGTGCGCATCGCGGGCGGCGAGAAGCTGCCGGTCAGCCAGGACGAGATCGTGCTCACCGGCCACGCCATCGAAGCCCGCGTCTACGCCGAGGATCCCGCTCGCGGCTTCCTGCCGACCGGCGGCACCGTGCTGGGTCTCTCGGAGCCGCAGGACCCCGGCGTGCGGATCGACTCCGGGCTGGCCTGCGGAACAGTCGTCGGCAGCGACTACGACCCGATGCTGTCCAAGGTCATCGCCCACGCCGACGACCGCGCGGGTGCGTTGCGCGCACTGGACCGGGCGTTGGCGCGGACCGCGGTGCTCGGGATCACCACCAACATCGAGTTCCTGCGGTTCCTGCTCGCCGACCCCGACGTCGCGGCGGGCCGACTCGACACCGGGCTGCTGGACCGACGCCTGCCGGACTTCGTGTCGGCCGCCGCCGGTGATGCCGAATTGATCGCGGCCGCGGCGGCCAAGTGGCTGCGCGCCTGGCACGCATCCTCCGGTGAGCTGTGGGAGGTGCCGTCGGGGTGGCGGATCGGGGAGCGGGCGCCGACGAAGTATCGACTGCGCTCGGGCGAGCGCACCGAACACGTCTATCTCACCGGCACCCCGGGCTCGGCCACCGCTGTCGTCGAGAACGGTGGAACATACTCGCTGACGGCCTCTTCGGCGGGCGACCGATTGTCGGTCACGCTAGACGGCGTGCGCACCGAGTACCTGGTCGCGGGGAGCGGCCGTCAGCTGTGGCTGGCCGGTGGCGGGCACACCGCTGTCGTCGAGGAGGTGCGCGAAGCGCCGGTGCGCGCCGACGACGAGCACAGCGGCGACGCGGAGCTGACCAGCCCCATGCCCGGCTCGGTCGTGGCGGTGGGCGTCGGTGACGGCGACACGGTGACCGCGGGCACGGTGGTGATAACAATCGAGGCCATGAAGATGGAACACGCGTTGACCGCCCCGGTCGACGGTGTGGTGGAACTGCTTGTCGCCGTAGCCGATCAAGTCAAGGTGGGGCAACCGGTGGCGCGGGTCACCGCAACTCAGAAGGAAGAGTCATGAGCGATCTGATGGCGACGGGCATGCTGCCCGACCACTACGAGCAACTGGCCAAGACGGTGCGCGACTTCGCCCAGAGCGTGGTCGCGCCGGTGGCCGCCAAACACGACGAGGAGCACTCGTTCCCGTACGAGGTCGTCGCCGGAATGGCCGACATGGGCCTGTTCGGGCTGCCGTTCCCCGAGGAGTACGGCGGCATGGGCGGCGACTACTTCGCGCTGTGCCTGGCGCTGGAGGAGCTCGGCAAGGTCGACCAGAGCGTGGCGATCACGTTGGAGGCCGGGGTGTCGCTGGGCGCGATGCCGGTCTACCGGTTCGGCACCGAAGAGCAGAAGCGACAGTGGCTGCCGCTGCTGGCCAGCGGTAAGGCGCTGGGCGCGTTCGGGTTGACCGAGGCGGGCGGCGGTACCGACGCGGGCGCCACCAAGACCACGGCCAAGGTCGACGACGGCCACTGGGTGATCAACGGCTCCAAGCAGTTCATCACGAACTCGGGCACCGACATCACCAAACTGGTGACGGTCACCGCGGTCACCGGTGAAATGGGTGACAAAAAGGAGATCTCGTCGATCCTGGTGCCCGTGCCGACCGACGGCTTCACCGCCGAACCGGCATACAACAAGGTCGGCTGGAACGCCTCGGACACCCACCCGCTGAGCTTCGACGACGTGCGCGTGCCCGAAGAGAACCTGCTCGGGGAACGCGGGCGCGGCTACGCCAACTTCCTGCGCATCCTCGACGAGGGCCGCATCGCGATCGCGGCGCTGTCGGTCGGCGCCGCGCAGGGCTGCGTCGACGAATGCATCAAGTACGCCAGGGAACGGGAGGCCTTCGGGGCGAAGATCGGCACATATCAGGCCATCTCGTTCAAGATCGCCAGAATGGAGGCCCGCGCCCACGCGGCCCGCACCGCCTACTATGACGCGGCCGCGCTGATGCTGGCGGGCAAGCCGTTCAAGAAGGCCGCGGCCGTGGCCAAGCTGGTGGCCAGCGAGGCCGCGATGGACAACGCGCGCGACGCGACGCAGGTCTTCGGCGGCTACGGTTACATGAACGAGTACCCGGTCGCGCGGCACTACCGCGACAGCAAGATCCTCGAGATCGGCGAAGGGACAACAGAAGTGCAGCTGATGCTGATCGCGCGCGAGGCAGGCCTGTGAGCGGAGCGGCGGGAGCGGGAAAGGTCATCGTCCAGCGCGGGCTGTGGTTCGAGGAGTTCGAGCCCGGTGTCCTCTACCAGCACCGGCCCGGCCGCACCATCACCGAGGCCGACAACGTGCTGTTCACCACGTTGACGATGAACACCCAGGCGCTGCACCTGGACGCGGCGTTCTCCGATGCCCTGCCGCCGTTCAACCAACGGCTGGTCAACTCGATGTTCACGCTCTCGACGCTGGTCGGTCTCTCGGTGGCCCAGCTGACGCAGGGCACGATCGTCGGCAACCTCGGGTTCGGTGAGGTGGCCTTCCCGAAGCCGCTGTTCCACGGCGACACGCTGTATGCCGAGACCGAGGTGACCGACAAGCGCGAGTCCAAGAGCCGGCCCGGTGAAGGCATCGTGACGTTCGCCCACACCGGCCGCAACCAGCACGGCGACGTCGTGGCCACGGCGTCGCGCAAGACGATGGTGCGCAAGAAGCCGGCGGAGGAGGACTGATGGCCCTCGCCGGCCCCGGGGTCGCCTGGTTGTTCTGCCCGGCCGACCGACCCGAGCGGTTCGAGAAGGCCGCTGCGGCGGCCGATGTCGTCATCCTCGACCTCGAGGACGGGGTGGCGGCCGAGGACCGCGAGGCCGCGCGCGCCGCGCTCGTCGACACCCCGCTCGACCCCGCCCGCACCGTGGTGCGGGTCAACCCGAGCACCACCGCCGAGCATCACCTCGACCTCGAGGCGCTGGGGAAGACGGCCTACACCACCGTCATGCTCGCGAAAACCGAGGAGCCGCAACAGGTCCGCGACCTCGCGCCGCTGGACGTGGTGGTGCTCATCGAGACGCCCCTTGGTGCGTTGGCGGTCAATGACCTGGCCCGGACGGACAACGCGATCGCGCTGATGTGGGGCGCCGAGGACCTGTTCGCGGTCACCGGCGGCACGGCCAACCGCTATCCCGACGGCAGCTACCGCGAGGTCGCCAGGCATGTGCGCTCGCAGACCCTGCTGGCGGCCAAGGCCTACGGTCGGCTGGCGCTGGACTCGGTCTACCTCGACATCAAAGACCTCGACGGCCTGCGCGCCGAGGTCGACGACGCGGTGGCGGTCGGGTTCGACGTGAAGGTCGCGATCCACCCGTCGCAGGTCGCGGTGATCCGCGACGGCTATGCACCCACCGAGGATCAGATCCAGTGGGCGAGTGCCGTGCTGGCCCGGACGGAGAGCGAGCGCGGCGTTTTCGCGCACGAAGGTGTGATGGTCGACGCGCCAGTGCTTCGGCGCGCCGAGCGCATCGTCAGGCTTGTTCCGCGGGACTGAACCGGGTGCTACTGGAGATGCGCCCGATCAGCCGGGCATGTCGTAGCCGCGGCTGTCGCGCACTGCCGTGGTAAGTGGCACATCCGTCCGATCATTTCCGAGACGGAAGTGCCACTCGCCAGGGTGCTCATAGGCAGCCGCCGCGCCCCTAACAGCTCGCCGCCACCCACGCGTTTTCTGCGCGTTGGAGGTTGCTCGCGGCCTGCAGGGTGAGTCTGTCGTCTCTCCCGTACTTGCTCAGGGCATCCATGTATAGGGCCCCGGTACGTTCGAGATCGCTGTTTACCTTGGCGCAGTACCTCTTGTTGTCGCGTTCCATCGGCCTGGCATCCGCTGCGTCGGCGGTCATCACCGCGAATGACCCCACCGCGCCAAGTGCCGACGCTGTTAGTGCCGCGGCAGCCGCAACGCGTTTAATTGCATGACTCTTCATCTTGATCTCCTTCTGGTTGGTCGCTCGTCGCGTGTCTTCGGCGAGCTGCTGACGCCATGCACGATGACAAGCGAGGCTGAGGCAAACGTTCGCAGATCATGAAATGCGCTGGTCAGCGGCCCATCGCAAGGCCGGCCTGGGCCGCGGGCGGGGTAGGCGACCGCGAGACCGCGAAGGGCGCCATCTGGTCGTGCCCGCGCAGCGGTCACGCCGGTCGCGACAACCGGCCGCACGGCGCGACACGGGCTCGACGCCGCCCGCGATGCCCGGGGGGTGTTCGCGTTCGAGGGCATAATGGTGGATGCCCCAGTACTGCGGCGAGCGGAGCGCATCGTCGCGCTGGCGCCCCACCCCGGCGCCTAGCCGACAGCCTCACACCCGAGGTCCTGCTCCGACCGCCTCCGTGCTGAGCACCTCAGTCGCCCGACGGCGCGATCCGCCGTCAGTGACCGCAGGAGGCGGTATGGCAGGGCCCGTTTCGAGTGCGTCGACCTCGCGGGAGATCGAGGCGGTCGCGTTGGAGCCGATACGACTGGTCGCCCCCGACGGGACGCCGACCGCCGAGACCCGGTACCGCCGAGAACTTCCCCCCGAGACGCTGGCCTGGCTCTACGAGTCGATGGTCGTCACCCGCGACCTCGACGGCGAGTTCGTCAACCTCCAACGCCAGGGCGAGCTGGCGTTGTTCGCCTCGTGCCGCGGCCAGGAGGCCGCGCAGATCGGCGCCGCTGCGTGCCTGCGCAAGACCGACTGGCTGTTCCCGCAATACCGCGAGCTGGGCGCCTTCCTGATGCGCGGCATCACGCCTGCGCAGATCGGAGCGGTGTGGCGCGGTACCTGGCACGGCGGCCTGGGCTTCACCGACAAGTGCGTCGCGCCCATCGCCATCCCCATCGGCACCCAGACCCTGCACGCGGTGGGCGCGGCCATGGCGGCCCAGCGGCTCGGCGAGGACTCGGTGACGCTGACCTACCTCGGCGACGGCGCCACCAGTGAGGGCGACGCCCACGAGGCGCTCAACTTCGCCGCGGTGTACCGGGCGCCGTGCGTGTTCTTCGTGACCAACAACCAGTGGGCGATCTCGGTGCCCGTCGACAGGCAACTGGCGGCGCCGTCGATCGCACACAGGGCCGTCGGCTACGGCATGCCGGGTGTGCGCGTCGACGGCAACGACGTGCTCGCCTGCTTCGCGGTGACGGCCGAGGCCGCGCAACGGGCCCGAGCCGGCGGCGGACCCACGCTGATCGAAGCCGTCACCTATCGGATGGGCCCGCACACCACCTCCGACGACCCCACCCGCTACCGGTCCGCCGAGGAGGTCGACGAGTGGGCGGCGCGCGACCCCATCACTCGCTACCGCGTCTACCTGGGATCGATCGGGGTGTGGACCGACCGGCTCGAGGAACGGGTGCGGACCAGATCGGCACGGCTGCGCGCCGACCTGCGCGCTGCGATCGTCGGCGCCGAGGAGTTCGGCATCGCCGAGGTGTTCGACACGGTGTACCGCGACATCACGCCGGACCTCGCGGCTCAACGCGATGGACTCCGCGCCGAACTGGCAGGGGAAGGTCTGACATGACGCAGATCATCGAACGCCCCGCCTACCACGGCGGCGACGAGGATCGCGGACCGCTGCTGCGGCCGGTGCCCACCGTGCCGACGCTCACGACGGCGCAGGCGATCAACCGCGCATTGCACGACGCGATGGCGTCCGACGACCGGGTGCTCGTCTTCGGCGAGGACGTCGCGACGCTCGGCGGGGTGTTCCGGGTGACCGAGGGGCTGACCGAAACATTCGGTGCGGAGCGCTGTTTCGACACCCCGCTGGCTGAGTCGGGGATCGTCGGGATCGCGATCGGAATGGCGATCCGTGGGCTGGTGCCGGTGCCGGAGATCCAGTTCGACGGGTTCGCCGCCCCGGCGTTCGACCAGATCGTCAGCCACCTCGCCAAGTACCGGATGCGCAGCCGCGGCGACGTCGACATGCCGGTCACCATCCGGATCCCGTCGTTCGGCGGCATCGGCGCCGTCGAGCACCATTCCGAATCCACCGAGACCTACTGGCTGCACACCGCCGGCTTGAAGGTGGTGTGCCCGTCGACGCCGTCGGATGCGTACTGGCTGCTGCGACAGGCGATCAGCAGCCGGGATCCGGTCATCTACCTGGAGCCCAAACGCCGGTACTGGACCCGTGAACCCGTCGACACCACTACGTCGGGACTGCCGATCGGGCGGGCCGCGGTGCGCCGCAGCGGCGCCGATGCGACGGTGATCACCTACGGACCGCTGGTGGCCACGGCGCTGAGCGCGGCGGAACTGGCTGAGCAGCAGCACGATTGGAACATCGAGGTGCTCGACCTGCGAACGCTGAACCCGCTCGACTTCGAGACGTTGGCCGAGTCCGTGCGCCGCACCGGCCGTGCGGTCGTCATGCACGAGGGTCCGCGCACGCTCGGCTTCGGTGCCGAACTGGCCGCGCGCCTGCAGGAGGAGCTGTTCTACGACCTCGAGGCTCCGGTGTTGCGCGCCACCGGATTCGACACGCCGTATCCGCCGGCCCGGCTGGAGAAGCTGTGGCTACCGGGTGTCGACCGGCTACTGGACTGCGTGCAGCGGACCCTGGAGCAACCGTGAGCGTTCGCGAGTTCCTGGTGCCCGACCTCGGTGAGGGGTTGGAGGACGCGACGGTCACCGCGTGGAGCGTCGCGGTCGGTGACGACGTCGCATTGAACCAGACGCTGTGCACCGTCGAAACCAACAAAGCCGAGGTCGAGATCCCCAGCCCGTACGCGGGTCGCGTCGTCGAACTGGGTGGCAGCGAAGGCGACACCCTGGCTGTCGGCGCGATGCTCGTCCGGATCGCGGTCGACGCCGAACCGCCTGCACGGAAACGCGCACCGGTGCTCGTCGGGTACGGCGCCGACGACGCGATGGACACCAGCAGACGGCTGCCGACCGGATCGCCGCGACCGCGGGCGAAGCCGCCGGTGCGCAGATTGGCCGCCGAACGGGGCGTCGACCTCGCCGCGCTGAACGGCTCCGGACCCGACGGCATCGTCACCCGCGAGGACGTCCTCGCCGCGGCGGACCGCCCGGTACCTGCGCCCGACATGGTGGCGGTCAGCGGTGTGCAGGCCGAGCTGGCACATCGAATGACGCTGTCGCGGAGCAAGATCCCGGATGCGCACGCCAGTGTGCAGGTGGACGGCAGCAACCTGCTGCGGTTGCGAGATCTGTTGACTGCACGAGCCGACGACCAAGCGCCGATCACCCCGTTCGTGCTGACCCTGCGGCTGCTGACGATCGCGCTGGGCCACCACCCGCAACTGAACGCCACCTGGATCGACACCACCGACGGCCCGCGGATCCACCGGCATTCCGCGGTGCACCTCGGCTTCGGGGTGGCCGCGCCGCGAGGCCTGCTGGTGCCGGTCGTCGACGACGCAGAGGCCAAGACCACCCGCCAGCTCGCGGCGGTGGTGGCCCGTCTGGTCCGCGATGCACGGGCGGGCACGCTCAAACCCGCGGAGCTCCAGGGCTCGACGTTCACGGTGTCGAACTTCGGCGCGCTCGGCCTCGACGACGGTGTGCCCGTCATCAACTATCCCGAGGCCGCGATCCTGGGCGTCGGCTCGCTCAAACCCCGAGCGGTGGTGGTCGACGGCGATGTCGTCGCCCGGCCGACGATGTCGCTGACGTGTGCCTTCGACCATCGCGTCGCCGACGGGGCGAAGGTGGCGGCGTTCCTAGGAGAGCTTCGGAATCTGATCGAAGCGCCGGAGTCGGCGCTGCTGGACCTGTAGGGCGGCGTGGATCTCGCCGCACCGTCGAACCGCGAATGTCCCGGCGGCAACGTCCTGCCGTATGCCGCGTGCTGCGAACCGCTGAACGACGGCGTGCGTGGCGCCGCCACCGCCGAGGCGCTGATGCGGTCCCGCTACTCGGCGTACGCGAAAGGCTTGGCGGACTATCTGTTCCGGACATGGCATCCGCGGACCCGCCCACAGCATGTCACGGTGGATGCCGACGTGGTGTGGAGCGGTCTCGAGGTCGAGGAGGTGATCGACGGCGGCTAGGTCACCGGCGCCGGGCGGCGGCGAGGCGCTGTTGGAATTCGGGCGAGGTGATCGAGGCGGCCTGGGGACCGAGTTCGACGTCGACGGCGATGCGGTGCTGGTCGGTGTCGACCACCCCGGGATTGGCGGTCGCGCGCATCGACGCCTTGGTAGCGAGGACCACGTCGCGTGGCGCACCGGCCGGGCCGGCGGCCAACTCGCGGGCCGCGGTGACCGGATCGTCGGCGACCTGGAGAGCCAGGCCGTGCCGCACCGCCGCCTCGGCGTCGAAGCGCATGCCGAACAGCAACGAGGCCCGGGCCACCTGCGGACCAACGGCGCGCTGCAGCATCCACGTCGCGCCGCCGCCGGGGTGGATGCCCAGCTTCTGGAAGCGCGGGTCGAACAGCGCGGCCGGCCCCGCGATGCGCACATCGGCGGCCAGCGCGAGATTGAGTCCGGCGCCGACCGCCGCTCCGTTGACCGCTGCGATGGTGGGCAGCGCACAGTTGGCCACCGCGAGGAACCCGTCGTAGATCTTGCGCAGCCCGTCACCGGTGGCCTCGCCGAGCGCGCTCAGGTCCGCGCCTGCGCAGAAGGCCTTGCCCGCGCCGGTGACAATGAGCGCGTGGACCTCGGGGTCGGCTTCGGCGGCGTCGACTGCGCTGCGCAGCGCGGCCGAGATCTCGAAGGTGACCGCGTTACGGCGCTCGGGGTCGTTGACGGTGACTACGGCGATGCGGTCCTCGATGTGGACCAGTACCGGATCGGACACCCGCTCAGCCTAGTGACCGGGTGGATCGGCCCCTCAGGCAACCGTGAGCGTCACGTTGTGCAGTGCCACGGCGACGTCGGTCGGCAGGATGTCGACGAAGGTGGGCGTGTTGCGGTCGGCAGGCGCCGACGCGATCACGTTGCCGGGGTAGTAGGGGCTGCACGGAAAGCTGTGGCAGCGGTACCAGAAGCCCAGGGCGCTTTGATAGGGAAACATGCTCGGCGCCTGATCGACCCGATACCGGCCGGGTTCGATGGTGGCCGTCGTCCACCCCGGACGCGGGTTGGTCACGACGTTGAAGACACCGTTGCTGCCGTAGCTCGGCGGGTTGGCGTACGCAGGTGCCGCCGCGAACGCTCCCGTCAGCAGTGCGCCGGCTGCCAGGGTCGCGACGGAGCGCCGGGTGTTCACGCCGACGAGTCTATCGAGGCGTTGCTGACAGCAAGCAGATATCGGAAGTACGACTACGCCGACGTCGGCTGTCGAAGAAAGCATCTGGCGCCTTGGCCGGCCCCAGACGTCGTTGCCCGACGTCATCAGGCGGCGGCGTCACCGGTGTTTGTACCCGAGGCATCGTCGGAGCTGTCGGCGGCCTCGGTGCTTGGGTCCGTTGCGGTGTCGGTGTCCGTGTCGGTGGCGGTGGGATCCGCTCCGGTGCTGCTGCTCGAGTCGGCCGCACCGAGGTCGGCGCTCGAATCCTCTTCGGTGGCAGCGAGGTCCGAGCGCTCGTCGGGATCGATGATGGCGATCTCGCCGGGCACCGCCTTCGCGCTCGTGCGCACGAGGTCGAGTTGCGGCCTCGACTGGGCGTCGGAGTCGTCGTCGTTGGCGCCGGTCCTGGTAGCGGTCACGGCGGTCGTCGTGGCTTCGGGCGGCGTCGTCGGCGGGGGTGGTGACGAGATGGCCGCCAAGCCCTCCTGAATGGCGCCGGGGATCTTCGTCGCCGTCGCCACCAGCTCCGCGGGCGATGGCATCAACCGCGCGGGACGGTAGGCGCTCGGATCCCTCGGGATCGGGTTGCCGCCGTAGTAGGCCGAGTCGACGGCCAGTTTCAACAGCGGCCCGACGAGGTCGGCGAGCTGGTCACCGAAGACGTCGCGGATCAACCGGGTCAGCGGCAGTTCCTCGACGGTGTAGGTCACGTAGGTGGTGTTGTCACGTTGGGTGACATAGGCAGTGATCCGGTCGGTGGGTGAACTGCAGCGGGCGTCGGCGCAGTCGAGCACGGCGCCGCCCACCGTGAGCGCACACGTATTGGCGTTGCACGACACCGAGGGCGAGCCGTCGGCGTTGACGGGCAGATCGACCTCGGCCTGGTTGAGTCGGGTGTAGAGGTAACCGACCAACGAGTTGACCGCGGCGATCGGGTTCAGGACGTCGGCGGGCGCGTTGGAGTTGTAGTCGTACTGGTAGCCGATGTTCACGGCGGCCGACGCGGGCACATCGCTGGGGGTGGGGATGGGGTTCACGCCGATCAGCGCGAACCACGGATAGCGGGTGCCGAACCCGCCGTCGGGACGGGCGACGTCGTTGTCCAGGATGAACACCGTCTGGTCGAGGTCGGCCCGATCCCCAAGTACCAGCAAACTTGCATTGGCCGCTCCCCAGCCGGAGGCCAGGACGAGGTTCGGCTCGCCGGCGTTGGCGTCGAGGGCCTGTTGGATGCCGAACGGGCCGGTCAAGAAGTTCACATAGACGATGTCGTCGCCGCTGGGACCGGTGTAGACCGGGTCGGCGAACTTGCCGCCGAAGAAGCTCTCGACGCCTGCACCGCTCGGGTTGGTCGAGGAGCCGACGACGATCAGGGCGGACAAGTCGACCAGCGACGCCGAGATGGAGCCGGGCATCGTCGCGGCGACCCCCGTGACAGCGGTCGCGACCCCGGCCGCGGCGGCGGTCATCGCCCATCGCCCCGCCCGCTTTTCACCGGCCCTCGCCATGGCCTCGTCCCCTCCCGCGCCGTCGTGCAGCAAACGCGCTGTCCCTTCAGGAAATGGTACGCGAGGTCATCGACGGCCGCGCCGTGCTCAGAGCTTGCGCAGCAGCGCGCCCGCGCGCACGTCGTCGTCGACGGCCAGCGCGATGTGTACGCCGTCTTCGCGTCGCGCCCAGCGGATCGTGACGTCCTCGCCGTAGCGGATGGGCCTGCGGTACTCCACGACCGCGCGGTAGGGAGCCCGGCACACGTCGGGCGCCTGCGCCGTCACCTCGTGGATGGCGTGCCAGTAGGCGGTGTTGGTCACGTGCTCGAAGATGTCGATGTCGGTGCGACGCAAAGGGAAGGGCGTGACCTCCCCGGCGCTGTCGAGGTCTCTCAGCCAGGGCCGCCACTTGAGGCGGTGTTCGTCGGTGGTGGTGGCGAACCGCGCGATCAGGCTGTCCGAGGCCCGCTGCGGCGTCAGCGTTTTGCTGTTGATCGCGATCCAGAAGCCCTCGGTCTCGATACGGCCACCGTCGCTGCCGACGAGATCGACGCGCATCGTGCACCACCTGGTCGACAGCGCCGAGCACCAGCGACTGAACGACACTTCGGTCGGGAACTCGATCGGCTCGATGACGTCGATGACGGTGCGCTGCACCAGCCAGTGCGGGTGATCCTCGGCTTCGCCCGCGTCGACCAGGTTCTCCGCGCCGACCTCCTGGATGTAGCGCGCCACACTGTCCAAGCGCAAATGTAGGTCGCCGTCGATGTCGCCGGTCGCGACCCGCCACGCGGTGCGGTAGACGTAGCCGGATTCCGGCAGCGGGCTGAGTCGGTGGTCGACGTGGTTGGCGGGCATCGGGACAAGTATCGACGGGCGCGGAGTGCCGGCACCGAGCGCCCCCGGCAGGGATCGAACCTGCGACCAACCGCTTAGAAGGCGGCTGCTCTATCCGCTGAGCTACGGAGGCAGCGGTGCGAAGTGTATCCGGCCCGTGAGTGTCCGCCGCCCCGCGACAGCCACTAAAGGGCTCTCGCGCCGACGGGCAGCGGACTAGCGTGGTGATCATCGGTTCGACGGCAGGGAGGTAGCGACGGCCAATGAGCGACGTGCCGGAACTCGACGCGGCGGGCATGCCCGAGGAACTCAGCCCGCTCGACCAGATTCTGCATCGCGGTGAGGCCAACCCGCGGACCCGCTCGGGGATCATGACGCTCGAGATCTTGGACTGTGCGCCGGACTGGGAGACGTTCCGGGCCAAGTTCGAGAACGCTTCGCGCAAGGTCCTGCGCCTGCGGCAGAAGGTCGTCACGCCCACCCTGCCGACCGTGGCGCCGCGGTGGGTCGTCGATCCCGACTTCAACCTCGACTTCCACCTGCGCCGTATCCGCGTCCCCGAGCCGGGCACGTTCCGGCAGGTTCTCGACTTCGCCGAGGTGGCCGCCCAATCGCCGCTCGACATCTCCCGCCCGCTGTGGACGGCGACCCTCGTCGAGGGGCTCGCCGACGGCCGGGCCGCCATGGTGGTGCATCTGAGCCACGCCGTCACCGACGGGGTGGGGGGTGTGGAGATGTTCGCCAACCTCTACGACCTCGAACGCGACCCGCCGCCGCAGGAGGTGCCGCCGCTGCCGATCCCGCAGGATCTGTCGCCCAACGACCTGATGCGCCAAGGCATCAACCGCATACCCGGCACGGTCGTGGGTCGGGTGCGCCATGCCCTCTTCGGTGCGGCACATGTCGCGAACTCGGTGGTTCGCGATCCGATCTCCCGGCTGAGCGGTGTCGTCGGATACGCCATGTCGGGAGCGCGGGTGCTGGGCCCGGTCGCCGACCCGTCGCCGCTGCTGCGCCGCCGCAGCCTGTCGACGCGCAGCGAGGCGATCGACATCGAGTTCGGTGCCCTGCACCGTGCGGCCAAGGCGGGTGGCGGCTCGATCAACGACGCTTATCTGGCCGGGCTGTGCGGCGCGTTGCGCCTCTACCACGAAGCGATGGGGGTGCCGGTCGACACCCTGCCGATGGCGGTGCCGGTCAACCTGCGCTCCGACGCCGACCCCGCGGGCGGCAACCGGTTCGCCGGCGTCAACCTCGCCGCACCGATCGGGCTCACCGATCCGGAGATCCGCATCCACAACATCCGCTCGCAGATGACCAGTAAGCGCGAGGAACAGGCGATCGACATGGTGGGCGCCGTCGCGCCGGTGATCGGCCTGCTGCCCGATGCGGTTCTGGAGTCCATGGCGGGCTCGATCGTGAACTCCGATGTCCAGGCGAGCAATGTGCCGGTGTATGCCGGCGACACCTTCATTGCGGGCGCGAAAGTGCTGCGGCAGTACGGGCTCGGCCCGCTGCCGGGGGTGGCGATGATGGTGGTGCTGGTCTCACGTTCGGGCTATTGCACGGTGACGACCCGGTATGACCGCGCCGCGATCCTCGATCAACCGTTGTGGGCGCGCTGTCTGCTGGTGGGCTTCGACGAGGTGCTCGCCCTCGGCGGTACGGCGCGCGCCGAGCCCGCCTCGTTCACCGCGGATGTCGAATCGCCGGTTACCTCATCCAATGGGAGTGCAGCGCAATGACTTCGGAGAACGGCCAGTCCCGGCGCACCATGCGTCTACCCGGCTCGGTCGCTGAGATCGAGGCGAGCCCGGCCGGCCCCGAGGTCGGGGCGTTCTTCGACCTCGACGGCACGCTGGTCGCCGGCTTCACCGGAATCGTCATGACGCAGGAGCGGTTCCGGCGCAGGCAGATGTCGGTCGGCGAGTTCATCGGCATGGTGCAGGCCGGTCTCAACCACCAACTCGGCCGCTCGGAGTTCGAGGACCTCATCGGCAAGGGTGCCCGGATGCTGCGCGGCAATTCCCTCGACGACATCGACGAACTCGCCGAACGGCTCTTCGTTCAGAAGATCGTCAGCCGGATCTACCCGGAGATGCGAGAACTGGTGCGTGCCCACATGGCTCGCGGTCACACTGTGGTGCTCAGCTCGTCGGCGCTGACCGTTCAGGTCGAACCGGTCGCCCGCTTCCTCGGCATCGACAAGGTCCTGAGCAACAAGTTCGAAATCGACGAACACGGGCGGCTCACCGGTGAGGTCCTGCGGCCGGTCATCTGGGGGCCGGGCAAGGCCAGGGCGGTGCAGGCCTTCTCGGCCAAGAACGGCGTCGACCTGTCCAAAAGCTACTTCTACGCCGACGGCGACGAAGACGTCGCGTTGATGTACCTGGTCGGCAATCCCCGACCGACCAACCCGGCGGGCAAGCTCGCCGCCGTCGCGGCCAAGCGCGGCTGGCCGGTGCTTCGCTTCACCAGTCGCAGTGGGGCCAGCCCGATCTCGCAGGTGCGCACCGCCGTGGGTATCGCGTCGATGGCGCCGATCGCGGCCGGTGCCGTGGGACTGGGCCTGCTGACCCGCAACAAGCGAACCGGTGTCGACTTCTTCACTTCGACATTCGGCCGGACGTTGATGACCACGATCGGCATCAACATCAACGTGCTCGGCGAGGAGAACCTGACCAAGGAGCGGCCTGCGGTCTTCCTCTTCAACCACCGCAACCAGGCCGACCCGCTGATCGCGGGCAGGCTGGTCGAGAGCGGGTTCACCTCCGTCGGCAAGAAGGAACTCGAGAAAGACCCGATCGTCGGCACTCTCGGCAAGATCATGGACGCGGCGTTCATCGACCGCGAGGATCCGCGCAAGGCGGTCGAGGGCCTCAAGAAGGTCGAGGAACTGGCGCGCAAGGGGCTGTCGATTCTCATCGCGCCGGAAGGCACCCGCCTCGACACCACCGAGGTGGGCCCGTTCAAGAAGGGTCCGTTCCGCATCGCGATGTCGGCCGGAATCCCGGTCGTGCCCATCGTCATTCGCAACGCCGAGGTCATCGCCGCTCGCGACTCGAGCACCTTCAACCCCGGCACGGTCGACGTGGTGGTCTATCCACCGATCCCGGTCGACGGCTGGACGCACGACAACCTGCCCGAACGGATCGAGGAAGTCCGCCAGCTCTACCTCGACACGCTCAAGGACTGGCCGCACGACGAGCTGCGCCTGCCCGAGCTCTACACCCGGAAACGCACGCCGGCGAAGAAGGCGGCGAAGAAGGGCGCGAAGAAGGCGGCCAAGAAGTCGGCCGACAAGCCCGCTTCGAGTGCGGCGGACAAGCCGCCGGCAGCCAAGGCGGCGACCAGGAAGTCGGCGTCGAAGTCGACATCGAAGTCGGCGTCGAAGTCGGCCAAGGCGCGGCCTGCGGCAAAGGGCCGGCCGTGAAACCCTCCATCGACTACTACGCCCCCTTCACTCCGACCGGTGACGCGCTGGTGCTGGCGTCGGTGTCGTCGCCCGCCGAACAGGAGATGATCGACGACTGGCTGGACCGCCAGCGACGGGACAATCCCGGCTCCAAGGTCGACGTGCTGCGGTTGCCCCACGACGATCCGCCCCCGGCGGTGCTGGCCCAACTCGTGGCCGAACTCGAAGCCGACGACGACCGCTCGGTGGTGCCGGTCCGGGTGTTCTGGATACCGGGCGGCCTGCCCACCCGGTCGAAGGTGGTGGCGCTGCTGTCGGGGCGCGATACGTACCGGCCGCCCGAGATACTGCAACGGCGCATCCTGCGCCGCGACCCGACCCGGGCGCGCATCGTAGCCGGTGAACCGGCCAAGGTGTCCGAACTGCGACAGCAGTGGGCCGACACCACCACAGCCGAGAACGCCCGCGAGTTCGCGCGATTCGTCATCCGGCGCGCCGTCTTGGCGATCGAACGCGTGGAGCTGCGGCTGCTGGGTCCCGAGTACAAGTCCCCGCGGCTGATCAAGCCGGAACTGTTGGCGTCGGCCCGATTCCGCGAGGGTCTCGAGAAGCTGCCCGGTGCGACGCTGGAGCAGGCCGGGGAGATGCTCGACGAGCTGTCCACCGGATGGAGCCGGTTCTCGGTGGACCTGATCCCGTCGCTGGGCCGGGCCATCTTCAGCCGCGGCTTCGACCCGAACATCGACTACGACCGCGCCGAGGTCGAGTCGATGCGCCGCAACCTGGAGAACCATCCGGCGGTCCTGCTCTTCTCGCACCGGTCCTACCTCGACGGCGTCATCGTGCCGGTCGCCATGCAGGAGAACAGGTTGCCACCTGTACACACCTTCGCCGGGATCAACCTGTCGTTCGGTTTGATGGGCCCGCTCATGCGCCACTCCGGCGTCATCTTCCTGCGGCGCAAACTCGACGACCCGGTGTACAAGTACGTGCTGCGTCAGTTCGTCGGCTACATCGTCGAGAAGCGGTTCAACCTGAGCTGGTCGATCGAAGGCACCCGGTCGCGCACCGGAAAGATGTTGCCGCCCAAGCTCGGTCTGCTGGCCTATGTCGCCGACGCCTACCTCGACGATCGTAGCGAGGACATCCTGTTGCAGCCGGTGTCGATCAGCTTCGACCAGTTGCACGAGACGGCCGAGTATGCCGCCTATGCCCGAGGCGGGGAGAAGACCCCCGAGAGCCTGTCGTGGATGTACAACTTCATCAAGGCGCAGGGCGAGCGAAACTACGGCAAGATCTACGTCCGGTTTCCCGAGGCCGTGTCGATGCGCGAATACCTCGGTTCCCCGCACGGGCCGATGGCCACCGACGAGGCCGCGAAACGGCTCGCGTTGCAGAAGATGGCGTTCGAGGTGTCCTGGCGGATTCTGCGGGCGACGCCGGTCAACGCGACGGCGTTGGTGTCGGCGCTGCTGCTCACCACCCGGGGTGTCGCGTTGACGCTCGCCCAGATCCATCACACGCTGCAGGACTCGCTGGACTATCTGGAGCGCAAGCAGACACCGATGACCAACAGCGCGTTGCGGTTACGCACTCCCGACGGGGTCCGGGCGGCGCTCGACGCGCTGTCGAACCGGCATCCCGTCACCTGTGTCGAGGGCGGCCGGCAGCCGGTGTGGCGGATCGCGCCGGAGGACGAACACGAGGCGGCGTTCTATCGGAACACGCTCATCGACGCCTTTTTGGAGACCTCGCTCGTCGAACTCGCGCTCGCGCACGCCGGGTGCGCGGAGCCGGATCGGCTGGACGCCTTCTGGTCGCAGGTGATGCGGCTGCGGGACCTGCTGAAGTTCGACTTCTACTTCGCCGACTCGGCCGCGTTCCGCGAACACGTCGCCGAGGAGATGTCTTGGCATGACGGCTGGGAACAGGATGTGTCGGCGGGCGGCGAGAGGGTCGACGCGCTGCTGCGGACCAAGCAGCCGCTGCTGGCCGGTGCGATGCTGCGGCCGTTCTTCGAGGCCTACGAGATCGTCGCCGACGTGTTGCGCGACGCGCCCGCCGAGATCGACGAGAAGGAACTGACGCGACGGGCGTTGGGTCTGGGCAACCAGTACGCCGCCCAGGGCCGGGTGCGTAGCACCGAAGCGGTGTCCGCCCTGCTGTTCGCGACCGCGCGGCAGGTGGTCGCCGATCAGGGTCTGCTCGGACCGGGGCCCGACCTGGTCGAGCGGCGCACCGCGTTCCGCGATGAACTACGCGCCGTGTTGCGCGACATGGATACCGTCGAGCGCATCGCCCTCGAACAGTTTCTCGCTCGCGAGGCCCAGCGCCGCGCCCAGCCGTAGGGGCGCCGGTGCTGGCCATACGCTGGTAGGTATGGCGACGGTATCGAGCGTGCGCACCAGCGCGGTGTGGCCGGTGCTCGTCGGTGTCGCGGTGCTGGCCGGCGCCGTCGCCGCAGGCATCTCGGCACTCTCGCTGGCCGACGCCCTGACCGCGACGGGACTGCCGAACCCGGGGCCCGTCACCACCTACGGCCTGCCGTTCATCCGCGCCGCCGGGGAGATCGCCGCCGTCACGGCCGTCGGGAGTTTCCTGTTCGCGGCGTTCTTGACTCCGCCGCAGTCCACCGGCGTCCTCGACGCCGACGGCTACCGGGCTTTGCGGTTGGGCACGGGCGCCTCGGCGATCTGGGCCGTGTGTGCGGCGTTACTTGTGCCGCTGACCGTCTCCGACGTGTCGGGGCAACCGGTGTTCGAACACCTCAACCCGCTCGATGTGCTGCAGGTGATCGGTTACATCGACATCGCCGGGGCATGGATGTGGACTGCGGCGATCGCGGCGTCGCTGACCGTCGTGAGCCTTCCCGTGCTGCGGTGGTCCTGGACACCGGTGCTGCTCGCAGGTGCGTTGTTCACCCTGGTCCCACTCGGCCTGACCGGACACTCGTCGAGCGGCGGCGCCCACGACCTGGCCACCAACAGCCTGCTGTTCCACCTGGGCGCCGGCGCGCTATGGGCCGGTGGCCTGCTCGCCCTGCTGGTACACGCGCTGCGCGGCGGCGCGCACGCCGACCTGGCCGCGCGCCGGTTCTCGGCGCTGGCGCTGTGGTGCTTCGTCGTGATGGCCGTCAGCGGCGTGATCAATGCTTTGGTGCGCATTCAGCCCGCCGATCTGCTGCGCACCGAATACGGCTGGCTGGTCGTCGGCAAGGCCGTGGCGCTGGCCACGCTCGGGGTGCTGGGCTGGCGGCAGCGTCGCGTCGCGGTGCGTGCGCTGCAACGAGACGCCACCGCCCGTGGCCCGCTGATCCGGCTGGCGCTGGTCGAGGCGGCGGTGTTCGGTGTGACGTTCGGCATCGCGGTCGGGTTGGGCCGCACGCCTCCTCCGCCGCTGCGGGAACAACCCAGCCCGACGGAGGTGGCGATCGGCTACGACTTCGCCGGACCGCCCACGGCGGCGCGCATCCTGTTCGACTGGCGGTTCGATCTGATCTTCGGCACCGCCGCCGTCGTGCTGGCACTGGTGTACCTGCTGGGAGTGCGTCGCCTGCGGCGCCGCGGCGATGCGTGGCCGGTCGGCAGGACGCTGGCCTGGATGTGTGGCTGCGCCGCACTGTTGTTCGCGACGTCGTCGGGTGTCGGCCGGTACATGCCCGCGATGTTCTCCGTGCACATGGTGGCGCACATGCTGCTGTCGATGCTGGTGCCGATCCTGCTGGTGCTCGGCGCGCCGATGACGCTGGCGCTGCGTGCGCTGCCGACCGCGGGCCGCGGGGCGCCGCCCGGCGCGCGGGAGTGGCTGCTGGCGGCGCTGCACTCGCGGGTGTCGCGCTTCCTGACCCATCCGATCGTGGCGACGATCGTGTTCGTCGCCGGTTTCTACGGCCTGTACTTCGGCGGCCTTTTCGACGCCGCGGTCGACGACCACGCCGCTCACGTGCTGATGAACCTCCACTTCCTGCTCAGCGGATACCTCTTCTACTGGGTGGTGATCGGCATCGATCCGGCACCCCGGCAGTTGCCGCAGCTGGGCAAGCTGGCGATGGTGTTCGCCTCGCTGCCGCTGCACGCGTTCTTCGGTGTGGTGCTGATGGGCATGAAGACGGTGCTCGGCGAGACGTTCTACCGGTCGTTGCAGCTGAGCTGGCACACGGATCTGCTGGGCGATCAGCGCACGGGCGGCGGTATCGCCTGGGCGGCGGGCGAGGTGCCGCTGGTGATCGTGATGCTCGCGCTCTTGATCCAGTGGAAACGCAGCGATGATCGCACCGCCAGGCGGCTGGACCGGGCGGCCGACCGCGACGAGGACGCCGATCTCGCGGCCTACAACGCGATGCTGGCCGAACTCGCCCGCCGCGACGCGTGAACAAGCGGCGGCACGAGGGTTCGCTCGGCGACGAATTTCCGGGTTGTCCCCAATCCCGGCTCTGTCCCCAAGCCGGTCCTCCGCGGCTGCGCGCGGCCGTTCCGTGTCGGCGCCGCGAGGCTCAATGGCGGTGTCACGACGCGCCGGGACGCCCGGACGTCGCAAGGAATCAAGTCAAGGAGATCAGCATGTTCGAGACACCGTTCACCATCGTCGGCAACATCGTCAACGATCCGATCCACCGCCGGGTCGGCGACCAGGAGATGGTCAGGTTCCGCGTCGCGAGCAACTCGCGCAAGCGCACCGCCGAGGGAACATGGGAGCCGGGTAACTCGTTGTTCGTCACGGTCAACTGCTGGGGGCGGGTGGTCGCCGGCGCCAGTGCGGCTCTGGTCAAGGGCGATCCGGTGATAGTGGTCGGGCACGTCTACACCAGTGAGTACGACGACCGCGACGGCAACCGCCGCTCGTCGGTCGAGGTGCGCGCCACGTCCGTCGGCCCCGATCTGGCGCGCTGCGCTGCGCGCATCGACCGGGGTAAGCAGCAGGCCGACCAGCGGTCGTCGAATCAGAACGACCCGATCGAGGACGCCGGCGACGACGACGATGCGGACCAGGCCGGCGAGGCGCTGAGCTTGACGGCGTAGCGGGCGACAACGACGGCGCAGCCACTTCGGTAACGCTCTCGGCTGCGCCGAGGTGGCCACGCCTACGATGGTCCGCGGGCAATACCCGGATACTCCCGATTTCGAAAGGCACCCCACGGCATGGCCGAATTCATCTATTCGATGCGGAAGGTCCGCAAGGCGCACGGCGACAAGGTGATCCTCGACGACGTCAGCCTCAACTTCCTTCCGGGCGCGAAGATCGGCGTCGTCGGTCCCAACGGGGCCGGCAAGTCGAGCGTCTTGCGGATCATGGCCGGACTCGATCAGCCGAACAACGGTGACGCGTTCCTTCAGCCCGGCGCGACGGTGGGCATCCTGCAACAGGAGCCGGCGCTCGACGAAACCAAGACCGTGCGCGAGAACGTCGAGGAGGGCGTGGCCGTCAAGGCCAAGCTCAACCGCTACAACGAGGTGGCTGAACTGATGGCCACCGACTACTCCGACGAGCTGATGGAGGAGATGGGCAAGCTCCAGGAGGAGCTCGACGCCGCCGACGCGTGGGACATCGACAGCCAGCTCGAGCAGGCGATGGACGCGTTGCGTTGTCCGCCGCCCGAGGAGCCGGTGACCCATCTGTCGGGCGGTGAGCGCCGCCGGGTGGCGCTGTGCAAGCTGCTGCTGTCCAAGCCGGACCTGCTGTTGCTCGACGAGCCGACCAACCACCTCGACGCCGAGAGCGTGCAGTGGCTCGAGCAGCACCTCGCCGAGTACAAGGGTGCGATCCTGGCCGTGACCCACGACCGGTACTTCCTGGACAACGTCGCCGAGTGGATCCTCGAGCTCGACCGCGGCCGCGCCTACCCGTACGAGGGCAATTACTCGACCTATCTGGAGAAGAAGGCCGAGCGCGTCGCGGTGCAGGGGCGCAAGGACGCCAAACTGCAGAAACGACTGCAGGACGAGCTGGCATGGGTCCGCTCGGGCGCCAAGGCCCGCCAGGCCAAGAGCAAGGCCCGGCTGCAGCGCTACGAGGAAATGGCGGCCGAAGCGGAGAAGACGCGCAAGCTCGACTTCGAGGAGATTCAGATCCCCACCGGGCCGCGGCTGGGCAACGTGGTCGTCGAGGTCGACCACCTCGACAAGGGCTTCAACGGCCGCACCCTGATCAAGGACCTGTCGTTCACGCTGCCGCGCAACGGCATCGTCGGCGTCATCGGCCCCAACGGCGTCGGCAAGACGACGTTGTTCAAGACCATCGTCGGCCTGGAGCAACCCGACAGCGGCACGGTCAAGGTCGGCGAAACCGTCAAGCTGAGCTACGTCGACCAGTCCCGGGCCGGCATCGACCCGAAGAAGACGGTGTGGGAGGTGGTCTCCGACGGGCTCGACTACATCGAGGTCGGGCAGAACGAGATCCCGTCGCGGGCGTATGTCTCGGCGTTCGGCTTCAAGGGTCCCGACCAGCAGAAGCCGGCGGGCGTGCTCTCCGGAGGTGAGCGCAACCGGCTCAACCTGGCGCTGACGCTCAAAGAGGGGGGCAACCTGATCCTGCTCGACGAGCCGACCAACGACCTCGACGTGGAGACGCTGTCGTCGCTGGAGAACGCGCTCGAGAACTTCCCCGGCTGCGCGGTGGTGATCTCCCACGACCGCTGGTTCCTCGACCGCACCTGCACCCACATCCTGGCGTGGGAGGGCGACGAGACGAACGAGGCCAAGTGGTTCTGGTTCGAGGGCAACTTCGGTGCATACGAGGAGAACAAGGTCGAACGACTCGGCGCTGAGGCCGCGCGTCCGCACCGCGTCACCCACCGCAAGCTCACACGCGACTGATCCGGCGGGGTAGGAGCGCTGGGGCCGCCCCCGGCCCGAAGGGCTTGGGGGACGACTGGGGGACGATTAGTGTCGTCTCGCGGGGCACCGGAGCCGCGAGAGCGGCGACGTCCCGGACGGTGGATACGCGAGACGAAGGCAGGAGCGTCGCATGTCGGTGAATCCGGGAGCCGCCGGGGGACCACTCGGCGCCGGGGCCGGCGTGGCCGGGGCGCCGGGTCCGGTGACCACCGACGCGGAGCTCATGTCACGGCTGGGGCGCGCCTATCTCGCGACATACCGTGGACCGCACGCCGATGCGCCCGCGGACGAGTCCGCGGTGACCTCACCGGTCGACATGACCGCCCACCGGATGGTGACAGCCGAGTTGGTCGCGGCGCACCGCCGGCTCGGCCATCTCCGCGCGGTCGGCGAGACACGTGTCGCGGTGTATCCGGCCGACGACCCGGCCGGGTTCGGGCCGGCGCTGCAGATCGTCACCGACTACACCGCGATGATGATGGATTCGGTCACCGTGCTGCTGCACCGGTTCGGCGTCGCCTACACCGCGGTGATGAACCCGGTGTTCCGCGTCCACCGCGGAGCTGCGGATGAGCTGCTCGACATCGTCCCCGTCGCCGAGGCCGGCGATGCCGCCGGCGCACCGACCGAGTCGTGGGTGCATGTGCAGTTGGCGGCCACGGTGGACTCCGCCGCGATCGCACACGTCGCCCAGATGCTGCCCAGGGTGCTCGCCGACGCGCGCCAGGTGTCCCTCGACGCGAAGGCCCTGTGGTCGACACTGCGCGGGCTCGCCGAGGACGTTGACACCGACGCGGGCGGCCGGTTTCCCGGTCGTGACCGCAACGACGTCGCCGCGCTGCTGCGCTGGCTGGCCGACGGTCACTTCGTGCTGCTGGGCTATCAGCGCTGCCCGGTCCGTGACGGGCGCTCGTCGGTGGATCCGGCGAGCAAGCTCGGCGTGCTCCGGCTGCGCGACGACGTGCTGCCCCAGTTGACCGGCAACAGCGAGCTGCTCACCCTGGCACAGGCGACCCTGCCGAGCTATCTGCGCTACGGCGCCTATCCGTACATCGTCGTGGTCCGCGAGAACCACGGATCCACCGCGGTCGAGCACCGGTTCGTCGGCTTGTTCACCGTCGCGGCGATGAACGCCAATGTGCTCGAGATACCGCTGATCGCCCGCAGGGTCAACGAGGCGCTGTCGCAGTCGCAACGAGACCCGAGCCATCCCGGGCAGCTGCTGCTCGACATCATCCAAACCATTCCGCGGTCGGAGTTGTTCGCGCTGTCGGCAGCGGAGATGCTCGACATGGTCAGGGCGGTCGTCGATCTCGGTTCGCGCAGGCGGACCCTGCTGTTCCTGCGCGTCGACTCCCTGGCCTACTTCGTCTCGTGTCTGGTCTACCTGCCCCGCGACCGCTACACCACCGCGGTCCGACTCCAGATGCAGGACATCCTGGTGCGCGAACTCGGTGGCGTCAGCATCGAGTACACCGCGCGGGTCAGCGAATCGCCCTGGGCGGTCGTGCATTTCTCCGTGCGCATGCCCGAAGGGGTCAACGCCCGCGACATCGACACTTCGGTCGACAACGAGTCGCGGATCCAGGACCTGCTCACCGAAGCGGCCAGGACGTGGGGCGACCGGCTCATGGGCGCCGTCAGGACAGGCTCGATCGATCAGCCCACCGCGCAGCACTACTCGACGGCGTTCTCGGAGGCCTACAAGCAGGCCGTCACGCCGGACGACGCGATCGGCGACATCGCGATCATCGAAGAGCTGCAGGACAACTCGATCAAGCCTGTCCTCAGCGACAGCGAGGACGAGGGCATCGCGGAGCTCACTCTGTATCTGGGCGGGCAGTCGGCCTCGCTGAGCGACCTGCTGCCGATCCTGCAGTCGATGGGTGTGGTGGTGCTCGAGGAGCGGCCGTTCACGGTCGTTCGGCCCGACGGGCTGCCGGTGTTCATCTACCAGTTCAAGATCTCACCGCACAAGTCGATCGCGGCGGTGCCCGAGGACCAGCGCGATGCGACGGCGGCCCGGTTCGCCGACGCCGTCACCGCGATCTGGCGGGGCCGGGTGGAGATCGACCGATTCAACGAGCTGGTGCTGCGCGCCGGGCTGAGCTGGCAGCAGGTTGCCATCCTGCGCAGCTACGCGAAGTACCTGCGGCAGGCGGGTTTTCCTTACAGTCAGGCACACATCGAGGGTGTCGTCAACGACAACGCCAATACGGCACGTTCACTGGTCGAGCTGTTCGAGTCGCTGTTCTTCCCGTCGGCGCAGCCGGGCCAGGACACCCCGAAACGCCGCGACGCGCAGGCCGCTGCTGCAGCGGTCAGCGCCGACATCGACGCACTGGTGAGCCTCGACACCGACCGTGTGTTGCGGGCGTTCGCCTCGATGATCCAGGCCACGCTGCGCACCAACTACTTCGTCACCCGCGAGGAGTCGGCTCGGCACCAGGACGTGTTGTCGTTCAAGCTCAATCCCGGGCTGATCGACGAACTCCCGCTCCCGCGCCCGAAATTCGAGATCTTCGTGTACTCGCCGCGCGTGGAGGGCGTGCACCTGCGCTTCGGTCACGTGGCGCGCGGCGGGCTGCGCTGGTCGGACCGGCGCGAGGACTTCCGCACCGAGATCCTCGGCCTGGTCAAGGCGCAGGCGGTCAAGAACGCGGTGATCGTGCCCGTCGGCGCCAAGGGCGGGTTCGTGCTCAAACGACCGCCTTCGCCCACCGGTGACGCCGCCGCCGACCGCGACGCTCAGCGCGCCGAGGGAGTGGCGTGCTACAAGCTTTTCATCGCCGGCCTGCTCGACGTCACCGACAACGTCGACAAGGCCACCGGCGACATCGTGGCGCCACCGGATGTGGTGCGCCGCGACGGTGACGACGCCTATCTGGTGGTGGCCGCCGACAAGGGCACCGCCACGTTCTCCGACATCGCCAACGAGGTCGCCAAGTCCTACGGCTTCTGGCTCGGTGACGCGTTCGCCTCGGGCGGCTCGGTGGGCTATGACCACAAGGCGATTGGGATCACCGCCAGAGGCGCGTGGGAGGCCGTCAAGCGCCACTTCCTCGAGATGGGCGTCGACACCCAGTCCGAGGACTTCACCGTCGTCGGCGTCGGTGACATGAGCGGCGACGTGTTCGGCAACGGCATGTTGCTCTCCAAGCACATCCGCCTCCTCGCCGCGTTCGACCACCGGCATATCTTCATCGACCCCGACCCCGACGCGGCCAGATCGTGGGAGGAACGCAAGCGCCTCTTCGACCAGCCGCGGTCCAGCTGGGAAGAGTACGACACCTCGCTGATCAGTGAGGGCGGCGGCGTGTACACCCGCCAGCAGAAGTCGATACGGATCAGCAAGCAGGCCCGCGCCGCCCTGGGCATCGAGGACAGCGTCGAGGAGCTGACTCCGCCGAACCTGATCAAGGCGATCCTCAAGGCTCCGGCCGACCTGCTGTTCAACGGCGGCATCGGCACCTACATCAAAGCTGAGGCCGAATCGGACTCCGACGTCGGTGACCGTGCCAACGACCCGGTGCGCGTGAACGGAAACCAGTTGCGCGCCAAGGTGATCGGCGAGGGTGGCAATCTCGGGGTCACCCCGCTCGGACGCATCGAATTCGACCTCGCCGGCGGCCGCATCAACACCGATGCACTGGACAACTCGGCGGGCGTGGACTGCTCCGACCACGAGGTCAACATCAAGATCCTGATCGACTCGCTGGTCACGGCCGGCAAAGTGGAGGAGGGCGAACGCACCGACCTGCTGCTGTCGATGACCGACGAGGTCGGAGCGCTGGTGCTGGGGGACAACGAGGACCAGAACGACCTGATGGGCACCAGCCGCGCCAACGCCGCGAACCTGCTGCCGGTGCACGCGCGGATGATCCGGGATTTCGCCGCCGATCGCGGTCTGAACAGAGAACTCGAGGCGCTGCCCTCGGAGAAGGAGATCCGCCGCCGCACTGAGACCGGGATCGGGCTCACCTCACCGGAACTCGCCACACTGATGGCGCACGTGAAACTGGCGCTCAAGGACGATGTGCTGGCCAGCGAGTTGCCCGATCAGGAGGCGTTCGCCGCCCGGTTGCCGTGGTACTTCCCGGTCAAGTTGCGCGAGCAGTTCGCCAGCGACATCCGTTCGCACCAACTGCGTCGCGAGATCATCACCACCATGCTCGTCAACGACGTGGTCGACACCAGTGGCATCACCTACGCCTACCGGATCACCGAGGACGTCGGCGTCGGACCCCTCGACGCGGTCCGCACCTACGCCGCCACCAACGCGATCTTCCGGATCAACGACGTCTGGCGTCAGATCCGGGCCGCCAGCGAGCATGGAGTGCCGGTGGCGGCGTCGGACAGGATGACGTTGCACCTGCGCAGGCTCGTCGACAGGGCCGGGCGCTGGCTGCTCAACTACCGACCGCAGCCGCTGGCGGTGGGGGCCGAAACGAACCGGTTCGCTGCCAAAGTCGCCGACCTGACACCGCGTATGTCGGAGTGGCTGCGCGGTGACGACGAGGCGATCGTCGCCAAAGAGGTCCGCGAGTTCACCTCCCACGGCGCGCCGGAGGACCTGGCGTACACGCTGGCGACGGGGCTGTACCAGTTCAGCCTGCTCGACGTCATCGACATCGCCGACATCGTCGACCGGGAACCGGCCGAGGTTGCCGACACCTACTTCGCGTTGATGGACTATCTCAACACCGACAACCTGCTGACCGCGGTGTCCCGGCTCGAGCGTGATGACCGCTGGCATTCGCTGGCGCGGTTGGCGATTCGCGACGACATCTATGGATCGCTGCGGGCGTTGTGCTTCGATGTGCTGGCCGTCGGTGAACCGGAGGAATCCGGTGAGGAGAAGATCTCCGAGTGGGAGACGACCAACAGCTCGCGGGTGGGCCGCGCACGCCGCACTCTCAGCGACATCTACGAGAGTGGCGAGCATGACCTGGCCACCTTGTCGGTGGCGGCTCGCCAGATCCGCAGCATGACGCGAACGAGTGGGACGGGAAGCTCGCGGTGAGCAGGGGCGGGACGAACGGCTTTGTTGCTCCGGTGCATGTCCGATGGTCCGACATCGACATGTACCAGCACATCAATCACGCCACCATGGTGACGATTCTCGAGGAGGCTCGCATCCCGTTCCTGCGGGAGCCGTTCGAGTCGGTGATCGAGGAGATCGGTCTGCTGATCCACGAAGTCAATATCCTGTACAAAGGTCAATTGCGACTGCGTGATTCGCCGTTGCAGGTGACCATGTGGTCCAAGCGGGTGCGCGCCGTCGACTTCACGATCGGCTACGAGGTGCGTTCGGTCCGGCGCGAGCCGGACTCGCGGCCGTCGGTGATCGCCGAGACGCAGTTGGCTGCCGTGCACATCAAGGAGCGACGGCTGCAGCGGCTTTCCGAGCAACAGCGTGAGTATCTGCTGCGCTGGGCGCGATGACGCAGTCCGAGCGCGGCGTCTGGCTCACTGATGCCGCCCACCGCGACGACCTCGCGACGTTCACCGAGCGTGCGTTGCGCCTCGACGACGCCGCGGTCATCCGGCTGCGTCAGCGACCGGGCAGGGTTATAAGCGCATGGGTGGCAACGGGATTCGACGTGTTGGCCAGTCGGGTGATCGGCGGGCGGGTCAACCCGCCCGACCTGACCGCCGGGGCGGATGCGCTGGCGGCGGGATTGGCGGCGATGGACGGCGCCGGGCGCGTCGAGCCGGGATTCACGATGGATTCGGCGTGGCGCGGCGCGCTGCCGCCGGAGTCCGGCTTCGTGCACCTCGACGACGTGCCCGCCCGCGTCTTGCTCGACCTTGCCGATCGTGGTGCCGTGCTGGCCAGGCAACACTCCAGCAGTCACGGACCGCCCGCGTCGCTGCTGGACTCCGAAGTCGTCGCGGTCAGTTCCGGTGACGACAGTGTCGGCATCCCCATGCGATGCGTGTTCGCCTTGACGGCAATGGGTTTCCTGCCGGCATCGGGTGACGCGGTGGCCGACGACGAGATCGTGCGGGTGCGCGTGGTGCCGGCGTGGCTGCGCGTCGACGCCCGCTTCGGTTCGGTGTACCGCCGGCGCGGCGCCCCCGCGGTGGTGCTGCGCTGACACTTTCCCGCGGTCGCGGGGGGCTAAATCAGCCAGGCGGCGGTGTCGGGCGGCAGTGCGCCGTCGACCGACGGGCCGCTGGTGAACAGCACCTCACCCTCCGGCAGTGGTATCGGCTCGGCTCCGGCGTTCAACACGCACACCAGCCCGCCGCTGCGATGAAACACCAGGCTGTCGACGGGGGAGTCCAGCCACTCCACCGTCGAGCCGTCGAACTCGACTCGGCTGCGGCGCAGCTCGATGGCCCGCCGGAAGAACGAAAGGGTCGACCCGGGATCCGCGCGCTGATTCTCGACCGTCAACTGCGCCCACTGCGGCGGCATCGGCAACCAGGTTCGACGATTGACGGAGAAGCCGAACGGTGGCGTCTCGCCCTCCCAGGGCATCGGTATCCGGCTGGCGTCGCGCCCGCGTCGGGTGCGCCCGGAGCGTTCCCACACCGGATCGCGCAGCGCCTCGTCGGGCAGCTCGACGTTCGGCAGCCCGAGCTCCTCACCGTTGTAGATGAACACCGCCCCGGGCAGCGCCAGCATCACCAGGGCCATCGCCCGGGCGCGGGCCAGACCGACCGCGCCGCCGCCGTAGCGTGTCGGCACGCGGTCGACGTCGTGGTTGGCCAGCGTCCACGTCGGCACGGCGTCGACGAGGTGCGCTGCGCGCAGGGAGTTGTCGATCGCGTGGTGGATCTCGGAGGCGTCGTAGGGAGCGCGCAACAGCCGGAAGTTGAAACCGAGATGCAGCTCGTCGGGGCGCACGTAGCGGGAGAACTGCTCGTTGTCGTAGACCCACACCTCGCCGATTGCCACCGAGTCGGGATAGTCGTCGAACACCCGGCGGATGCGGCGATGAAGCTCGTGGACACCGTCGTTGTTGAACCGCGGGTCCTCGTCCGACTCCGACAACAGCATTTCGCGCTGGACGATATTCATGTCGGGCAGTCCGGGCGGCTTGACCATGCCGTGCGCGACATCGATGCGGAACCCGTCGATGCCGCGGTCGAGCCAGAACCGCAGGGTCTCCTCCAGGTCGTCGAACACCTCGGGGTTGTCCCAGTTGAGGTCGGGTTGCTCGGCGTCGAACAGATGCAGGTACCACTGGCCTGGGTGGCCGTCGGCCTCGACGATCCTCGTCCACGCCGGTCCGCCGAAGATCGACACCCAATTGTTGGGCGGATGGATGCCGTCGGGTCCGGTGCCGTCGCGGAAGATGTAGCGCTCGCGTTGATCGCTGCCGGGACTCGATGCCAACGCCGCCTGGAACCAGGGGTGGGCCGAACTGGTGTGGTTGGGCACCAGATCCATCGTCACCTTCATGCCCAACCGGTGCGCGGCCTCGGTCAACCGGTCCAGCGCCGCCATGCCACCGAACAACGGGTCGACGTCGCGCGGGTCGGCCACGTCATAACCGTTGTCGGCCATCGGCGACACCATCACGGGATTCAGCCAGATCGCGTCGACGCCGAGATCCCTGAGGTGATCCAGGCGCGCGGTCACGCCGTCGAGGTCGCCGACGCCGTCGCCGTCGCTGTCGCGGAACGACCGGGGATACACCTGGTAGAACAGCGCACTGGACCACCATGGTGCGGAATCGGGTGGAGTCATCAGAAGGGCGAGTTCACCATCGAATGCGCGGCCATCTCCAGGTAGGCCAACAGTTCTCTGCGGTGCTCGTCGTCGAGCGTGTTCGAGTCTATCTCCGCCACCGCAGTGTGCATGCAGCGCAGCCACGCGTCGCGCTCGAGGTAGCCGATGCGGAACGGGGCGTGTCGCATCCGTAGCCGCGGGTGGCCGCGCTGATCGGAGTAGGTACGCGGGCCGCCCCAGTACTGCTCGAGGAACATGAGCAGTCGCACCTCCGCGGCATCGAGGTCTTCGTCGGGGTAGAGCGGACGCAGGATCTCGTCATCGCGCACCAGTTCGTAGAACCGCGACACGATCGCGCGAAACGTCTCGTGGCCACCGACTTCGTCGTAGAACGACCGCTGTGGCTGTGTCACGTCACCATTGTTGCTTGTCGCTGGATTGGCCAGGTCAGCCGGGCAGGTCACCCGGAGTTCACCGGACTGACCTGCGAACACGCTGAGAATTGTCGTGCGGTTGACGAAAATTCATGGTGAACTGTCGTGCGGAGGACGTATGGCGCATCGCAAGAAAGGCCCGTCCAAGAGGGCCGGCCACTTCAACCACGGTGCATCGGCCGCCCGGTCCGGGCCGGTTGTACCGAGTGCGCACACTCGCGTCCTGCACAGCGTCGAGACCCATCCGCCGAGTACCAACGACGGCTCATTCTGGGGCCGTCGGCGCGTGCTGCTGCTGAACTCCACCTATGAACCGTTGACCGCTCTGCCCATGCGGCGGGCGGTCATCATGCTGATGTGCGGAAAAGCCGACGTCGTGCACGAAGATCCCGGTGGCCCGGTGATCCACTCGGCGACCCGCTCAATCGTCGTGCCGACGGTGATCCGGTTGCGCACCTACGTCCGGGTGCCTTACCGCGCCCGGATCCCGATGACCAGGGCGGCGCTGATGCACCGCGACCGGTTCCGCTGCGCGTACTGCGGCGCCAAGGCCGACACCGTCGACCATGTGGTGCCGCGCAGTCGCGGGGGTGACCACTCGTGGGAGAACTGCGTCGCGGCCTGTTCGGGGTGCAACCACCGCAAGGCTGACCGGCTGCTCGGGGAACTGGGCTGGACGCTGCGTACGGTGCCGGTCCCGCCGAAGGGTCAGCATTGGCGGCTGTTGTCGAGTGTGAAGGAACTGGACCCGGCGTGGGTGCGATACCTGGGTGAAGGCGCGGCCTGACCGGCCCTGGTATACGGTTTTCTTTCGTGAGCACCGCACTGACACATGCGCTATTGATTCTGGTGCCGCTGGGATTGACGCTCGTGCTCGTCGCGCTGATCTGGCGCAGCAAGGGCTCGCACCCGGCGACCTACAAGATCTCCGACCCCTGGAAGCACGCCCCGATCCTGTGGGCCGCCGACGAACCCGGCGAGGAACACGCCACCGGACACAGCTATGCGGCCGACTCCGCGGCCGGCACCGGCAACGTGGGCGAGCACGGCTCGCACCCGGTAACGATTGGAGGCGGCGCCAGTGGCAAGTGGTGAAGTCGCAGTAACCGGCCACCGGGCCGCGGTCGAGCGCGCCGACCTTCCGCGGGGCTTCGTCGTCACGTCGAGTGGCCGCGTGTCGGGTGTCACCGAGCCCGGCACGCTGTCGGTCGACTATCCGTTCCCGGTCAAGGACCTCGTATTCCTCGACGACGCGTTGAAGTACGGCTCGCGGGCGGCCAAGGCCCGCTTCGCCGTATACATCGGTGACCTCGGCGCGGACACCGCCGCGACCGCGCGCCAGACCCTGGCGCAGGTGCCCACGCCGAACAACGCCGTGCTGCTGGCGGTTTCGCCCGACCAGCGTGCGATCGAGGTGGTCTACGGCGTGGACGTCAAGGGCCGCGGCATCGAGGAGTCCGCGCCGTTGGGCGTCTCGGCGGCCGCCGCGTCGTTCAAGGACGGCAACCTGATGGACGGATTGATCAGCGCCATCCGGGTGCTGAGCGCAGGCGTCTCACGGCCCTAGGCCGGCGCGGATCTCGACATAGCGTTCGAGAAACCGCCGCTCGTCGAGGCGCTTGCGACGCATCCAGCCGGTCACCTCGTCGTTGCACTTGCTGGTGTTGCAGGAAGCGCAGGCCGGCACGACGTTGTCGACGGTGTAGCGTCCGCCACGACTTATCGCCATGACGCAGTCGCGTTGCAGCGGCCGGTCCGTCGCGCCGCAGTAGGCGCAGCCGTTCCATGCCGCCTTGATGGTCTCCCACTCGACGGCGGTCAGGTCGTTGTCGACGGCGTCGAGCCGACGCTTGCGTCTGCGGGCAGCCCTGGCCCGACGTGTCCTGCTGACCGCCACGCCACGAGCATGCCGCGCGAGCGTGCACAAACTGCTGCTACCGAGCGGCGTGTCGAGAACAGACACGCACGTTCGCGCTGATTACGAGACGTCGAAGGTGCGGGCGCGCAGGGCACGTTCGACCCCGGCGCGGCCCTCGAGCACCAGGCGGCGCAGCGGCGGCGGCACGTCCGGGTCGGCGAGAAACGCGTCGGCGGAATCCAGACCCGCCTGGCTGATGTCCCATGCCGGGTACAGGCCGATCACCACGGTCTGCGCGACCTCGCTGGACCGTCGTTGCCACACACCGGAGATCGCCGTGAAGTAGGCGTCCCGGAACGGTTGGAGCAGCTCTCGCTGCCCCGGTCGCACGAACCCGCCGATGATCGACCGCGCGGTGATGTTGGCCAGCGTGTCGTCCTCGATGACCTGTTGCCAGGCCGCGTCTTTGACCGCCGGCTGCGGCCGGGCAGCCGCCGCCGCCGCCGCGTGGCGGCGGCCCGCAGCGGTCGGATCGCGCTGTGCCTCGGCGTCTATGAACGGCGTCGGGATGCCGTCGGCGTCGACGACACCCGAGGCGGCCAGCGCGGTCACGATGCGCCACCGCAGGTCGGTGTCGACCACCAGTCCCGCCAATCCCTGGGCGCCGGGATCGCCGTCGAGCAGACCCCCCAAGACGTCGGTGTGCCTACCCGCCAACACCGATCCGCACAGCGCGTTGACGTAGGCCAGCTGATGATCCGAGCCGCTGTCGGCGCCGCGCGCCAACTCCAACAACCGGTCGGTGAACGCGGGCCAGCCCTCGGCGTCGGCCCACCCCGGATCGGCGTATGACGTCAACGCGGTCTGCGCCTGCAACAGCAGTCGCTGCAGCACTCCGACCTCGGTTTCACCGTGCACGCCGGCCGATACCAGCGAAACGAAGTCACGGGCCTTCAACTCGGCCTCGCGGGTCATCTCCCACGCCGCGGACCAGGCCAGCGTGCGGGGCAGCGGCTCAGCGATGTCGGCGACGCGGGTCAACAATGTCTGCAGCGACTCCGGATCCAGCCGCAGCGAACAGTATGTCAGGTCGTCGTCATTGACCAGGATGAGCTTTCCGCGGGAAACCCCGTGCAGCGCGGGCACTTCGGTGACGTCTCCCTCGACGTCGAGCTCCTCTCGGTGGACCCGCACCAACTTGCCGCCGTCGTCGTCGTAGACACCGACCGCCAGTCGGTGCACCCGTGTCTCGCCTGCGCCGGGCGCAGCGCCGCTCTGGCGGATCGCGAACCGGGTGAACCGGCCGTCGGCGTCGAGATCGAACTCCGGTCGCAGCGTGTTCAGCCCGGTGGTCTTGAGCCACTGCCTGCCCCAGCCGGACAGGTCGCGGCCCGACGCTTTCTCCAGCGCGCCCAGCAGATCTCCGAACGTGGCGTTGGCGAAGGCATGGTCGCGGAAGTAGTCCCGCAGCCCGGACAGGAACTCCTCGAGCCCGACGTAGGCGACCAGTTGCTTGAGCACCGAAGCGCCCTTGGCGTAGGTGATCCCGTCGAAGTTCACCTCGACGGCGTCCAGGTCGGGGATGTCGGCGGCCACCGGGTGCGTCGACGGTAACTGATCCTGCCGGTAGGCCCACGACTTCTCGACGTTGGCGAACGTCGTCCACGCTTCGCTGTACTCGGTCGCCTCGGCCTGGCACAGCACCGAGGCGAAGGTGGCGAAGGACTCGTTGAGCCACAAGTCGTCCCACCAGGCCATGGTGACCAGGTCACCGAACCACATGTGCGCCATCTCGTGCAGCACCGTCTCAGCGCGACGCTCGTACGACGCACGGGTGACCTTGCTGCGGAAGACGTAGTCTTCGAGGAACGTCACGGCGCCCGCGTTCTCCATCGCTCCGGCGTTGAACTCCGGGACGAACAGCTGGTCGTACTTTCCGAACGCGTACGGCACGCCGAAGTTGTTGTGGTAGAATCCGAATCCCTGTTTCGTCTCGGTGAAAAGCCGCGCCGCGTCCATGAACTCCGCCAGCGACTTGCGGCAGAACAGGCCGAGCGGGATGTCGCCGTGGTCATCGCTGTAGACGTCGTCCCAGCGTGCGTACGGGCCGGCGATCAGCGCCACCAGGTAGGTGCTCATGCGCGGCGTGGCCGCGAAGGTGTGGCGCTTGGCCCGACCCTCGTCGGACACGTCGACCGTTGCACCGTTGGACACCACCTCCCAGTGCGACGGCGCGGTGACGGTGATGTCGAACGCGGCCTTGAGGTCGGGTTGGTCGAAGCACGCGAACATCCGCTTGGCGTCGGCGGTTTCGAATTGCGAGTACAGATACACCTCGCCGTCGACGGGATCCACGAAGCGGTGCAGGCCCTCGCCGGTGTTGGAATAGCGGCAGTCGGCCTCCACGACGACGATGTTGTGCCCCGACAGTCCGGTCAGCGCGATGCCGGTGGACTCGTCGTAGCCGGAAACGTCGAGGGCATGGCCGTTGAGGGTGGCGCTGTGGACTGTTTCGGCCGCGATGTCGATGTAGGTGTCGGCCCCGGCGAGGGCGTCGAACTCGACGGTGGTGACGGACCGGAACGTCCGCTCGCCGGGCCGGCCTGCACCGTCGGTGAGGTCCAGGGCGATGCGGTAGCTGTCGACGGTGACGAGCGCGGCCCGTTCGACGGCCTGGTCACGGGTGAGGTTGGGAAGTGCCACGCACCCAACCTATCGCCCGCGGGGGCTATAGGCCCGGGATGGCCCGCGCCGCGGGCAGCCAGTCCAGCATCGTGCCGTCGCCCACCGACGCGATCATCTGTGGGCAGTACACCGAGATGGCGATGCCGGTGAAGAACGCCGCCACCTCCGGCGGGATCCCGCTGTCGGCCACCTGTGTGTACACCCGGGCGAACGACCTGCCGGGTTCGACGAGCATCGGGCACACCGACTCGCCGAGGCGCACGGTGTCGACCGGGTTCGCCAACCCGATCCCGGCATCGGTCACCGCGGCCAGGAAGGCGTCGTCTATCGGGTCGGCCTGCGCCGGCGCCGCGACCGCAGCCGCGACAGCCGTCAGGCCGGCCACCGCCGTCAGCACACGGAACGGAAGATCAAGGTGTCTATTCACTTTGGTAACGATCTACCACTCTGGTCACAGGTGAAACACAGTTCGGTCACTGTTCGCACACTTAGGCGTTTCTTATTCGACTAACCCGCTCAGCGGCGGTATCGGCGGGAACACCGACGGAGTAGCCGCGGTTGTCGTGATCGACGTCTGACCACACGCCCTCGAGGAGACCCCCATGCCCGAGAAGTCCGTCGCCGATTTCTGGTTCGACCCGCTGTGCCCGTGGTGCTGGATCACCTCCCGGTGGATCCTCGAAGTGGAGAAGGTCCGCGACATCGAGGTCAACTTCCACGTGATGAGCCTGGCCGTGCTGAACGAGGGCCGCGACCTGCCCGAGCAGTATCAGGAGATGATGGCGAGGGCCTGGGGCCCGGTGCGCGTGGCGATCGCCGCCGAGCAGGCCAAGGGCGCTGAGATCCTCGCTCCGCTCTACACCGCGATGGGCACCCGCATCCACAACCAGGGTGTTGAGGACTTCGACACGGTCATCAGGGAGTCGCTGGCCGAGGTGGGGCTGCCCGCCGAACTGGCCGAGGCGGCCACCACCGACAAGTACGACGAGGCGCTGCGCAGTAGTCACCACGACGGCATGGACGCCGTCGGTGAGGACGTCGGCACGCCGACCGTCCATGTCAACGGCGTCGCGTTCTTCGGGCCGGTGCTGTCGAAGATCCCGCGCGGTGAAGAGGCGGGCAAGCTGTGGGACGCGTCGGTCACCTTCGCGTCCTATCCACACTTCTGGGAGCTCAAGCGCACCCGCACCGAGGCGCCTCAATTCGATTGACCGCCCGCGGTCGTGTTCGGCTGAGGCCGGCCGTGGCAGACCGTCGCGCTCTGCCACAATGACCGCCATGCGCGTCTACCTGGGAGCCGACCACGCGGGCTTCGACCTCAAGCAGGCCATCATCGAGCACCTGCGCAGCAGCGGGCACCAGCCCGTCGACTGCGGTGCGTTCGCCAACGACCCCGACGACGACTACCCGGCGTTCTGCATCGCCGCTGCAGAGAAGACGGTGGCCGACCCCGGCAGCCTGGGGATCGTGCTGGGCGGGTCGGGCAACGGCGAGCAGATCGCGGCCAACAAGGTGCCCGGCGCCCGGTGCGCACTGGCTTGGAGCGTGGAGACCGCGCAGCTGGCACGCGAACACAACAACGCGCAACTGATCGGCATCGGCGGGCGCATGCACACCGAGGCCGAGGCGCTGGCGATCGTCGACGCCTTCCTGAGCACGCCGTGGTCGAAAGCCCAACGCCATCAACGCCGCATCGACATCCTCGCCGAGTACGAGCGCACCCACGTCGCACCGGCCGTGCCCGGCGCCTAGCCATGCCGGAAGGCCACACGCTGCACCGGTTGGCGCGGCTGCACCAACGACGCTTCGGCCGCGCCCCGGTGCTGGTCTCCAGCCCGCAGGGCCGTTTCCTCGACGGCGCCGCCGCCGTCGACGGCCGCGTGCTCAAGAAGGCCACCGCGTGGGGTAAGCACCTGTTCCACCACTATGACGGTGGCCGGGTCGTGCACGTGCACCTCGGGTTGTACGGCACCTTCGCCGAGACACCGGTCCCGATGCCGATGCCCGTCGGCCAAGTGCGGATGCGGATGATCGGCGCCGAGTACGGCACCGACCTGCGTGGCCCGACGGTCTGCGAGGTCATCGACGAGCCCGAGATCGACGACATCATCGCCCGCCTCGGGCCCGACCCGCTGCGCCGCGACGCCGACGGCTCCCTGGCCTGGGCGCGAATCCGCAAGTCGCGCAGAGCGATCGGTGCATTGCTGATGGACCAGACGGTGCTCGCCGGCGTCGGCAACGTGTACCGCAACGAGTTGCTGTACCGGCACCGCGTCGATCCGTACCGGGCCGGCGCCCGCATCGACGGGTCCGAGTTCGATGCGATGTGGACGGATCTGGTCGAGCTGATGAAGGTCGGCTTCCGGCGCGGCAAGATCATCACGATCCGTCCCGAGGACGATCACGGCCTGCCGTCCTACCGGCCCGGCCGGCCGCGGACTTATGTCTACCGCCGCGCGGGGGAGCCGTGCCGCACCTGTGGGACCGAGATCCGGACCGCGGTGCTGGAGGGCCGCAACCTGTTCTGGTGCCCGACCGAGCAGACATAGCCGACTACGACGCCGAGACTGAACGTATCGCTGGGATTCGCCCCGATGCGCCTGCAGGAGTTCAGTTTCGGCGTGCTGTCGGATCAGAATCCGCCGAAGTCGCCGCCGCCGAACGCGCCCCCGAAGTCGCCGCCCCCGTCCCAGCCGCCGCCGTCAGCACCGACGTCACCGCCCTGATCGAAGCCCTGGTCGGAACCCTGGGCGAAACCCTGCTCGTAACCGGTGCCGTGCATGCCCGCGAACAACGAGTTGAACAGCAGCACCGAACCCATTCCCCAGGCGCCGGCGACCAGCGCCGGCCTCCACCACGGCTCGGAGTACCACCCTGCCGGGACGGGCCTGCCGGCGACGCGGCCGCCTGGGTAGTAGTTCGGGGTGCGCTCCGACGGGATAGGCGACGCCTCGATCTCGCGGCCCTCGAAGTCGACGCGGCGCTCCTCGGTCACCACGCCCGCCGCCCGTTGGCCGGCCAGCGTCTCCAACTCAGGGCCGGGGTCGATGCCCATCGCGAGACGCGCGGCGCGCACGTAGTACAGCCCCTCGAGTGCGCTTTCCTTCGCCAGCAGCGCCTGCTTGGCGGTGCCGGCCTGCTCGATCTGCGATCCGGCGGCGGTGTAGCGCTCTGAGGCGTCGGCCAGCGCCTGCTTGGACGCGTCGTCGGTGCCGGTCAGGTTGAACACCTGTCCGCCGAGGCGTTCGATGACGCGACGCGCGTCGGCCTTCGCGTCCTCCAGCGACGCGGCCTTGCGTCGGTCCGAGGCCTTCATCGCCGCGTACACGAGGACGCCGAGAACGACGACGACCAGCACAACCAGCACGAGCAGCACGGCTTCCATGACGTCCAGCGTACCGACCGAAAACGCCTGTACGCGGGGGTGAGCAGGGCCGGACTCCGCCTACGCGAACGGCCACGCCGCCGCGGTCAGATTATTTCGTCGGAGTCTCGCCGCAGCGCCACCGCGGTCACGTCGTCGCGATCCAGCGACGTGTCGGCACCGGCGCAGAGCGCCTCGATAACGGTCTGCGCCCCACGGCAATCGGGGCTGCGCAAGCACTCGACAATCGCGCGCTCGAGGTCATCGACCGACCCGCCCCAGAGGTCCATCAAGCCGTCACTCACGAGCAGGATCCCGTCTCCCGGATGCAGCGTTCCGCGCCGTTCGTGCCACGTGGACTCCAATCCCATCGGCAGGTCTTCGGACGCGAACCGTTCCACGCCGCCGTTGCCACGCAGGATGAAATGGAGCCCGTGTCCGGCGTCGGCGAACCGAAACTCGCCGGACACCAGGTTCACGAGCACATAGGTGAGGGTGACGAACGCGCTCGACCGGTGCAGATCGCTGTCGATGACGCCGGCCGCGTGAGCGACGGCAGTGGACGGGCTGGTCTCCGGCGCGTTGGACCGTAACGCCGCGCGGGTCGCAGCGGCCAGCATGCCGGCGCCCATGCCCTTACCCATGACGTCGCCGAGGCTGATCACCGCATGCGGCAAACTCAGCCGGATGTCGTAGAAGTCTCCGCCGACCTGTTTCGCCGGCGCCGAGACCGCCCCGATGTTCCAGCCGGGCGTGGAGGGCAGCCGTCCGGGCAGCAGGGCTCGCTGCACCTCGCCGGCGCGGTCCAGGTCGGCCTGCTCCAGCCGCCGAACCCGCAGCGCCTCGGTGACGTCCTGGAAGTGCAGTGCATAGACCGGGTGCCCGTCGCGGTCGGCGACGGCGGCGACGCTGACGTCGAGAGTGCGACCACCACCGGTGGTCAGCATCAGCCGGGTGTTGGCGGCTGCCAGCCCGTCCGTCGTCGCGGTCAGAACATCGGCGGCCGAGCTGCCCAGCAGCTCGTCGAGTGTGGTGACGCCGTCGCGCAGGCTCGGCAGGATCTGCGCGGCCGAGGCGTTGCACATCTGAATCTGCCAAGCGGTGCCGTTGTGCCGGACCATCAACTGCCCGGCGACCGAGGAGTCGAAGTTCGTGCGGAACAGTTCCTCGCTGATGTTGAGCTGCTCGGCGGTGTCCCGTTCCAGGCCCACCATCAGCGACAGCGAGACCAGGACGGTGACCATGGTCAGCTCGAAAACCTGCAGGATGACGCTGCCCGCCTCGGGCCCGAGTCGGTCGAACGCGAAAATGCCCGTGCCACGAGCACTGCCGTATGAGCCGATCGCGGACACCACGAGGAGTTGGATCAGCAGGTGTCGAGTCGTCAGGCGGGTCGCCGCCCAGACGAGAGGCACGAACAGCAAGAACGACACGGGAAGGATGTCGTTGATCAGGAAGACGAACGCGGTGACCGCAAGCGTTATCGTCACCTGCAGCAGCGTCTCGAACCGGCCGGCCAACGGCGTTCGTTTGCGCAGCGCCATGAACAACGGGGTGACCAGGAGCATGCCGGCCGCGTGTTTCGGTGCGGCAGACACCAGCCGCGTCCACGCCTCGGCGGAACCGCTGACCGCCAGCTCCGCGACGGTGGCCAACACATCGAACGCGACCGCTGAGGCAAACGCGGCCACCAGGAACCGTCCGAGGTCCTCGAGCGTCACCAAGCCCGGTAGTTCGTCGGCCCGGCCGCGAAGGATGACCGTGCCGATCACCATCTCGATGCCGACGGCAACCGACAACGCGATCGCCAACGCCAGCGGCCGGTCGGCCCAGAGCTGGGCGGGCAGGGTCGTGACGGCGACAGCGGGCGCCAACACCCACAGGTAGCGCCTGGGGAATCGAATACCCAGCCCGAGCGCAATCCCGGCGGCCGGCCACCACGCACTCTGCAGGTAGGCGGTGGGACGAGTCGCCAGCGACAGCCAGTCGACGAGCAGCACGGCAAGCAGCGAGCCGACGACGAGCACAAGTTCCGATGTGCTCAGCCGCAGACGACTCAACGACGACGCAGCCCCATCCCCCGCCACCCGAATCACTATTCCACCGTTGGTGTCAATTAACGTGCGAATCGAGGCTGGCCATCGGTCGCGCTGAACCGGATCCCGCCGCGGCGGCCGTGTCGTCGAGCTCGACCACGTTGGCCGATGCCGTGCGCGGGTACCGATAGAGCATGGCGCGCGGCAGCAGGTTGCTCGAAGAGCCACGCTCGGTGCGCGAGCGCTGGGCCGACGAGATCCTGGACCGGTTGTCTCCGATCATGGGCGTGCTGGGCATCGTGTTCGTGCTGCTGGTGCTCGGCGAGCAACTGGCGCGGCCGGGGCCGCTGTCGGTGGCCATGGCGGTGCTGAGCTGGATGCTGTGGGCGGTGTTCGCCGTCGAGTTCGTCGCGCGACTGGTGGTCACCCCCGACACCGGCGCGTTCCTGCGGCGCAATTGGTGGCAGATCATTTTTCTGGTGCTGCCGTTCCTGCGGCTGCTGCGCCTGCTGCGGATCGCACGGCTGACGCGGTCGGGGCGGGTGCTGTCGGGTGCGGTGCGCGGAAGCCGGTCGGCGCAGGCGGTGCTCGGCAGCAGGCTGGCCGGCCTGGGCTCCGTCGTCGCGATCACCGTGCTGGGCAGTAGCCAGTTGTTGTTCGAGTTCAGCGACTATCCGCGATACGCCGACGCCCTGCACGCGGCGGCCCTGGGTGCCATCACGGGTGAACCGCTGCAGAAGGCCGACGGTTTCGCACTTGCGATGGACGTCGTCCTGGCGGTGTTCTCCGTCGTGGTGTTCGGCGCACTGGCGGGTCTGCTCGGTTCGTTCTTCATCGAGAGCCGCGACAGCGAAAAGCGGGCAGCGGCCGAGTCGCCGGAGCCGGACTGAACACATCACCGGCGATCTGTACACCGATGAGGCGTACCTTGATTGCGGCGGACGGCTGATCGTCACCGAGCGCGAGAACCAGCCGATGACGCGCACCCGCCTCGAAGACGACGGCACCCTGACGTGGGCACGTCGTCAGGACAGTGAAAAGGGGCAGCCCGCCGATGCGATCCCCTTGGGATACCCCAACCGGGTACTACCTCGGTGCTGGTGCGAGGGGCGATATGGATGCTCCGGACCCCGACTCGAACTCTGTCGCGGCGGTCGCGCCCCCGTCCGCCAGTCTTGCACCCACCTCGGTCGAAACGACCAGTGAATACGCCTGGGCGAGTCGAAGTAATTCGGTGTCGCCGGCCTTTCTCGCGTGTTCCCCTATTCCTCTGAGCAGTTCTTCGGCGGCGTGGTCGGCTAGCTCTCTGAGGTCGGCCATGGTCCCTCCTACCGGGCTCGTTGCCGCAACAGTGCGGCGACATCGACGCTACTCGCCGCCGAAGATGAGGCCGATGTCGCCGATTGGGCGGCGCGATGCGAGGTGCGCTTTCGCGTCGGGGAGGTCGTCCCCGGCGTTGATCTTCTGCTCACGAGCCATGGGAGACGCCGCGCTTGAAAGGCAAGGCGGACGTGATCAGCGCGGCTCGCATCCGAAAGACGCTGGTGAAAAGAACTAAGGATGCGTTTGGTCCTGAGCGCCGCCGGCAGCAGAGATAAGCAGAGGTGTCGGGGCATCGATTCGGCTGACACTGTCCACCGCTATTGCACTACGATTGATTGTGATCCACATCACATCATCTGGGCATTTGTTTCGCCAGCCAGCGAGCGTCAAACCAGACTTCACATCTCGAACGCAAAGGAGCGGGGATAACAATGACCAGTGCGCAATCGGAGACCGCAGGCGCGGTGCCGTCGAGCGAAAACACATTGAGCAGTCCGCAAGGCACGACCACGATCGCCGACACCGTCGTCTCCAAAATCGCCGGCATCGCCGCGCGTGAAGTCAATGGCGTCCACGAACTCGGCGGTGGTGGAGCCGCCCGCATGGTCGGGCAACTGCGCGAACGCATCCCGGGCGCCAGCGTCAACCAGGGGCAAGGGGTTTCGGTGGAGGTCGGCGAACGGCAGACCGCCGTCGACATCGACATCATCGCCGAGTACGGGGTGGCCATTACTGACCTCGCTAGCGGGATACGCCGCAACGTGATAGCGGCTCTCGAGCGGATGACGGGGCTCGAAGTCACGGAGGTCAACATCACCGTCCACGATGTGCATCTCGAGGACGAGCGTGACGACGACCGGGACGCCGCCCCCGCCCGAGTGCAGTAATGACGGCCAGCACCTCGGCGCCGAACGAGCCGGCCGACCGCATTGCGGCGGCGGTGCGTGCGGTGCCCGGCGTGGCAGACCTGCACCCGGGCATGTTCGGTGAAGTCGGCACGTACCTGCCCGGACGGCGTGTGCCCGGCATTCGCATCGACGACGGCGCGGTACAGGTCCACATCTGCGTGGTGTTCGGCGTCTCCGCGCGCGACACCGCCGCTGTGGTGCGTTCCGCCGTCGCCGCGCAACTGCCCGAGGCCACCGTCATCGACGTCACCGTCGAAGACGTGGTCCGCGAACAGCCGCGGTGACAATTCGATACGAGGCCACCAGCTCTCTTGGAAGGACACAAAGTGACCACTAGCACAGTTGGACTGATCGCTGGCTTGCTACTCGGATTGGCAGCCGCCGCAGGCGGTTTCACCGGCTTCTTGATTGCGCTCGTGCTCGGCGTGATCGGCTACCTCATCGGCGGGCAGCGCGACGGCGAATTCGATGTGATGGCGCTGCTGCGGGGTCGCGACCGTGGCTGAGCCATCAGGCGCTGATCCCGGCGACCGTGGATCTCTCGTCGTCAAAGACAGGGTTGCTCAACGCATCGCCGTTCGCGCCGCGCGCGACACCGCGGGCGTGCAGCAGCAGGACGCAACGATGATCAAACTGATCGGACGCGAGCTGCCCAAGGTGACGGTAATGATCGCGGCGGACAGGGTGCGCGCGGCCGTTGACGTCGCGGTGCCTTGGCCGTGCCCGCTCACAGAAGTCGGGGCGGCGGTGCGGGACAACGTCGCCGATGCCCTGCACCGGTTGGCCGGACTGAAGGTCGACGGCGTCGATGTCACCGTGTCGAAGGTGGTCTCGGAAATCGAGACTACGCCCGCCCGGGTAGTGCAATGACCAACACCGACCTCGGGCAAGGCGGCGATCACGACCGGTCGACGACGCTACCTGCGCCCGCCCCCGTCCCCGTCGCGCCGGCGGGCGCGTCCTATCTCGGAGCGCTGTGCGCGATAGGCCTGATCGCCCTCGGCGTAGTCGGCATCCGCGACGGCATCGTCGCGGCCGGCTGGATAGACGGCCGGCTGTGGACTCGGATGGCGGTCGACTGGATCGACGGGCAGACTTTCCAGAGCTGGATGGTGCCGGTCGGAATCATCACCGCTCTGCTGGGCGTGTTATGCGTGGTGCTGGCGCTCAAGCCACGCCGTAAGCGCGCGGTGGCGTTGTCCGCACGCTCCAGCGTCTATCTCGAACTCTCCGACGCCGCGCGGGTGGCCGCGATCGCGGCGCGCTCGGTCCCCGGCGTCGTGGACGCCAATGCTCGCGCGCGTCGCCGTCAGATCACCGTCCGCGCCCGCACAACTGGCGCCGATCCCGCCGAGCAGCGTACGGCGGTGAGCAGCGCCGTCACTGACGCGCTCGCGCCACTCGCCAAGCCCCCCAGAGTCAAAGTCCGTGTGAACACCGGAGGACGCCGATGAGACGCTTCGTGACCGGTGTCGACCGCCTCGGCGCCTTTGTATTGGGTCTTCTCTTGCTCGCGATCGGCGTCGGATTACTCGCGTGGGCCGTCGTCCACTTCGACAATGCCACCGTCTTGACCGCTCCGGGTCTGGCAACCGCAGCCGCATCGGACTGGTGGCCATGGGCCACGGCCGCCGCCGGCGTGGTGTTGGTGCCACTGGGGATGCGCTGGCTGCTCAGCCGGGGACTCGCCGAACACGCTGGGCCGCTGACGCTGCCCGGAAGCGACCGGACGGGCAGGCTGACCGTCGACCTCGGGTCGCTGGCGAGCGCCGCCGCCGACCAGCTGAACAGCCATCCGGCAATACGCTCGGCGAAAGGCTCGGCGATCGTCGACCGCGGCGCGCCGAGTATCCAGCTGAAGGCAACCGCGTTCTCCGCTGAGACACTGGCTTCGGCGGTTCACGCCGCCGATGACGTCGCGACGACGGCGACCGGCATGCTCGGCGACGCTGTAGTCGTTCGCACTCGACTGCACGTCGACACCAAACGCCGAGCGCAGCGACGCGTCGCCTGACACTCAGACGAGCGAGGCCAGCCCTGCCGCCGCCAAGCGGCGGCTTGAGGCGACGGCTCTCGCGCCCAGCGGGTCGGTTGGGGCACTTCGCGTTTGACGTCCACCTAACGTCGGCCTTTGCTGCCGCCAACAGCACTCTTGACCGCAACGACATCGGCACCAAGCAAGCCGTCGAAGTCGATGGGTCAAAGGCTTTCGAGCAGGTTTTCACCGGCGTAGCACGCGGGCGCGCGGATGGAAAGCAAGGGGACTGGTCATCGCATCAGACGCCGCCGCCCTGGGTACCCAGCCAGCAGGATCAACGGCATCGCGCAACTGAGCGCCCGCCAGAAAACGCCAGGAAAAATCGAGTACGGAGGCGACATGCCAACCGATACCAAGCAGAAGGCGGCCGGCACGACCCAGGCGAACGTCGCCACCATGTTCTACGACCGGGTACAGGCATCCGCCGAAAAGGAAGCATTCCGGAAGCTGGCGGGGGATGAGTGGGCGTCGGTGACCTGGCAGGAGGCCGCCGACGAGGTCGAGGCCTTGGCGGCCGGGCTCCTGGCGTTGGGCATCAAGCGTGAGCAGCGCGTCGGCATCGCCTCGGGTACGAGATACGAGTGGATCGTCGCCGACCTCGCGATCATGTGCGCCGGTGCGGCCACCACCACGGTGTATCCCACGTCGAACTCGGCCGACACCGCCCACATCCTGAGCGATTCGGACTCCCGGATCGTTTTCGCCGAGGACGACTCACAAGTGGAGAAGTTGCGGGAGCGCCGCGACGAGCTGCCCAACCTTGAGAAGGTCGTGCTGTTCGACGGCACCGGCGACGGCGACGGCGACTGGATCATCACGCTCGACGACCTGGCTGAGGAGGGCCGCAAGTACCTCGCCGAACATCCCGGCAGCGTGAGGTCGACGGCGGAAGCCATTTCGTCTGAGGATCTGGCGACGCTGATCTACACGTCGGGGACGACCGGCAAACCGAAGGGCGTGCGGCTGACGCACCGGGCCTGGGTTTATGAGGGCACCACGATCGCCAATCTGAACATTCTGGGCGAGGACGACCTTCAGCTGCTGTGGCTGCCGCTGGCGCACGCGTTCGGCAAGGTGTTGATCGCGGCTCAGCTGGCGTGTGGCTTCGCCAGCGCCATCGACGGCCGGGTGGACAAGATCGTGCCGAATCTGGCCGAGGTGAAGCCGACGTTCATGGGAGCCGCGCCGCGCATCTTCGAGAAGGCGCACGGCAAGGTCGTGACGTCCCAACACGGCGTCAAGGAGAAGTTGTTCAACACCGCTTTCGCTGTGGGCCGCGAGGTGGACCGGCGCCGGCTGGCCGGAAAGTCGGTGCCGCCGCATCTCAAGGTCGCCCACGGACTGTTCGACCGCCTGGTGTTCAGCAAGGTGCGCGACGTGTTCGGCGGACGCATCCGGTTCATGATCTCCGGATCGGCGCCGCTGAACCGCGAGATCGGCGAGTGGTTCCATGCCGCCGGCCTGCTGATTCTGGAGGGCTACGGGCTCACCGAGAATGCGGCCGGCGCGTTCATAAACCGCCTCGACAACTACAAGCTCGGTACGGTCGGCCTGGTCTTCGACGGCACCGTCGTGCGGATCAGCGACGACGGCGAAGTGCAGATCAAGGGCCCGTGCGTCATGGAGGGCTACCACAACCTGCCCGACAAGACAGCGGAGACGCTGATCGACGACGGCTGGTTGCGCACCGGCGACAAGGGTGAACTGGATGACGACGGTTTTCTGACCATCACCGGTCGACTGAAGGATCTGTTCAAGACCTCAGGTGGCAAGTACGTCGCGCCGCCCGCCATCGAAGGCAAGTTCATGGCGCTGTGTCCCTACGCCAGCCATCTGCTGGTCTTCGGCGAATCACGCAACTACTGCGTGGCACTGATCACGCTGGACCCTGATGCGTTGTCGGATTGGGCCGATGAGCATGGTATGGGCGGTAAGTCGTACAGCGAGCTGGTGAAGTCGGACGAGGTGCGCGACATGGTCGGCGAGTACATCGACAAGCTCAACGCCGAACTGAACCGATGGGAGACCATCAAGAAGTGGGAGCTCCTCGACCACGATCTGTCCGTCGAGCACGGCGAACTGACGCCGTCCATGAAGGTGAAGCGTTCGGTGGTTGAGGAGCAGCACCAGGACGTGCTCGACTCCATGTACTCGGGGACCCGACGGAACTGACAGCTGATGAGCGAGGTATCGCCTACGGCATGCCAGGAGTGGGGACTCTCTTGCAGCGTCAGGTGCCTGCCGCTTCTAACAGCTCGGTGAGCTTGCTTGCCATTCGGTCGAAGTACTCTGCCCCTCCTGCGCATGCGGCTCCTCGCACTGCATACGGTATGCGTGCTGGCTCTATTGCCGCCGCAGCTGTTGCGCGCGCCGTTTCCGCTGCATGCGCCGCACGAGTTGCCTCCGGTACCCCCGCTGCGTTCGTTGCCGCCGCTCCCTCCCCGGCTTCCGCGGCAACCCGGTTTGCTATACCCGCATCGTGCGTTGCCTCACGAAATTCGCCTTCAGAAACGACGACGCCGGCAACTTGCCGTTCGTGCAACTCTCGTGATTGTTCTAGCTGAATTCGCACATGTCTCAGCGCTCCCCGCACTCCTTCTGACATCTTTTCCTGGCCGCCAACAGGTTCGATGAATTGTTGTAGATCCTTGATCAACCAGACGAAGAATTTTGGCAGCACCAGTGAGAGGTCAGCACCGACGGGCAACGCTTGGCAAACCGAAGGGACCAGCCCTCGAACTTTCGGCTGGCGACCCACTGAGAATCTCATCTTGAAGATACGACAGCGCCGGGGGTAGGGCGATCGGCTGTCCGTGTGATTCGGTGCTCATCAACCACCCACCTGTTGCGAATTGCGAACGCTGTCATCCCCATCGGACTGAGCGCCCGATCTCAGGCATTTTCCGGTCGTGACCGTAGTTGCTTTGTGGGCGCGTCGGACGCTCGATGCGTACCGCGGCTTTGCCTTGCTCGGCGTCGCCGTCAGCGCCGAGAGCGAGGCCTCAAACTCACTGGCGTGAAGGACGCACTCGACCGCGCTGGCCCGAACCCGAATTCAGCGTCGAAGTTGAGCTGGGTATTGCCGTCATATTCGGGATCGAGACGCACGGTGCCCTGACGCCGCAGACGACCGGCCTGCTGCGCGACTTACTCGCCGAGCACCCGCACACCGACGACCCGACCGCCCCGCTGTTTCCGGCGCTCCGGCTTTCGCGCCACGACCTGCACAACAGCAAACAAGGTTGTGCCTTTGCGAGGTAGCAATGCGGCCCGTACTCGGGAGCAGTGCCGGAACAACCAGACACTCGACAGGCCCGCCAACCTGCCATAACGCCCCTAGCAGGGCATTCGGTGGAGCGGGCGACGGGAATCGAACCCGCGTAGCTAGTTTGGAAGACTAGGGCTCTACCATTGAGCTACGCCCGCGTGTACAGCAAGAGCAGATGGTACCGGCGGCACCCTAACCAAATCCAATTGAAGGCTTCGCGTGCTCGACCCGTAGTATCTCGCGTGGTCGTCATGCGTTTTTCGCCGACGGCCGCCACGGGAACGGGGTGTAGCGCAGCTTGGTAGCGCATCCGCTTTGGGAGCGGAAGGCCGCAGGTTCAAATCCTGTCACCCCGACTGCCACGCGAACACCCAGCACTATGAGGAGCGACAACGTGAAGAGCACCGTCGAAAAGTTGAGCCCGACGCGGGTTCGCATCAACGTGGAGGTGCCCTTCACTGAGCTCGAACCCGAATTCGACCGCGCCTTCAAGCAGCTCGCCAAGCAGGTGCGCCTGCCCGGCTTCCGGCCCGGCAAGGCGCCGCGCAAGCTGCTCGAGGCGCGCGTCGGCCGCGAGGCGATGCTCGACCAGGTCGTCAGCGAGGCGCTGCCCGGCCGCTACAGCGAGGCGGTGACCAGCTCCGAGGTCAGCCCACTCGGCCAGCCCGACATCGAGATCACGAAGAAGGAATACGGCGAGGACCTCACGTTCACTGCGGAGGTCGACATCCGGCCCGAGATCGAGCTTCCCGATCTGGGCGCGCTGAAGATCATCGTCGACCCGATCGAGATCAGCGACGACGAGGTCGACGCCGAGTTGCAGTCGCTGCGCGCGCGCTTCGGCACCCTCAAGGGCGTCGACCGCGCCGCGCGGAACGGTGACTTCGTCTCCATCGACCTGGCGGCCACCGTGGACGGCAAGGAGCTGCCCGAGGCCTCGACCGAGGGCTTGTCGCACGAGGTGGGCTCCGGTCAGCTGGTCGAGGGTCTCGACGACGCGATCGTCGGGCTCAAGGAAGGCGAGACCCGCGTCTTCACCACCAAGCTGGCCGCCGGTGACCATGCCGGCCAAGACGCCCAGGTCACTGTCACGGTCAAGTCGGTCAAGGAGCGTGAGCTGCCCGAGCCCGACGATGAATTCGCTCAGCTGGCAAGCGAATTCGACACCATGGAAGAACTGAGGAACTCACTGGTCGAGCAGGTTCGCCGCGTCAAGCGCGTGCAGCAGGCCGAGCAGATCCGCGACAAGGCGCTCGAGACGCTGCTCGAGCAGGTCGAGGTGCCGCTGCCGGAGAAGGTGGTGCAGGCCCAGATCGACGACACCCTGCACAACGCCATCCACGGCATGGACCACGACGAGGCCCGCTTCGCCGAGGCGCTGGCGGCCGAGGGCAGCAGCCGCGAGCAGTTCGACGCCGATAACCGCACCAACGCCGAGAAGGCGATCAAGACCCAGCTGCTGGTGGACGCGGTGGCCGACAAGCTCGACGTCCAGGTCGGTCAGCACGACCTGACCGAGCGGCTGGTGCTGATGTCGCAGCAGTACGGCATGGAGCCCCAGCAGTTGCTGCAGGCCCTGCAGCAGAACAACCAGCTGCCGGCCCTGTTCGCCGACGTGCGCCGTGGGCTGGCAGTGGCCGTGGTGGTCGACGGCGCCACCGTCACCGACACCGAGGGCAACGTGATCGACACCACCGAGTTCTTCGCCCGCCCCGGCGAGCAGGCCGCGGAAGGCTCGGAGGCGGATGAGGGCTCGGAGGCGGACGAGGGCCCGGAGGCAGACGAAACAGCCGAGACCGCGGCAGCTGAGGAATCGGCCGATGCCAAGTGACGAGGCCACGTGACGCTGTGAGCGAACGCGGCCGGTCTGGGGACTGCTCGTCGTCGCGGGTTGGTTAGTGTCGGTGACACCGGAGATTCGGAAGAAAGCAGGTATGCAGTCGTGACCCACATGCGTGGTGCCTCACAGGGCCTCAACCTCGTCGACTCGGTCTATGAACGCTTGCTGGCCGAGCGGATCATCTTTCTGGGGTCGCAGGTCGACGATGACATCGCCAACAAGCTCTGTGCCCAGATTCTGCTGCTGTCCGCCGAAGACCCGACGAAGGACATCCACCTTTACATCAACTCGCCCGGCGGTTCGATCAGCGCCGGCATGGCGGTGTACGACACCATGGTGCTCGCGCCGTGCGACGTCGCCACCTACGCGATGGGCATGGCCGCGTCGATGGGCGAGTTCCTGCTCGCCGCGGGCACCAAGGGCAAGCGCTACGCCCTGCCCCATGCGCGGATCCTCATGCACCAACCGCTGGGCGGCATTACCGGCGGCGCCGCCGACATCGCCATCCAGGCCGAGCAGTTCGCGGTCATCAAGAAGGAGATGTTCCGGTTGAACGCGGAGTTCACCGGACAGCCCATCGAGCGGATCGAAGCCGACTCCGATCGCGACCGCTGGTTCACCGCCCAGGAAGCCTTGGAATACGGCTTCGTCGACCACATCATCACCAGCGCCAGCATCAACGGCTCAGGACCAGGAGCGGGACTCGACTCATGACCGACCACTTGCACCCCCAGGCTGACCCCCGACTCCAGCCCCAGGCGCGCTACATCCTGCCGTCGTTCATCGAGCACTCCAGCTTCGGCGTCAAGGAGTCCAACCCGTACAACAAGCTCTTCGAGGAACGCATCATCTTCCTCGGCGTGCAGGTCGACGACGCGTCGGCCAACGACATCATGGCCCAGCTGCTGGTACTCGAATCGTTGGATCCGGACCGCGACATCACCATGTACATCAACTCCCCGGGCGGCTCGTTCACCTCGTTGATGGCGATCTACGACACCATGCAGTACGTGCGCGCCGACATCCAGACGGTGTGCCTGGGACAGGCCGCGTCGGCCGCGGCGGTTCTGCTGGCCGCCGGCACGCCCGGTAAGCGCCTGGCGCTGCCCAATGCCCGCGTGCTCATCCACCAGCCCGCACTGGCCGGCGTCATCCAGGGCCAGTTCTCCGATCTGGAGATCCAGGCCAAGGAGATCGAGCGGATGCGCACGCTGATGGAGACGACGCTGGCGCATCACACCGGCAAGACCGCCGAGCAGATCCGCAAGGACACCGATCGCGACAAGATCCTGACCGCCGAGGAGGCCAAGGAATACGGCGTGATCGACACGGTGCTGGAGTACCGCAAGCTGTCCGCGCAGACGGCGTAGCCGGGTCTGTCGTTCGGCTTCGCCTCGGCGCCCGCCGACGACTCCGACGTCAATATCGCGCAGTGCCTGCTAGCCGGTGTTTCCGCGTGGCAGGCTGTCAGCCACCACACCAGGGGACGGCACAGGAGGGTGGCGATGAGGGTTGGAGCTCGGCCATGCGCGGCGATGGTGACGTTGGCGGTGACGGCGGCGGTCTGCGGTCTGACGCAAGTGGCGTCGCCCGCGGTCGGCCAGGCCCAGGAGCCGGTCTGTCCGGCGGGGATGTACTGGGATATCTACACCCTTCAATGCCTGCCCTACGACGTGAACGTGTATCTGAACCCGGCACCCGTCGTCGGCCCCGCGGGCCCGGTCGGTGTCGGAGGAGTGGTCGGCCCGGTGGGTCCGGGTCCGGTCGGTCCCGGCCCGGTGGGTCCCGGCCCGGCCGGCCCGGGCCGTCGATAGACGGTGACGCGCGCCGGAGCGGGTACGTTGGTGGCAGGCGGCCTCTCGGTCCGGTAACGGCGGCGACACGCCAGCGACACGGCGGCGCGTTCGGAGGGGTACGTGGGTCGCCAGACGATATGTTGGCGCGACACAGTTGAATACCACCGACGCGATTCGGCTTTATCGGTCGCCTCGCGCCGGAGCGAACGGGTAGCGTCGGGGCCAACACCCAGGACAGACCCGGGTAGACCAGTAGAGCGATTCATACCGACCGCGAGGAAAGTAGGACCCCACCACCATGGCGCGCATCGGAGACGGCGGTGACCTGCTGAAGTGCTCGTTCTGCGGGAAAAGTCAGAAGCAGGTCAAGAAGCTCATCGCGGGTCCGGGCGTCTACATCTGCGACGAGTGCATCGACCTGTGCAACGAGATCATCGAGGAGGAACTCGCCGACGCTGACGACGTCAAGCTCGACGAGCTGCCCAAGCCGGCCGAGATCCGCGACTTCCTCGAGGGCTACGTCATCGGCCAGGACACCGCCAAGCGCACGCTGGCCGTGGCCGTCTACAACCACTACAAGCGCATCCAGGCGGGCGAGAAGAGCCGTGACTCCCGCGCCGAACCCGTCGAACTGGCCAAGTCCAACATTCTCATGCTCGGCCCGACCGGCTGCGGGAAGACCTACCTCGCGCAGACCCTGGCCAAGATGCTCAATGTGCCGTTCGCCATCGCCGACGCCACCGCCCTGACCGAGGCCGGCTACGTCGGTGAGGACGTCGAGAACATCCTGCTCAAGCTGATCCAGGCCGCCGACTACGACGTCAAGCGCGCCGAGACCGGCATCATCTACATCGACGAGGTCGACAAGATCGCCCGCAAGAGCGAGAACCCGTCGATCACCCGCGACGTCTCCGGTGAGGGTGTCCAGCAGGCGCTGCTGAAGATCCTCGAGGGCACGCAGGCTTCCGTTCCGCCGCAGGGCGGTCGCAAGCACCCGCATCAGGAGTTCATCCAGATCGACACCACGAACGTGTTGTTCATCGTCGCGGGTGCGTTCGCCGGGCTGGAGAAGATCGTCTCCGACCGGGTCGGCAAGCGCGGCCTGGGCTTCGGCGCCGAGGTGCACTCCAAGGCCGAGATCGACACCCAGGATCACTTCGCCGAGGTGATGCCCGAGGACCTGATCAAGTTCGGCCTGATTCCCGAGTTCATCGGCCGGCTTCCGGTGGTGGCGTCGGTGACCAACCTGGACAAGGAATCGCTCGTCAAGATCCTGTCGGAGCCGAAGAACGCATTGGTCAAGCAGTACACCCGGCTGTTCGAGATGGACGGCGTGGAACTGGAGTTCACCGGCGACGCGCTGGAGGCCATCGCCGATCAGGCCATCCACCGCGGCACGGGCGCCCGCGGCCTGCGCGCCATCATGGAGGAAGTCCTGCTGCCGGTGATGTACGACATCCCGAGCCGCGACGACGTCGCCAAGGTGGTCGTCACCAAGGAGACCGTCGAGGACAACGTGCTGCCGACCATCGTGCCGCGCAAGCCGTCCCGTCCCGAGCGCCGCGACAAGTCGGCCTGACGACGAACTAGTCTCGCCGGCCCAGCGGCCCGCGTTCCCGCGACACCAGACGCGCCTCCTCGCGCGTCGGTGTGAGCACATCGCACAGCGAGGCGACCAGACCCCAGATCAGGAACGCCGCGATCGCGAGGAACTGAAGGTGGGTGAGCATGACTTGACGCTCCTCCTGAGGCGGGTGAGGGACACGCGTAGCCGGCTACTCCAGCCGGCCGGTGAATCGCGCGGCGCCGGTGGACGCCCGAACGGGTCGGCGCAGGCGCTCACCGGGTCACCGCGCGGCGCTCGCTGATCACCTCGTCGACCAGAGCGGCGATCTCGGCCACCCCGTCGCGGCGGGCGAACGCCACCTCGAGTGCGCGTGCCTGTCGCCGGTACCCGGCGTCGTCGAGCACATTGCGCACCGCAGTCCTCACCGCCGCGGGTCTCGGCGTGCCGGTCCTGAGGTTGATCCCCGCGCCTGCCCATGCGACCCGCGCGGCGACTTCCGGTTTGTCCTCGGTGTTTCCCGCGACCACCAGCGGCACTCCGCACGCCAGCGCTCGCTGCACCGCGCCGTAGCCCCCGTTCGTCACCATGACGTCGACCTTCGGCAACAGCACATCATGCGGAACGTACTCGGCCACATAGGTGTTCATCGGCAGGTCGACGCCGATCTCGGCGATGTCGCGGCCTCCGGTGGTGGCGACGACCACGACGTCCTCCTCGCGCAGCGCCTCGATGGTGGGCGCGAGCAACCGACCCAGATCGGTGTTGTCGACGGTGCCCTGCGTGACGTGCACGACCGGTCTATCCCCGTCGAGCACCGACCACCACGGCGGGGGCCGGAAACCCGGCGACGGGCTGGGATGGACCGCTCCGACGTAGCGGACGTTGGCCGGCAGGTCGCTGCGCGGGTAGTCGAACTCCGGGACCGTCGGCGCGATGTAACGGTCGGCCAACACGCCCGAGTCGAGCACGAACATCGGCAGGGGTCGGCTGTTCAGTCGGTCCAGCAGCGCGTTGGCGGTCTCGTGTGACTGACGCAGCAACAGGCGGTGCGACAGCGCGGTCAGCGCGCGGTTGCGCAGCCGTCCGGCCCAGGATGCCGACGGTGCCATGCCCAGGCCGGCCGGCGCGGTGTCGCGGCTGCTGATCATCAGCGGTGTCGTGGAGTAGGTGAGCACCGGCGGCCGAGCAGCGGGATCGCCGAGCAGGAACGGCGTGATGCCGAAGAAGCCGGCGTCGGCGATGACGGCGTCGAATCCGGTCCGTGTCATCAACGCGGCCAGCGCACGCGTCTGGTGCGGCATGGGGTCGAGGAACAGTCGCACGATGTCGTAGTTGATTCGCTTGATGCCGGAGGTGTCGGCGCGTCCGGACAGGTCGAGGTCGGGACGGGTCAGATCCAGATCCGCTTCGGCGGGAATGGGTTCGGCGAATGCGCCCACGGCGCGGATCTTGGAGGCATGGTCGGCCGACGTCAGGACGGTGACCCGGTCACCCCGGTCGACGAGACCCTTAGCGACATTGAGCAGCGGACCGAAGTGGCCCGCGGGGGAGAGGGCGGCGATGAGAATCTCTGGCATGACTCCGATGCTCGACGGCGAAGAGCGCGCAAGCTTGGAGGGCTCGTGGAGATTGGGTGGAGATTGCAGGTAGACGCGGGTTCGGGCGGGCGTGATACACGGCCGGGCCGGGTGTAGAGGGACATCGACTCGCACCTATCGCCGGGTGTCCACCGACCGGGGGACAACGGGGTCCACCGGGAAATCGTCTGATCGACCGATGAATGTCGGCGCCGGCGCTGTGAGCATCATCAGCATGACCTCGATTGAGGAGACCGCGCCCACGTCCCCGTCGTTGCGACGCATCTCGATTGCCAGCTATGTCGGTTCGGCTATCGAGTTCTACGACTTCTTCATCTATGGCACTGCGGCTGCGCTGGTGTTCCCGACGGTGTTCTTTCCCGACCTAGGTCATGTGATGGCCACGACCGCCGCCCTCGGCGCCTTCGCCGCCGCGTTTCTGGCGCGGCCGGTGGGGGCGGCGGTGTTCGGCCACTTCGGTGACCGGATCGGCCGCAAGCAGACGCTGGTGATGACTCTGCTGCTGATGGGGATCGCCACCGTCGGCGTCGGCCTGATCCCGAGCACCGCATCGATCGGCGTCGCCGCCCCGCTGCTGTTGATCATGCTGCGACTGATTCAGGGCTTCGCGGTCGGCGGTGAATGGGCCGGCGCGGTGCTGATGAGCGCGGAGAGCGCGCCGGCACACCGGCGCGGGTTCTACGGCATGTTCACCCAACTTGGCCTCGGCACCGCGGTGGTGATGGCCAACCTGGTGTTCCTGCTCGTCCACTTCGGGTTCGGCACGGACAGCGAGGCTTTCCTGCAGTGGGGGTGGCGCATCCCGTTCCTGCTGTCGGCGGGTTTGATCGCGACGGCGCTCTACGTGCGGTTACATGTCGAGGAGGCGCCGGGGTTTGCCGAGCGTTCCCCCGACGCGGCCCCGCCGATCGTGGCGTTGCTGCGAGGCCAGGGTCGCCGGCTGCTGCTGGCATCAGGCGTTGCGGTGTGCGCTCCGATGCTCGTGTTTCAGGCCAGCACGTTCTTCACGCACTTCGCTACCGACCACCTCGATTACTCGACGAACTTCGTACTGCTCGTCGGCGTGATCGGCGGGCTGTGCGAGGTGCTGTGCGTGGTCGCGGCGGCGATGCTCAGCGACACCTTGGGCCGCAGGCGGATCGCCGCCGTCGGGTTCGCCATCGCGGTGCCGTGGTCGTTCGCTCTGTTCCCGTTGGTGCAGACCGGAAACCGGCTGGTGTTCGGCCTCGCGATCGTGGCGACGTACGCGCTGATCGGAGTGTGTATGGGACCGCTGGCCGCGTTCCTGCCGGAGATCTTCGCGCCGCGGTACCGCTACACCGGCGCCGCGTTGGCCCACACGTTCGGCGCTGTCATCGGAGGCGCACTGCCGCCGGTGATCTCACCGGCGCTGCTCAACTCCTACGGCGGATGGGCCGTGGCGGTGATGATGGGGGTGCTGGCGGCGATCAGCCTGATCAGCGTCCTCGCTCTGCCGGAGACCGCCGGGTCGCGGATCGAGGTCTTCAGCGGTGCATGACCCGGTCGGGTCGGGTGTAGATGTTCATCGACTCGCCCCTCAGGAACGCCACCAGCGTCAGCCCCGACTGACCGGCCAGATCGACGGCCAGCGACGACGGCGCCGAGACCGCCGCCAGCACCGGAATGCCCGCCATCACCGCTTTCTGGGTGAGCTCGAAGGAGGCCCGGCCGCTGACCAGCAGCACGGTGCCGGTCAGCGGGATGCGGTCCTGCTCCAGGGCCCAGCCGATGACTTTGTCGACCGCGTTGTGCCTGCCGATGTCCTCCCGCACGGCCAGCGTGTCGCCGTCGGTGTCGAACAACGCCGCGCCGTGCAGGCCGCCGGTGCTGGCGAAGACCTTCTGCGCGTCGCGCAGACGGCGTGGCAGGGCGGACAGCGTGGCGGATGCGATCCGCGCCGGATCGTCACCGGGCGCATGGCGACTGCTCAGCTGGACCGCCTCCAGCGACGCCTTACCGCAGACGCCGCACGACGAGGTCGTGTAGAAGTTGCGCGTCACGTCAACGTCGGGCGCGCACACGTGTGGGGCCAGCGTCACGTCGAGCACGTTGTAGGTGTTGAGCTGATCGGGACCGGCGCCCTTGCAGTACCGCACCGTGCGCACGTCGTCGCGGTGGGTGATGACGCCCTCGGTGAGCAGGAAGCCATGAGCCAGCTCGATGTCGGAGCCCGGCGTGCGCATGGTCACGGTGATCGGCGCCCCGTTGACCCTGATCTCCAGCGGCTCCTCCACCACCAGGGTGTCGGGACGTGCGACCGCGTCGTCGGCCGTGACGTGCTGCACCCGACGCCGTGCGGTGACTCGACCCATGGTCTCCACCCTAGGCGGGCGACTCCTGATGCGTGTTGGCTGCGAATTCATCGGATCGACACCGGCTGCGATGCGCGTCACCGTGCCGGATGGCTCAGGATCGGCACAATGGAGGTCATGGATGTTGATCCCGGACGCCCGCGCGGGGCCGCCTGGCGTGATCCACTCTCGATGGGTTTCACGGCGCACCGGCAGGTGCTGCTGCTCAAACTGCGCTGGCACGAACGGCGGCAGACGCGGCCGGCGAGCATGCGCCTGCGGCGGCACCGGGTGTCCCCAGGGCAGCGCTGACACCGCTCGGGCGATCCCGGCGCAGGACGATCCGGCAACCGCTTCCGCAGTGCTAGCCGGTGGCTACCGGCCAGTAACCGATTTCCTTAGAATCGGCCGTCTCGCGAACGTGACGAATAACACAGTTGTGTCTCACGGGAGCGTGGCGCATGCCGATTGAACTGCGCGTTCGCTGTGCCTGATGCCGCCGCCGCCCCGCGAGTCGGGTAAAGGGCTACCTAAGGAAAGTGCAATAATCGGTACTAGCAGTGACATCAAAACTTTGGTGACGTCCAGCGACGGCGCGTCTGCTCGACTGCGACTCGGAGGACTTCGCCACACAGGTGGAAGGCGGGCGCCCAGTGGCGGCGAAGGACAACGCGGTCAGTCCGGGGAGTGCTGGTCCTCGGCAGAAGCTCGAGAAGGTCGTCATCCGGTTCGCCGGCGACTCCGGTGACGGCATGCAGCTCACCGGTGACCGCTTCACCACCGAGGCGGCGCTGTTCGGCAACGACCTTGCCACCCAACCGAACTACCCCGCCGAGATCCGCGCGCCACAGGGCACACTGCCCGGCGTGTCGTCGTTCCAGATCCAGATCGCGGACTACGACATCCTGACCGCAGGCGACCGCCCCGACGTACTCGTCGCGATGAACCCCGCCGCACTGAAGGCCAACGTCTCGGACCTGCCCCGCGGCGGGCTGATCATCGCGAACTCCGACGAGTTCACCAAGCGCAACCTCGCCAAGGTCGGCTACGACGCCAATCCGCTGGAGACCGACGAACTGTCCGACTACGTCGTGCAGCCGGTGGCCATGACCACCTTGACGCTGGGTGCGGTCGAGTCGATCGGCGCCTCCAAGAAAGACGGCCAGCGCGCCAAGAACATGTTCGCCCTCGGACTGCTGTCGTGGATGTACGGCCGCGAACTCGAGCACAGCGAGGTGTTCATCCGCGAGAAGTTCGCCCGCAAGCCCGACATCGCCGAGGCCAACGTGCTCGCGCTCAGGGCCGGGTGGAACTACGGCGAGACCACCGAGGCGTTCGCCAGCACCTACGAGGTGTCGCCGGCCAAGCTGAAAGCCGGTGAGTACCGCCAGATCTCGGGAAACACCGCGCTGGCCTACGGCTTGGTCACGGCGGGCCAGCTCAGCGATCTGCAATTGGTGCTCGGCACGTATCCGATCACGCCGGCCTCAGACATCCTGCACGAGCTGTCCAAGCACAAGAACTTCAACGTGCTGACCTTCCAGGCCGAAGACGAGATCGCCGGTATCGGGGCGGCGATCGGCGCGTCGTACGGCGGCGCGCTCGGCGTCACCAGCACTTCGGGCCCGGGCATCTCGCTGAAGTCGGAGGCCATCGGCCTGGCGGTGATGACCGAGCTGCCGTTGATCGTCATCGACGTGCAGCGCGGCGGTCCGTCGACCGGCCTACCGACCAAGACCGAACAGGCCGACCTGCTTCAGGTCCTGTACGGCCGCAACGGAGAGTCGCCGGTCGCGGTGCTGGCCCCGCGTTCTCCGTCGGACTGCTTCGACATCGCGGTGGAAGCCGCTCGCATCGCGGTGAACTACCACACCCCGGTGGTCATCCTTTCCGACGGCGCCATCGCCAACGGCTCTGAGCCGTGGCGGATTCCGGACGTCACCGACTACACGCGCATCGAGCACACATTCGCCAGCCCCGACCAGCCGTTCCAGCCGTACGCCCGCGACCCGGAGACCCTGGCACGTCAGTTCGCCGTTCCGGGCACGCCCGGTCTGGAACACCGGATCGGCGGGCTGGAAGCCGCCAACGGTTCGGGAAACATCTCCTACGAGCCGAAGAACCACGACCTGATGGTGCGGCTGCGGCAGGCCAAGATCGACGGCATCACCGTCCCGGACCTCGAGGTCGACGATCCGACCGGAGACGCCGAACTGCTGATGATCGGATGGGGCAGCAGCTTCGGGCCGATCGGTGAGGCGTGCCGGCGGGCACGGCGCACGGGCACCAGGGTCGCCCAAGCGCATCTGCGCAACCTCAACCCGTTCCCGGGCAACCTCGGCGAGGTGCTTTCGCGATACCCGAAGGTGGTGTGCCCGGAGATGAACCTCGGCCAACTCGCGCTACTGCTGCGCGGCAAGTACCTCGTCGACGTTCAGTCGGTGACGAAGGTGGAGGGCATGGCGTTCCTGGCCGACGAGGTCGAGGGGATCATCGACGCTGCGCTCGACGGAACGCTCAATGAAAAGGAAATCGACAAGGCCAAGTTCGCACGCCTGGCGGCCGCTACGGTCGAGGTGGGCGCGACTGGCGTGGGAGCGAACGCATGACGACAGCGAGTAGCGAAGCGGATCGCGCATCGCGCACAGCGAGTAGCGAAGCGGATCGCGCATCGGAACAGTTGATCGGGGTTGACCTCGGGCTGACCAACGGCACCAGCCGGGTCCCCACGACCGACCAACCGCAGAAGTCCAAGGACTTCACCAGCGACCAGGAGGTCCGCTGGTGCCCGGGGTGCGGTGACTACGTCATCCTCAACACCATCCGCAACTTCCTGCCGGAGTTGGGACTGCGCCGCGAGAACATCGCCTTCGTCAGCGGCATCGGCTGCTCCAGCCGGTTCCCGTACTACCTGGAAACCTACGGATTCCACTCGATCCACGGCCGCGCCCCGACCATCGCGACCGGTCTGGCGCTTGCGCGCGAGGACCTGTCGGTGTGGGTGGTCACCGGTGACGGCGATGCGTTGTCGATCGGCGGCAATCACCTGATCCACGCGCTGCGCCGCAACATCAACATCACGATTCTGCTGTTCAACAACCGGATCTACGGCCTGACCAAGGGCCAGTACTCGCCGACGTCCGAGGTCGGCAAGGTCACCAAGTCCACGCCGATGGGGTCGCTGGACTATCCGTTCAACCCGGTGTCGCTGGCGCTGGGCGCCGACGCGACCTTCGTCGGCCGTGCACTGGACTCCGACCGCAAAGGGCTGTCCGAGGTGCTGCGCGCGGCGGCCGCTCACCGGGGTGCGGCGCTGGTGGAGATCCTGCAGGACTGCCCGATCTTCAACGACGGCTCCTTCGACGCGCTGCGCAAGGAAGGCGCCGAGGAGCGGTTGATCAACCTGCAGCACGGCGAGCCGATCACCTTCGGCGCCGACGCCGCGTACTGCGTGGTCAAGTCCGGATACGGCCTGGAGATCGCCAAGACGGCCGACGTGTCGGCCGACGAGATCGTCGTCCATGACGCGACCCTCGAGGACCCGGCGTACGCGTTCGCGCTGTCGCGGTTGAGCGAGCAGAATCTCGAACACATGGTGATGGGCATCTTCCGGCAGGTGAGCAAGCCGACCTACGACGATGCGGCCCGCCAGCAGGTCGCCGCGGCCCGCGAGGCGCGACCGCACGACACGGCGGCTCTGCAGTCGCTGCTTCGCGGCAAAGACACCTGGACCGTCGACTAACGTCTCAGCAATGACGAGCACCGTTCCGCTGGCCGCGGTAATCCTGGCGGGCGGGGCGTCCCGTCGCATGGGCCGGGACAAGGCCACGCTGCAGTACCACGGCACCACGCTGGTCGAGCGGATGGTCGAGATCCTCACGCCCCGGTGCGCGCCGATCTTCGTGATCGCCGCGCCGGGACAGTCGCTGCCACCGCTGGACGCTTCGGTGCTGCGCGACGAGGTCAGTGGGGTGGGTCCGCTGCTGGCGACAGCACGCGGCCTGCTTGCCGCCGCGGACGCGGGGCGGGAACTGGCGTTCGTGGTCGCCGTCGACATGCCGCTGCTGTCGGTCGACTTGCTCGACGAGCTGGCCGGACCGGCCGTACGGCTCGGAGCCGAGGTGGTGCTGCCCTGGGACGGCCGCGACCATTACCTTGCCGGCGTCTATCGCACCGCACTGGCCGCCCGCGCAGCCGAGTTGGTGGCGGCAGGTGAGCGCAGCATGCGCGCTCTGGTCGACCGTGCGGACACCCAGCGGATCGTGATGCCCGAGCAGGCGTCGCTGACGAACGTGAACACCACGGGCGATCTGGCTGCGCTCCGCCCGCAAAGGGTCTAGCAAACCTGATTCCCTTGCCATATCGGATGAAGGCAATATGTAGCGTCGCGTCGGGTGTGCTGGGGATTGGCCGTGGGTGTGTGAACGGCAGGACGGTCGTAGCGCCTACCGCACGACTGCGGCGCTATCGGGTACTCGACCTATCGACCGTAATCCCTTGTCCACGTTCGGCTTCCGGCTGCCATGGTGGCCGGACTGGATGCCCGTGAGAGTGGGAATGCCCAGTGCGGCTGTGACATCCGCGCTGTGTGAGGTCGCCGAGTTCGAGTGACGGTGCCCGGCGCGCGGTGCCGGCGTCGGCCCGGGTGATAACGGGACCGCACCCGGCGTCGCTCAGGCGGTGAAAGCTGCTTTTTCAAAGGCGTTTTCATGGGCAATCCCTCGGAGGTGCTCGGCGTCAACAGGTGTCGACAACGGTCAACTGACAACAGCCATCGTCTCTATTGACCGGCGCCACAACCATTTCGGAGATGCGCCTAAAGCATTGTCATCAATTCAGGTCTCAGCGAACCCGATTGCCCACTGGTCGCCCGTGACGATGCTGCTCGGCGGCGATTACGTTTCGCCCGCTGCGTCTTTCGCGGCGCATACTCCGCCGTATGGATGCTCTGGATAAACGTGTCCCAGGCCACATTTCGGCCGTGATATGGCTCACGTGGGCGGGCCGGGCCGCTGCGAAGTGCAGTGTCGCGAAACGTCGCTACGACCAGCGATAACGAAAAGACCTCGCGGTCGTGATCTCGCCGTGATCCGGCCGCGACACGACTCCGGCCGAGATGACTTTCGTTCGAGACGTTTGTAGCGTCCGGAACGGCTTCACACGGAGCAAATAACTCAAAACCACGAACCTGCGCGTGAGTGGGGCTGCGATCGGGGCCACGGGCCCCTGGCGGCCGCCGGCGGTCGATACCCCGGCGAGGCATGTTTCGTCTCCCGCTGCCGCACCCGACCGAGACGGTGCGGCCCTTCACCCCGGCCTGTAACAGGCAATTCGCGCCCGTGCGTTCCGCACGGGTGTCGGTGGCGCGCGCTTGGCGAAAGGATCGAAGTTGAAGAACATCCGCAAGACGTTTGGCCTCGCGACCTTTGCCGGCGCCGTCGCTCTCGCACCGATGGCTCTGGCCACGGGCACCGCCAACGCGGACAGCGGCGTGAACTGGGATGCCATCGCGGCCTGTGAGTCGGGCGGCAACTGGGCGATCAACACCGGTAACGGCTACTACGGCGGCCTGCAGTTCAGCATGAGCACCTGGCGGTCCAACGGCGGCAGCGGCTCCCCGCACAATGCCAGCCGTGAGGAGCAGATCCGGGTCGCGGAGAACACGCTGCAGAGCCAGGGCATCGGCGCGTGGCCGACCTGCGGCGGGCGCGGCTAGTAACAAAGCGCGAGACGAGGCGGTGCCGGTGCGAACCGGCGCCGCCTCTTCTTTCTCAGAGGCCCCTTACACCAGATAAGTAACGAATAAAACTTTTGACCCTCGCGTAACACGTGACGTCCATCACCCGACACACCGGATAACCGCGGCGCGGAACACGCCAGTTCCTCACTTGCGGGCCTTGTTCAAACGGTCGGGGAAGGACCGCAGTGATGAAGATTCGCAACGCAGTCAGTAAGGGCCTGTTGGCCGCCGTCATCGCGGGCGCACTGGCCGTCGTGCCCATGGCGCTGTCGGAATCCTCGTTGGCCACTGCCAGCGCCGATTCCGTCAACTGGGACGCCATCGCCGAGTGCGAGTCCGGCGGCAACTGGGGGATCAACACCGGCAACGGCCACTACGGCGGCCTGCAGTTCAAGCAGGCCACCTGGGCCGCCAACGGCGGCGTCGGGAATCCGGCGACGGCCTCGCGCGCCGAGCAGATCCGCGTCGCGGAGAACGTCCTGCGCACCCAGGGACTGAAGGCCTGGCCGAAGTGCGGCGCCAAAGCCGGCGCACCCACCAGGCCCGCCGTGTGGACCAACCCGGCGCGGCCGACCGCACCGGCCACCACCACCGGATGCGCCGCGATGCCGTCCAGCGGCCTGTTCGGCTTCGTCAACCCCCGTCAGATGTGCACCGCGCTGCTCAACCCGTTGGGTGCGCTCGGGACAGCACGCTGACCTCATTGCCCTGCGGATCGGCCGGCCCACCGAGGTCGAAGTGCACGCGGTTCTTCACCGTCTTTGGCCGCTCCTGCCCGACGACTTGCAGGCGTCGCTGCGCATCGGCGCCCAACACCGCCGCCCAGAACGCCGCCACGGCCGGCGGGTCGGCCGCCTCGACCACCAGCGGGCCCAGCCGAAGTGTCACCCCGACCGCAGATCGCGGTCGCTGGGCATCCGGAACGCCGACCGGGCGGCGACCGTGGCCAGATGCCGGGTCAGCAGCGCCTCTGGCCCCAGCGCCGTCGCACGGCTCGCGAGCGCGCTCAGCAGCGGCGGCAGGTTGACTATGCGGCCGATCGTCGCCGACTCGCGCACCAGAGCCCGTACCCGCGGCCGCCGGAACCTGGTGAACCGGGCGAACGCAGAGGCGATGTCGTCGCTCCCGTCGACGAACCTCGCTAGCACGGCCGCATCCTCCAGCCCCTGGCAGCCGCCCTGTCCCAAGTGCGGTCGCATCGGGTGGGCGGCGTCACCAACCACGACCACCGGGCCGCGCGACCACTGCCTCGCCTGATCGCGGTCGTAGAGGTCGTTGCGCAGCACGTCGCGGGGGTTCGTGGACGCCAGCACCTCGGCAATGGGCTGAACCCAGCCGCCGAACCGCTTCATCAGATAGGCCAGCTCACCATCCGGGGCCGTCGTCGCCTCGGCGACGCGCTCGGTGGCGAACCAGTAGGTGTGGTCGGCGCCCATCGGAACCAGCCCGAACTCCACGGCCGGGCCCAGCACTTCGCCGGCGAGGTCGGGGTCGATCCGGCAGTCGGCCACCCCACGCCACGCCGTGTAGCCGACGTAGCGGTTATGCAGCGCGCCGTTGAGGTGGCGCGCCACCACCGAATGCGTGCCGTCGGCGCCGACGACCGCATCGGCCTCGATGACGGTGCCGTCGGTGAGGGTGACCCGTGCGCCGTCGGCGGTGACGGTCAGCGTGTCCGCCGGGACGCCGCAGCGCAGACTGCCATCGACGAGAGCGTCGGTCAGGATCGCGGTCAGCGCGGAGCGGCGGATGACGACGAGCGGTTCGCCTAGAGCCTTGACGATTCGTTGGGGCGAGGGGCGCCGCAGCCAGGTTCCGTCGCGCCAGCGCAGGGCGCCCGCGGTGATACGGCCACCGGCGTCGCGCACGTGGTCACCGAGACCGATCTCGTCGAGCGCGGCGAGGGCGTTGGGCCAGATGCTGATGCCTGCGCCCGACGACGTATCGGTGCGCTCCTCGACGAGCGTGACATGGTGTCCCCGCTGCTGTAGGGCGACGGCGCTCGCCAGGCCGGCGATGCCCGCGCCGACCACCAGGATTCGCTTCGGCACCCGTCGAACGTAACGTGCTGTGCTACGAACGGGGTCATGTCTGCGACGGTTCCCGGGTCCGCTGCTCCGCCCGCCGCTCCGTTCGACGACCTCGACCACTACATGGCACTGCCGCGCGTGTCCGGGCTGGCGGTCTCGGCCGACGGCGACCGGCTGGTGACCACCGTCGCCGAACTCAACGACAAGCGCACCGAGTACGTCAGTGCCGTCTGGGAGGTGGATCCGGCCGGTGTGCGACCGGCGCGACGGTTGACCCACGGTGCCAAGGGCGAGTCGGCGCCGGCGTTCGCCGCCGACGGCGACCTGTTGTTCGTCGCGGTGCGGCCCACCGCCGACGACGACAAGCCGCCCGCCGCGCTGTGGCGACTCCCGGCAGCGGGCGGCGAGGCGGTGCGGACGTTGTCGCTGCCTGGCGGCGTCGACTCCGTACGTCCGGCCCGCGAGGTCGACATCGCGGTGGTGCGGTCGTCGCTGCTGCCCTCGGCTCGTGACCTCGACGACGACCGCCGGCTGAGGGACCTGCGCAAGGACAACAAGATCAGCGCCATCCTGCACAGCGGGTATCCGATCCGGCACTGGGACAGCGACCTCGGGCCCGCCGAACCCCACCTGCTGCGGTTGGGTGCGGCGGATGGGCAGGTCGACGACCTCACGGCCGCGCCGGGCGGTGCGCTGCGCGAGTGCGAGTTCGACGTCAGCGCCGACGGCCGATTCGTCGTGACGACCTGGCAGCGGCCCGCGCCGGGTGCATCGCGGCACTCGGTGCTGGTGCGCATCGACATCGACACCGGCGAGCGATCCGTGATCGTCGAGGACGCCGAGGCCGACGCCTGGAGCCCGGCCATCGCGCCCGACGGCTCGGCGGTGGCCTACATCGACGAGTCGTTCTCGACACCGCAGCAGGCGCCGCGAATGAGCCTGCGCTGTCTGCGTTTTGACGGATCATCGGTCGCGCTGGCCAGTGAGTGGCAGCGGTGGCCAGCGTCGGTGACGTGGTCGCGCGACGGGTCGGCGGTGATTGTGACCGCCGACCAGGACGGCAGGCGTCCCGTCTTCCGCGTCGACATCGCCGACGGCGCAGTCACGCAGTTGACGTTCGACGACTACTGCTACACCGACGTGGTCACCGCGCCCGACGGGGTGGTCTTCGCCCTGCGCAGTTCCTATGCCGCACCGCCGCACCCGGTGCGCATCGAGCCCGACGGCACCGTGACCGAACTGCCCTGCGTCCCCATGCCCCAACTGCCCGGCACGCTGACCGAGGTCGAGGCGTCGGCCGAGGACGGCACCCGCATCCGGTCGTGGCTGGTGCTGCCGCCGGGGGAGGCCGAGGCGCCGCTGCTGCTGTGGATCCACGGCGGCCCGCTGAGTAGTTGGAACTGCTGGTCGTGGCGATGGAACCCCTGGTTGCTCGCTGCGCGGGGCTACGCCGTGCTGCTGCCCGATCCCGGTCTGTCCACCGGCTACGGCCAGGACTTCATCCAGCGGGGCTGGGGCGCCTGGGGCGGCGCACCGTTCGAGGATCTGATGGCCGCCACCGACGCGGCGTGCGCCCATCCGCGCGTCGATGCGGGGCGCATTGCGGCGATGGGTGGGTCCTTCGGCGGGTACATGGCCAACTGGGTCGCCGGCCACACCGACCGGTTCGACGCCATCGTCACCCACGCCAGCCTCTGGGCGCTCGATCAGTTCGGTGCGACGACGGATTCGTCGTACTACTGGCTGCGCGAGATGACCCGGGAGATGGCCCAGGAGAACTCCCCGCACCTGCACGTGCACCGAATCGCCACACCGATGCTGGTGATCCACGGTGACAAGGACTTCCGCGTGCCGATCGGCGAGGCGCTTCGGCTGTGGTACGAGTTGCTGACCCACTCGGCGCTGCCCGCCGACGAGGAGGGGGTGAGCCCGCACCGGTTCCTGTACTTCCCGTCGGAGAACCACTGGGTGCTCACGCCGCAGCACGCCAAGATCTGGTACCAGGTGGTCACCGCGTTCCTGGCCCGCCACGTGCTCGGAGAGGACGTCGAGGTGCCCGAGACGCTCGGGTAGCGTCGCGGACATGAGCCAATCGCAGCGCGAATTCGACATCGTCGTGTACGGGGCCACCGGCTTCGTGGGCAGACTCACCGCCGATTACCTGGCCCGTGCCGGGGGAGACGCGCGCATCGCCCTGGCGGGCCGCTCGCCCGACAAGCTGCTCTCCGTGCGAGACACGTTGGGGGAGAAGGCGCAGTCGTGGCCGCTGATCACCGCCGACGCATCGCAGCCCTCGACGCTGAACGAGATGGCGGCGCAGGCCCGTGTGGTGGTGACGACCGTCGGGCCCTATGCCAAGTACGGCTTGCCGCTGGTGGCGGCGTGCGCGGCGGCCGGTACCGACTACGCCGACCTGACCGGTGAATCGCTGTTCGTCCGCGAAAGCATCGACCTCTACCACAAGCAGGCCGCCGACACCGGTGCGCGCATCGTGCATTCGTGCGGATTCGATTCCATCCCTTCCGATCTCACCGTGTTCGCGTTGTACCGCCAGGCGCAGCGGGACAACGCCGGCGAACTCACCGACACCAACCTGGTGGTGCGGTCCTTCGCCGGCGGGGTGTCTGGCGGCACCGCTGCGTCCATGGTCGAGGTGATGCGCGCGGCGTCGACCGACGAGGAGGCGCGGCGGGTGATGAACGACCCCTACACGCTCACCCCGGACCGCGCCGCCGAACCCGAGTTCGGCGTACAGCCGGATCTGCGGTGGCGCCGTGGCCGCGAGATCGCCCCTGAACTCGCCGGCTACTGGGTCGGCCCGTTCGTCATGGCCACGGTGAACACGCGAATCGTCCGGCGCAGCAACGCATTGCTCGACTACGCCTACGGTCGACGCCTGGAGTACGGCGAGCAGATGAGCATGGGCAAGTCGGCGTTCGCTCCGGTCGCGGCCGCGCTCGCCGCCGCAGGAAACTCCGCGACCGTGGCGCTGGGCAGCCGCTTCATGAACCGACTGCCGTCCGGCCTCGTCGAAAGGGCACTGCCCAAACCCGGCACCGGCCCGAGCGAACGAGTACGCGAACGCGGCCACTACACCGTCGAGACCTACGCCGCGACGACCGGCGGCGCGCGGTACCGGGCGACGATGTCGCAGCAGGGCGACCCGGGCTACAAGGCGACGTCGGTGTTGCTCGGTGAGAGCGGGCTGGCGCTGGCGCTGGACCGCGACCGACTCTCGGATCTGCGGGGCGTGCTCACGCCCGCCGCGGCGATGGGCGACGCGTTGCTGGCCCGGTTTCCCGGCGCCGGCGTGGTGTTGGAAACCACGCGGCTGTACTGACCGATTCCGGGTGGTCTGCGCGACGCAAACCGCCCTTGAACAGCGGCGTGTCGGGGCACCTCCCGCCTGCCCGCGCCGGATTCCTAGAATTGCGGGGTGACCGCCATCCCCGATTCGGCCGCCGCCGCCCTGCCCAAGTCCTGGGACCCGGGCGCGGTGGAAAGCGAACTCTACGAGGGCTGGGTCAGCGCCGGCTATTTCACCGCCGACGCGTCGAGCGCCAAGCCGTCGTATTCGATCGTGCTGCCGCCGCCCAACGTGACGGGCAACCTGCACATGGGCCACGCGCTGGACCACACGCTGATGGACGTCCTGACCCGGCGCAAGCGCATGCAGGGCTATGAGGTGCTGTGGCTGCCTGGCATGGACCACGCGGGCATCGCCACCCAGTCCGTGGTCGAGAAGCAACTGGCCGTCGACGGCAAGTCGAAGGAGGACTTCGGCCGCGAATTGTTCGTCGACAAGGTCTGGGACTGGAAACGTGAATCCGGCGGCACCATCGGCGGGCAGATGCGTCGCCTCGGCGACGGCGTGGACTGGAGCCGCGACCGGTTCACGATGGACGACGGTCTCTCCCGCGCGGTGCGCACCATCTTCAAGCGTCTCTACGACGCGGGCCTGATCTACCAGGCCGAGCGGCTGGTGAACTGGTCACCGGTGCTTGAGACAGCGATCTCCGACCTCGAGGTCAAGTACGAAGACGTCGATGGCGAACTGGTGTCCTTCCGCTACGGCTCCCTCGACGACGCCGAACCCCACATCGTTGTCGCCACCACCCGGGTGGAGACGATGCTGGGCGACACCGCGATCGCGGTGCATCCCGACGACGAGCGCTACCGGCACCTGGTCGGCAAGACGCTGCCGCACCCGTTCCTCGACCGCGAGATCGTCATCGTCGCCGACGAGCACGTCGACCCCGAATTCGGCACGGGTGCGGTCAAAGTCACGCCCGCCCACGACCCCAACGACTTCGAGATCGGGCTGCGCCATCAGCTACCCATGCCCTCGATCATGGACACCAAGGGCAGGATCATCGGGACCGGAACACATTTCGACGGACAGGACCGCTTCGAGGCGAGGGTGGCGGTCCGTGAGGCGCTGGCCGAGCAGCGGCGCATCGTCGAGGAAAAGCGGCCCTACGTCCACAGCGTCGGGCACTCCGAGCGCAGCGGTGAGCCGATCGAGCCGCGGCTGTCGCTGCAGTGGTGGGTGAAGGTCGAATCGCTGGCCAAGGCGGCCGGTGACGCGGTTCGCCACGGCGACATCACGATTCACCCGCCCAGCCTGGAGCCCCGCTGGTTCGCGTGGGTGGACAACATGCACGACTGGTGCATCTCGCGCCAGCTGTGGTGGGGCCACCGCATCCCGATCTGGCACGGACCGGACGGCCAAACCGTCTGCCTCGGGCCGGACGAGACGCCGCCGGAGGGCTGGGAGCAGGACCCCGATGTGCTCGACACGTGGTTCTCTTCGGCGCTGTGGCCGTTCTCCACCATGGGCTGGCCCGACCCGACGCCCGAACTCGCGAAGTTCTACCCGACGACGGTACTGGTCACCGGCTACGACATTTTGTTCTTCTGGGTGGCGCGGATGGTGATGTTCGGTGGGTTCGTGTCTGACGACGACACGATCACCCTCGGTGGGCAGCGCGGCCCGCAGGTGCCGTTCGAGAACGTGTTCCTGCACGGGCTGATTCGCGACGAGCATGGCCGCAAGATGAGCAAGTCGCGGGGCAACGGAATCGACCCGCTGGACTGGGTCGAGCAGTTCGGGGCCGACGCACTGCGCTTCACGCTGGCCCGCGGCGCCAGCCCCGGCGGCGACCTGTCCATCGGCGAGGACCACGCCCGCGCGTCGCGCAACTTCGCGACCAAGCTGTTCAACGCCACGAGGTTCGCGTTGATGAACGGCGCTGCGCCGGCGCCGCTGCCGGATGCCGCCGAGCTCACCGACGCCGACCGGTGGATCCTCGGCCGCATGGAAGAGGTTCGCGCCGAGGTGGATTCGGCGTTCGACGGTTACGAGTTCAGCCGGGCCTGCGAATCGCTGTACCACTTCGCATGGGACGAGTTCTGCGACTGGTACGTCGAATTGGCCAAAGTGCAGTTGGGACGAAGGGAACACACCGCTCACACGACAGGGGTGCTTGCCTCGGTGCTCGACACGCTGCTCAAGTTGCTGCACCCGGTGATGCCGTTCGTCACCGAGGTGCTGTGGAAGACGCTGACGGGTGGTGAGTCGGTGGTGATCGCCGACTGGCCCGCCCCGAGCGGTTTCGCGGTCGATGCCGAGGCCACGCAGCGGGTTGCCGACATGCAGAAGCTGGTCACCGAGGTGCGCCGGTTCCGCAGCGACCAGGGCCTGGCCGACCGCCAGAAGGTGCCGGCGCGGTTGACGCACATCGCCGAGGCTGATCTGACGGCGCAGGCGCCCGCCGTTCGTTCCCTGGCGTGGCTGACCGCCGACGATGAGGGGTTCCAGCCGACCGCGGCGATCGAGGTGCGGCTCACCCGCGGCACCGTGACCGTGGAGGTCGACACGTCTGGCACTGTGGACGTCGCCGCAGAACGGCGCAGACTCGAGAAGGACCTGGCTGCCGCACAGAAGGAATTGGCAACCACCACCGGCAAACTCGGCAACGAGGCGTTTCTCGCCAAGGCCCCCGCCGATGTCGTGGCCAAGATCCGCGACCGTCGACAGCTGGCCTCCGAGGAGGTCGACCGCATCACCGCGAGGCTCGAGTCGCTGAGATGAGCGAGCCGGAGCCGCTACCTCCGGCCGAGGTTCCGACGCCGGACGAGATCGCGGCGCTGCTGCAGGTCGAGCACCTGCTCGATCAGCGATGGCCCGAGACCAAGCTGGAGCCGAGCACTACTCGGATCGCCACGCTGATGGAGCTGCTGGGCTCGCCGCAGCGCACCTATCCGGCGATCCACATCGCAGGCACCAACGGCAAGACGTCGGTGGCCCGGATGGTCGACGGCCTGCTGACGGCGTTCAGCCGCCGCACCGGCCGCACCATCAGCCCGCATCTGCAGTCCGCGGTCGAGCGCATCTCCATCGACGGCCACCCGATCTCGCCGGCGCAGTACGTGGAGACCTACCGCGAGCTCGAGCCGTTCGTGCAGATGGTCGATCAGCAGTCCGAAGGGGCGGGCGGCCCGGCGATGAGCAAGTTCGAGGTGGTGACCGCGATGGCGTTCGCCGCCTTCGCCGACGCGCCCGTCGACGCCGCCGTCGTCGAGGTCGGGCTCGGTGGCCGCTGGGACGCCACCAACATCGTCAAGGCACCCGTCGCGGTCATCACCCCGATCGGGGTGGACCACGCCGAGTACCTCGGCGACACCATCGCCGACATCGCAGCCGAGAAGGCCGGAATCATCGCCGAACAGGAAGCCGACCCGGTGCCATCCGGCGCGGACTTGAGCACCGTGGCCGTGATCTCGCGCCAGGTACCCGAGGCGATGGAGGTGCTCCTGGCGCAGGCCGTACGCGCCGACGCGGCCGTCGCCCGCGAGGACTCCGAGTTCGCGGTGCTGGGCAGGCAGGTCGCGGTCGGCGGTCAGCTGCTCGAACTGCAGGGACTCGGCGGTGTCTACACCGACATCTACCTGCCTCTGCACGGTGAGCACCAGGCGCACAACGCGGTGGTGGCGCTGGCCGCGGTGGAGGCCTTCTTCGGTGCGGGCGCTCAGCGCCAACTCGACATCGAAACGGTGCGGTCCGGGTTCGCGGCGGCGACCAGTCCGGGTCGCCTCGAGCGGATGCGCAGCGCACCAACGGTTTTCATCGACGCCGCGCACAATCCCGCCGGTGCCGCAGCGCTGGCGCAGGCGCTCGGCGAGGAATTCGACTTCCGCTACCTCGTCGGCGTCGTGTCGGTCATGGGGGACAAGGACGTCGACGGCATCCTGGCCGCACTCGAGCCGGTGTTCGACCAGATCGTGGTGACGCACAACGGCTCCCCGCGCGCACTCGACGTCGCGACGCTGGCGCTGAACGCCGAGCAGAGATTCGGACCGGAACGCGTCATCACCGCCAGTACCCTTGCCGACGCGATCGAGACGGCCACCGCGATCGTCGAGGAGTCGGCCGAGGAGGGCGAATTGTTCGGTGGCGCCGGGATGGTGATCACCGGTTCCGTTGTCACCGCCGGAGCGGCGCGCACGCTGTTCGGAAAGGATCCGCAGTGACCGAGCAGCAACCCGACCCGTGGAAGAGCTTCCGCGGCGTGATGGCCGGCACGCTGATCCTGGAGGCGATCGTGGTGCTGCTCGCGCTGCCGGTGGTGGGCAAGGTCGGCGGCGGGCTGACACCGGCCAGCACCGCCTACTTCGTCGGGCTCGCGGTGGTGCTGGTGCTGCTGTGCGGGGTGCAGGGGCGCCCGTGGGCGATCTGGGTCAACCTGGCCATGCAGCTGGTGCTGATCGCCGGCGTCTTCATCTACGGGGCGGTCGGCATCGTCGGGGTGATCTTCCTGATCGTGTGGCTGATGATCGCCTATCTGCGCGCCGAGGTTCTGCGCAGGCAGCGACGCGGGGAGCTGCCGGGACAGCAGCATCCCGCCGAGTAGTCAGCCGGGACGGCTATCCTGTCGGCCGTGACTGAGCCGACTGAGCGCACCCTTGTGTTGATCAAGCCCGACGGCGTCAAGCGGCGTCTGGTCGGCGAGATTCTCAGCCGAATCGAACGCAAAGGTCTGTCCATCGCGGCGTTGCAGCTGCAGCACGTCAGCGACGAAGTGGCCCGCAAGCACTACGCCGAGCACGACGGCAAACCGTTCTTCGACTCGCTGCTCGAATTCATCACCTCCGGTCCGGTCGTGGCCGCCATCGTGGAGGGCCCGCGGGCCATCGCCGCGTTCCGCCAGGTCGCCGGCGGTACCGACCCGGTCGAGAAGGCCGCACCGGGCACCATCCGCGGCGACTTCGCGCTGATCACCCAGGACAACCTCGTGCACGGCTCGGATTCGCCGGAGTCGGCCAAGCGCGAGATCGAGCTCTGGTTTCCCGGTAACTAGACCGCGGCAAACAGGCCCAGTCGCCCCGCTTGGTCGGGGCGCGCGGGGTGATGTGGGATACTTGCCTCGGGTAGCCGGTCAATAACCGGGGCCGGAAGCCCGAATGAAGACTTAGACGTGCGCGACCATCGCCACGCGTGATGCGGCGCAGACCGTCCAGCCATCATTCAGACCGGCGCCGGGATTGTTCTCTACCGAGGACCGCCCGGGGCGAGACCACAACAAGCTCGGGGAAGTTATCCGGGCCAATAGCGGAGGCCCTCGCGTGGCCGCGTCAGACACGACGCGCCCGGGGGCTTGAAGGAGACTAAGTGGCCGAAGATGCCCCTACCGAAGACCTATCAGAAGAGACGCGACACGCGGAGGAGCCTCAGCCCGACAAGCTGAGGGTGCATTCGCTGGCGCGGGTACTCGGTACCACCAGCAAGCGGGTGCTCGATGCGTTGGCCGCACTCGACGACCGGCCGCGCACCGCGCAGTCCACCGTCGAGGACGACGAGGCCCAGCGGGTCCGCGAAGCCCTCGCCGAGGGTGCCGACGAACCGGCCGGCTCCGCTGACGCCGAGGCCGGTGACGGCGACGAACCCGAATCGCGGCTGATGCTCGAGACGGCGCCCCAGGACACGCCCGAGCGAGCGGACTACCTGCCGCTGTTCGTCGCACCGCAGCCCGTCCGATTCGGCGCCGAATCCGATGCCGACGACGACGACGAGGACGACGACGACACCGACACCGATACCGACACCGACGACGACCAGTCCGATCGGCCCTCGGGCCGTCGGCGCCGCCGTGGCCGGCGCGGGCGCGGCCGTGGCCGTGGCGAGCAGAACGGCGAGGATTCCAACGGCGACGACGACTCCGATGACTCCGACGACTCCGACGACGACACCGGCGACGACGACAGCAATGGGGGTGAGGGCGGCAACCGTCGTCGCCGCCGTCGTCGCCGCCGCAAGTCCGGCTCCGGGGACGACGGCGACACCGGTTCACCCGACGATCCGCCCAACACCGTCGTGCACGAGCGCGAGCCGCGCAAGGCCAAGGGGGACAAGGACAACGAAATCCAGGGCATCACCGGGTCGACCCGGCTGGAGGCCAAACGCCAGCGCAGGCGTGACGGACGCGACGCAGGCAGGCGCCGCCCGCCGATCCTGAGCGAAGCCGAGTTCCTGGCCCGCCGCGAGGCCGTCGAGCGGATGATGGTGGTGCGCGACAAGGTGCGCACCGAACCGCCGCACCAAGGCGCCCGCTACACCCAGATCGCGGTGCTCGAAGACGGCGTCGTCGTCGAACACTTCGTCACGTCGGCGGCGTCGGCATCGCTCGTGGGCAACATCTACCTCGGCATCGTGCAGAATGTCCTGCCCTCGATGGAGGCGGCGTTCGTCGACATCGGCCGCGGCCGCAACGGCGTGCTCTACGCCGGTGAGGTCAACTGGGAGGCCGCCGGCCTCGGCGGGCAGAACCGCAAGATCGAGCAGGCCCTCAAGCCGGGCGACTACGTCGTCGTGCAGGTCAGCAAGGACCCGGTCGGTCACAAGGGCGCCCGACTGACCACGCAGGTGTCGCTGGCCGGCCGTTACCTGGTGTACGTGCCCGGCGCGTCGTCGACGGGCATCAGCCGCAAGCTGCCGGACACCGAGCGTCAGCGGCTCAAGGAGATCCTGCGCGAGGTCGTGCCGCCGAACGCCGGCGTGATCATCCGGACCGCATCGGAAGGCGTCAAGGAAGAAGACATCCGCTCCGACGTCGAACGCCTCGCCAAACGGTGGTCGGAGATCGAGGCCAAGGCCGCCGAGATCACCCAGAAGAAGGCCGGTGCGGCCGTCGCGCTCTACGAGGAGCCCGACGTGCTGGTCAAGGTGATCCGAGACCTGTTCAACGAGGACTTCACCGGCCTGACCGTGTCCGGTGCCGAGGCCTGGAACACCATCCACGAGTACGTCACCTCCGTCGCGCCCGAACTCCTTCCGCGGCTGACGAAGTACGAGCCCGCCTCACCCGACGCCCCGGACGTGTTCGCCGTGCACCGCATCGACGAACAGCTGACCAAGGCGATGGACCGCAAGGTGTGGCTGCCGTCGGGCGGCACGCTGGTCATCGACCGCACCGAGGCGATGACCGTCGTCGACGTCAACACCGGTAAGTTCACCGGGTCCGGGGGCAATCTCGAGCAGACCGTCACGCGCAACAACCTCGAGGCCGCCGAGGAGATCGTGCGCCAACTGCGGTTGCGTGACATCGGCGGCATCGTCGTCATCGACTTCATCGACATGGTGCTCGAGTCGAACCGCGACCTGGTGCTGCGCCGGCTGACCGAGGCCCTGGCCCGCGACCGCACCCGCCACCAGGTCTCCGAGGTCACCTCGCTGGGACTGGTGCAGCTCACGCGCAAGAAGCTCGGCACCGGGCTCATCGAGGCATTCTCGACGTCGTGCACCCACTGCGGCGGCCGGGGCATCATGCTGCACGGCGATCCGATCGACTCGGGCCCGCCGGCGGGGCGCAAGTCCGAGGGCGGCGGTGGCGGTCGCCGCGGCAAGCGCGGCAAGCGCAAGTCCGAGGACGTCGCCGTCGCCAAGGTGCCGCCGCACCCCGCCGGCGAGCATCCGATGTTCAAGGCGATGGCGGCTGCCAACGGTCGTCACGACGACGACGACGATGAGGACGAGCAGAAGAAGTCCGCCGAGGAGATGGCCGAAGCCGACTCCGAGGCGATCCGTGCGGCCGTCGGCGACACCGACGACGACACGGACGACTTCGACGACGGCGACACCGACGACGAGGACACGGACGACTTCGACGACACCGACGACGACACCGACGACGACGACACCGACGACGACACGGACGACGACGAGATCGACCTGGACTCCGACGACGATGAGGACGATATCGACGACGACATCGAGGTCATCGGTGAGGACTCCGACGACGAAGACTCCGGCGACGAAGACACCGACGACGAAGACACCGACGACGAAGACACCGACGACGAGGACGACGAGGACGACGAGGACGACGAGCCGGCCGCGGTGACCGTGCGGGCCGGTCGGCACCGCCGCCGCGCCGCCGTCCGACCCGCGGGACCGCCCGCCGCCGACAGCTGACCAGCCGACGAGCTGACCTGCGGTGATTTGACCCTCACGCGGCGGCTCAAGTAGCCTTGAGCAGTTGTCGCCAGGCTTCGGATCGAGCTTAGTCGGCGGCACTCGAAGTTTTCGAAACCTAGACCAGCGCAGCGGCGAATAGCGCGCGCCCAGTGAACGACGTAGGAGTGGCAGCACGATGGCGACTTACGCAATCGTCAAGACCGGCGGCAAGCAGTACAAGGTGGCCGTCGGTGACGTGGTCAAGGTCGAAAAGCTCGACGCCGAGGCCGGCGCATCCGTCTCGCTGCCCGTCGCGCTCGTGGTGGATGGCGCCAACGTCACCAGCACCGCCAAGGAGCTGGAGAAGGTCGCGGTGACCGGCGAGGTGCTCGAGCACACCAAGGGCCCGAAGATCCGCATCCACAAGTTCAAGAACAAGACCGGCTATCACAAGCGGCAGGGCCACCGTCAGCAGTTGACGGTCCTGCGGGTCACCGGCATCAAGTAGGAGCGACACCATGGCACACAAGAAGGGCGCTTCCAGCTCTCGCAACGGTCGCGACTCCGCCGCACAGCGGCTCGGCGTCAAGCGCTTCGGCGGCCAGATCGTCAAGGCCGGCGAGATCATCGTCCGCCAGCGCGGCACCCATTTCCATCCCGGCACGAACGTCGGCCGTGGCGGCGACGACACGCTGTTCGCCACCGCCCCCGGCGCGGTCACCTTCGGCACCAAGCGCGGCCGCAAGACGGTCAGCGTACTGCGACCGGAGGCTTAAGCTCGCGAAAGTAACGCTGCGGCGGTCTCGCGAGCTCAATCCCGCCATGGCGTTACGTTCGAAGGAGTGATCACGATGCCCCGGTTCGTCGACCGCGTCGTGATCCACGCGCGAGCGGGCAACGGCGGTAACGGCTGTGCCTCGGTGCACCGCGAGAAGTTCAAACCGCTCGGCGGACCGGACGGCGGCAACGGCGGGCGCGGCGGCAGCATCGTCCTGGTCGTCGATCCGCAGGTGCACACGCTGCTCGACTTCCACTTCCATCCGCACGTCGTCGCGCCGTCGGGCAAGCAGGGTGCGGGAAGCAACCGCGACGGGGCCGCAGGCGCCGATCTCGAGGTCAAGGTTCCCGACGGCACCGTCGTGCTCGACGAGAACGGCCGCCTTCTCGCCGACCTCGTCGGCGCGGGCACCCGGTTCGAGGCCGCGGCCGGCGGACGCGGTGGGCTCGGCAACGCCGCGCTGGCGTCTCGGGCCCGCAAGGCGCCCGGCTTCGCGCTGCTCGGCGAGAAGGGTCAGGTCCGCGACCTGACGCTGGAGCTCAAGACCGTCGCCGACGTCGGCCTCGTCGGTTTCCCGTCGGCGGGCAAGTCCTCGCTGGTCTCGGTCATCTCCGCGGCCAAGCCGAAGATCGCCGACTACCCGTTCACCACGCTGGCGCCGAATCTGGGCGTCGTGTCGGCGGGTGAGCACACGTTCACCGTCGCCGATGTCCCCGGCCTGATCCCCGGCGCCTCCCAGGGCCGGGGACTCGGCCTGGATTTCCTGCGCCACATCGAGCGGTGCGCGGTGTTGGTGCACGTCGTCGACTGCGCCACCATGGACCCCGGCCGTGACCCGATCTCCGACATCGACGCGCTGGAATCCGAACTGGCCGCCTACCTTCCCACGCTGCAGGGCGACACCGCGCTGGGCGACCTGGCCGAGCGCCCACGGGCGGTCGTGCTCAACAAGATCGACGTGCCCGATGCGCGGGAACTGGCCGACTTCGTGCGCGACGAAGTCGCGCGGCGCTACGGCTGGCCCGTCTTCGAGGTGTCGACGGTGAGCCGGGAAGGTTTGCGCGCGTTGACTTTCGCGCTGTGGGAGATGGTCGCGGCTTACCGCAAGTCGCAGCCCGAGGTGGTGCCGCGCCGGCCGGTCATCCGGCCCGTCCCCGTCGACGAGAGCGGGTTCACCGTCGAATCCGACGCACACGGCGGTTTCGTCGTACGCGGAACGCAGCCGGAACGCTGGGTCGCGCAGACCGATTTCGACAACGACGAGGCGGTCGGATACCTCGGTGACCGCCTAGCGCGCCTCGGCGTCGAGGACGAGCTGCTCAAGCTGGGCGCGCGGCCCGGCTGCGAGGTCACCATCGGCGAGGTCACGTTCGACTGGGAGCCGCAGACGCCGGCCGGTGTCGACGTGCCGCTGTCGGGACGCGGCACCGACGCCCGGCTGGACCATACCGACCGGGTGGGCGCCGCCGAGCGCAAGGCCGCGCGGCGCGAACGCCGCAAGCCCGGGGGCAAACCTGAATGACCGCGCCATCGAGCGCTCGCGATGCCGTCCGCACCGCGCGCAGCGTCGTCGTCAAGATCGGCACCACCGCGCTGACCAGTCCGTCGGGCGTCTTCGACGCGGCCCGGCTCGCCACGCTGGCCGACGCCATCGAAGCGCGAATGGAGGCCGGCTCCGACGTGGTGATCGTATCGTCCGGAGCGATCGCGGCCGGCATCGAACCGCTCAAGTTGGCCCGGCGGCCCGTGGATCTGGCCACCAAACAGGCCGCGGCCAGTGTCGGCCAGGTCGCACTGGTCAACGCGTGGAGCACGGCGTTCGCCCGCTATGGCCGCACCGTCGGCCAGGTGCTGCTGACCGCCCACGACATCGCGATGCGGGTGCAGCACACCAACGCCCAACGCACGCTCGACCGGTTGCGTGCGTTGCACGCGGTCGCGATCGTCAACGAGAACGACACCGTGGCCACCAACGAGATCCGGTTCGGCGACAACGACCGGCTTTCGGCGCTGGTGGCGCACCTGGTCGGTGCCGACGCGCTGGTGCTGTTGTCGGACATCGACGGCCTCTACGACGGAGACCCGCGCCGCAAGGGAAACAGCAACGCGCGCTTCATCACTGAGGTCGCCCGTCCCGATGACCTCGACGGGGTGGTCGCCGGCCGTGGCAGCCATCTGGGCACCGGCGGGATGGCGTCGAAGTTGTCGTCGGCGCTGCTGGCCGCCGATGCCGGCGTCCCGGTGCTGCTGGCGGCGGCGTCGGACGCTGCGACGGCGCTGGCCGACGCATCGGTCGGCACCGTGTTCGCGCCGCGGCCCGAACGGATGTCGGCGCGCCGATTCTGGCTGCGCTACGCCGCCGAGGTGGCCGGGGCGCTCACGCTCGACGACGGGGCGGTGCGCGCCGTGGTTCGGCAGCGCCGTTCGCTGCTGCCTGCCGGCATCACCGCGGTGTCGGGCCGGTTCTACGGCGGCGATGTGGTGGAGTTGCGCGCCCAGGACGCGACCTTGGTCGCGCGCGGTGTGGTGGCCTACGACCACACCGAACTGGCGACGATGCTGGGCCGCTCAACCGCCGACCTGCCTTCCGACATGCGCCGGCCGGCGGTGCACGCCGACGACCTGGTGGCCGTCCAGTAGCGATTCCGGTGCGCTAAACAGGCCCGGACAGCCGGGTCGGCGAGGATCACCGCCGCCAGCATGCCCGGCGTCAACTCGCGCGTGCCGACCATGCTGCGGGTGCGGACCTGCTCGATGTCGGCCCACTCGACGCTGTCGCCGTCGAACTCGACCGACTCCTCGCTGATGGCCACGCCGGCGAAGTGGTTCGGCTTGCGCACCAGCCAGCGCAGCTTGTCGGGGGTCAGCGAGTGATCGGCGATCATGTCGCCGACACCCAGCGCCCAGCGACCCTCGACCGGGCCCGGATCGGGTCGTTGACGTTCGATCAGGTCGCGGAGCGAGGAGGCGTCGTCATCGGTTTCATCGAGCACACCGACGTTCAAGCCGAATCCGCCAGCGCAGGCAGCTCGTCGAGCAACAACGCCAGCATGGGCGAGCATCCGTTGTCGACTTTCACCGTCGCCAGAGCGTCCCCACGCGTCGGTCCGCGGTTGACGATCGCGATGGGCATGCCGTTGGCCGCCGCGTGCCGGACGAAGCGGTATCCGGAGTACACCGTCAGCGACGATCCGGCGACCAGCAGCGCGCCGGCGTCGTCGACGAGTGAAAACGCCCGCTCCACACGCTCTTTCGGCACGCTCTCGCCGAAGTACACGATGTCGGGCTTGAGCATTCCGCCGCAGCCCGGACAGTCGACGATGTGAAAGGACGCGGTGTCGCCCACGACCGCGTCGGCATCCGGCGCCACGGCGATGCCGCCGACGGCCTCGGCGCGCTGGGCGAAGCCGGGATTGGCCGCCTCCAGCAGTTCGGCCAGGGCGGCCCGCGACATGGTGTGTCCGCAGTCCAGGCAGATGACCTGCGCATACGTTCCGTGCAGGTTGACGACGTTGCTGCTGCCCGCCTTCGTGTGCAGCAGGTCGACGTTCTGGGTGATCAGCCCGGACACCACCCCCGCGGCTTCCAAGGCGGCCAGCGAGCGGTGGCCGGCATTGGGCAGCGTCGCGTCCATGTGACGCCAGCCGACGTGGTTGCGTGCCCAGTAGCGCTGCCGGAAGCCGGTATCGGATACGAACTGCCGGATCGTCATCGGGTTGGACGGCGGCGAGTCCGGTCCGCGGTAGTCGGGGATACCCGAGTCGGTGGACATGCCCGCGCCGGTCAGCACCGCGATGCGGCGACCGCGCAACAGGCTGACGAGTTCCGGCGCATCCACTCCGTCGAGGGTATTCGCTGACTCCGCCGACGAGTTTTTCGTGCAGGTCAGCGCGTTGTGGTCAGCGCACGCAGCGTCAGTCCAAGCACTCGCCGGCGGCGATGAGCTCGGTTTTCATGTTGCGCTTCATCATCGTCAGGGCCGCGTCGCTGAGCTCGGGGTCGATGTGGGCGACCGCGTCGGGCGGCACCGTCACCGGGAAGTGCCGGACGTAGGCGTCCAGTGCGGTGTAGAGAATGCACTGCTCGGTGACCTGGCCGGTGAGCACCAGCCGCCGCGGCTTCATCTGGGCGAGCAGGTAGGCCAACGAGGTCGCGTAGAACGCGCTGTGACGGACCTTGGTCATCATCCGGCACCCCTCGACGGGCAGGATCGGCTCGACGAGGTCGGGCCGCTCACCGTCCAGCGCGGCCTTGATGAGGTCGTCGAACTGTGCGGTGAAGTCGCCGTAGTTGTCGTTGACGTAGATCAGGGTGACGTCGTCGCGGCGGCGGGCCTCATCGACCAGCCCGGCGAGCGGGTCGATGATCTCGGCGACATTCGGCGCCAATTTCTCGGCGTCGGGGTGGCGGTAGGTGTTCATCATGTCGATGACTACGACGGCGACATCACTCATGGCTGCTTGCATACCCCGTTGACCTTTCGGGCAACAATGAGGCATGGACTTTTACTCGGCGTATCGCCAGGGCTTCGTCCGTGTCGCCGCCTGTACGCACCACACGACGCTCGCCGACCCGCGCGCGAACGCCGAGTCGGTGCTGGGCCTGGCGCATGAGTGCCACGACGACAGCGTCGCGCTCGCGGTGTTCCCCGAGTTGACGCTCTCGGGTTATTCGATCGAGGACATCGTGATGCAGGACGCGCTGCTCGATGCGGTCGAGGAGGCGCTGCTCGACGTGGTGGTGGCCTCCCAACAGCTGATGCCGGTGCTGGTGATCGGGGCGCCGCTGCGCTACCGGCACCGGATCTACAACACCGCAGTCGTCATCCACCGCGGACGGGTGCTCGGCGTGGTGCCGAAGTCGTATCTGCCGACCTATCGCGAGTTCTACGAACGCCGCCAGATGGCCCCCGGTGATGATGTGCGCGGGGCGATTCGGATGGGTCGCGGGGCTGAGCGCGTCGATGTGCCGTTCGGGACGGACCTGTTGTTCACCGCCGCCGACCTGCCGGGATTCGTTCTGCACGTCGAGATCTGCGAGGACATGTTCGTGCCGATCCCGCCCAGCGCGTCGGCCGCGCTGGCCGGGGCGACCGTGCTGGCGAACCTTTCGGGCAGCCCCATCACGATCGGGCGGTCTGAGGACCGGTGCCTGCTGGCGCGGTCGGCGTCGGCGCGGTGCCTGGCGGCGTACGTCTACGCCGCCGCGGGGGAGGGGGAGTCCACCACCGACCTGGCGTGGGACGGCCAGACGATGATCTGGGAGAACGGCGAATGTCTCGCCCAGTCCGAGCGGTTCCCGAAGGGTGAGCGGCGCTCGGTGGCCGACGTCGACCTGGAACGGCTGCGCTCCGAGCGCATCCGGATGGGCACCTTCGACGACAACCGCCGCCACCACGCCGTGGCCACGGATGCGTTCCGGCGCATCGAGTTCGAGCTCGACCCGCCGTCTGGTGACATCGGCCTGCTCCGCGATATCGAGCGGTTCCCCTTCGTCCCGTCGGATCCCGAACGGCTGCAACAGGATTGCTACGAGGCATACAACATCCAGGTCGCCGGCCTCGAACAGCGGCTGCGCGCGCTGGACTATCCCAAGGTGGTGCTCGGGCTCTCGGGCGGCCTGGACTCGACGCACGCCCTGATCGTCGCGGCCCGCGCGATGGACCGCGAAGGACGCCCGCGCAGCGACATTCTCACGTTCACCATGCCCGGCTTCGCCACCGGCGAGCGCACCAAGGACAACGCCGCGCGGCTGGCCGAGGCGTTGGGCGTGACGTTCACCGAGCTCGACATCTCCTCGACCGCGGAGCTGATGCTCAAGAACATCGACCACCCGTTCGGCCGTGGCGAGAAGGTCTACGACGTCACATTCGAGAACGTGCAGGCCGGTCTGCGCACCGATTATCTGTTCCGGCTGGCCAACCAGCGCGGCGGCATCGTACTGGGCACCGGTGATCTGTCCGAGTTGGCCCTCGGCTGGTCGACATACGGTGTCGGCGACCAGATGTCGCATTACAACGTCAACGGTGGTGTGCCCAAGACGTTGATTCAACACCTGATCCGCTGGGTGATTTCGGCGCACGAGTTCGACGACACCGTCAACGAGGTGCTGCAATCGGTGCTCGACACCGAGATCTCACCCGAACTGGTGCCCGCCGGTGAAGACGAGGAGATCCAGAGCAGCGAGTCCAAGGTCGGCCCGTACGTGCTGCAGGACTTCTCGCTGTTTCAGGTGCTGCGCTACGGTTTTCGGCCGTCGCGGGTGGCGTTCCTGGCCTGGCACGCCTGGAGCGATCCGCGCCGCGGCGACTGGCCCACCGGGTTCCCGGAAAGCAAGCGACCGGCCTACTCGCTGAAGGAGATTCGCCACTGGCTGCAGGTCTTCGCGCAACGCTACTACTCGTTCGCCCAGTTCAAGCGGTCGGCGTTGCCCAACGGGCCGAAGGTGTCGCACGGCGGATCGCTCTCGCCGCGCGGTGACTGGCGGGCGCCGTCGGACATGACCGCGCGCACCTGGCTCGACGAGATCGAGAACGAGATCCCCGAGGAGTAGGCCTCAGCGCCGCTTGCCCAGTCCGGGCACGAAACGCCCCACGGCCGACCGGTAGTCGCGGTAGACGTCGCCGTGGGTGGCCAGCAGATACGGTTCCTCGACGACGCGCACCTGCGCCTGGATCGTCGCGACCAGCAACACGAAGCCTGCGAGCGCCAGCGGATTGGGTGTGATCAGGGCGAGGCCGACGGCGAAGACGATCATCGCCGAGAAGATCGGGTTGCGCACCCGACCGAACACGCCGCTGCGCACCAACGTGGTGGTCTCCTCGGCGTCGACCCCGATCCGCCACGAGTCACCCATGTCGACCTGAGCGTAGAGCGTGGCGGCGATGCCGAGCACGGCGAGCGCGATGCCTGCGATGTTGAGCCAAGTCCGGTCCAGAACCGCCACGGGGGCGAGCACACCGGCCTGCTGCAGGATCGGCGCGAACACCGCGGCGGCCATGGCCACGACGAAGCCGATGCCGGCGAACCACTCGGCCGACAGCGGCCTACCGCTGACCCCATGGAACCCCGTCGACCCGGTACGGCGACGCTGCTGCCAACTACGCCAACCGAATCCGAGCACGGCGAACACGGCGAACAGCACGATCGCGACGACTGGCACGACGCCTCCTTCTCCTGATGCCTGTCACACTTCGCCGGCTAGAGGCGCCCACCGGTGCGCAACTGCGGGTGCACCCAGTCGGGCGAGCGGCGCTCCTTGAACGCGCGGAATCCCTCCATCGCCTCGGCGGAGGAGTAGCTGGCCTGCATGCCGATACGGTCGAACAGGCCCAGATAGTTGTCCAGGCTCGACTTCACCACGCTCCTGGCGCCCGGAGCGGTCCGGCAGCACTGCCCGAGCACGTCGCGGGCCGCGTCGAGCAGCTCGTCGTGGGCCACCACCCTGGCGACCATGCCCCAGTCCAGCGCCTCCTGCGCGCTCAACGTGCGGCCGGTCAGCATCAGGTCGCGGGTGCGCGCCGGTCCGATCAGCCGCGCCAACACCTGGCTGTAATAGGTGTCGGCGATGCCCCGCAGCAGTTCGGGTACCCGGAACGTCGCCCTGTCGCTGACGACCGTCATGTCGCTGCACAACGCGATCTGCAGGCCGCCGCCCTGACACAACCCGTTGACCGCCGATACGACCGGCTTGACCGACTGGCGCAGCGTCTCGAACGGTGTCACGTCCATGCCGAGCGCCGAGCCGAACGTCAGCCAGTTGTCGCTGCCGTCGCCGCCGCCCATGTCGCCCCCGGGCGCGAACACGTCGCCGGTGCCGGTGATCAGCAGACCCGCCAGGTCGGCGTCCGCGTCGACGTGGCGCACCGCGTAGCGGATGCCGAAGTACATCGCGGGTGTCATCGCGTTGCGCGCCTCGGGGCGGTCGAGCCGGCAGACCCCGAACGGACCCTCACGGGTGAACTTCAGGTACGGCGTGCCTAGCCAGTCGCCGTCGGGCGGCCGCGGTGTGGTGCTCGGTTCGGTCATCGGTGTCCCTCGGTTGCCTTCCTGTCGGCTGATGTATCCGCGATGGCATCATCGATCGCCTCGGCATAGGGTGCGCAGTCGCCCGCGCCGGGCACCAGAGTCGACAGCGCGGCCGCCGCGCACGCACGGCGCAACGCCGTCTCGTGGCCGTCCAGCCAGCCGGCCGCGAGCACTCCCGCGAACACATCACCGGCCCCGGTGGTGTCCACCGCTTTCACGACGGGGGCGGGCACACCGAAGCGTTCGTCCGCGCCGAGATAGCTGGCACCGCGCGCGCCTCGCGTTATCACCAGATGCGGTACGGGCCAGTGCCATTCGCCGGCTTCGATTTCGTTGACCACCACGACGTCGGCGGACTCGGAAAGTGCCAGCAGCTCGTGCGGCGGGGCGCCGGACGGTGAGGCGTTGACGATGACGACCGCGTTGGCCGCGCGCGCCGCCCGCGCTGCGACGACCGCTGTGGCGACCGGAATCTCGAGTTGCAGCAGCACTACGTCGCTGTCGGCGATGACGGCGCGGACGTCGTCGGACTGCACGCTCAATGCGCCATTCGCGCCGGGCGCCACGACGATGGTGTTCTCGGCCGCCGCGTCGACGAGGATGACCGCCGCGCCGGTGGGGCCCGGCAGCGTCACCACGCCGTCCATCCCGACGTCGTTGGCGCGCAGGTGCGCGCGCAACTGCTCGGCCGCGGCGTCGCTGCCCAGCGCCGCGACCAGTTGCACCGATGCGCCGGCACGGGCGGCCGCGACCGCCTGGTTGCCGCCCTTGCCGCCCGGCGACGACGTCAGCGCGGAGGCGAGCACGGTCTGGCCGGGGCGGGGCAGGGCACGCACGCTGAACGTGAGGTCGGCGTTGAGACTGCCAACTACGCATACCCGGCTGCACACCCGTGCCACCTTGTGGACGTTAGGGAGCGCATCGCGCCAGCACAACCTCAGGCGGTGCGCCTGCGAAGCCCTCGCTCGAACCCGCCCATGTAACACCCGATACGCTGGACTGATGAGTGTTCAGGCGCCAGCAGCTGTTGACCTGCGCGAGCAGGTCCACGATGCCGCGCGGCGAGCCCGGGTGGCCTCCCGCGCGCTCGCGACGCTGAGCACCGACGTCAAGAACCGCGCGCTGAACACGGCCGCCGACCACGTCCTGATGTCGACCCGGCAGATCCTCGAGGCCAACCAGCAGGACCTCGACGCCGCGCGTGCCGCCGGAACGCCGGAGGCGATGCTCGATCGGCTGGCGTTGAATCCGAACCGCATCGACGGGATCGCCGACGGGTTGCGCCAAGTGGCCGGGCTGCCCGATCCCATCGGCGAGGTCCTGCGCGGACGCACGCTGGTCAACGGCCTGCAGCTGCGCCAGCAGCGCGTCCCGCTCGGCGTGGTCGGCATCGTCTACGAGGGCAGGCCCAACGTCACCGTGGACGCCTTCGGGCTGACCTTGAAATCGGGCAACGCGGTGCTGCTGCGCGGTAGCTCGTCGGCGGCGAGGTCGAACGCGGCCCTGGTGAACGCGTTGCGCGCCGCGCTGGCGACCGAACTTCTCGAGGTCGACGCTGTGCAACTGCTCCCGAGCCAGGACCGTGCGAGTGTCACGCACCTCATCCAGGCCCGCGGTCTGGTCGACGTGGTCATTCCACGCGGCGGTGCCGGGCTGATCGACGCGGTGGTCCGCGACGCGACGGTGCCCACCATCGAGACCGGCGTGGGCAACTGCCATGTCTTCGTCCACGGATCGGCGGACCTCGACGTCGCCGAGCGCATCGTGCTCAACGCCAAGACGCGCAGGCCCAGCGTCTGCAATGCCGCCGAGTCGCTGTTGATCGACGCGGCCATCGCCGAGCACGCAGTGCCGCGGTTGACCACGGCGCTGCAGGACGCCGGAGTCACGGTGCACGTCGACCCGAGCGAGGAGCACCTGCGCGCCGAGTTCCTGTCCATGGACATCGCGCTGGCCGTGGTCGACGGGGTGGACGGGGCGATCGCGCACATCAACGAGTACGGCACGGGACACACCGAGGCCATCGTGACGACGGATCTTGCTGCAGCACAACGCTTCTCGGAGCGCGTCGATGCCGCGGCGGTGATGGTGAACGCATCGACGGCGTTCACCGACGGCGAGCAGTTCGGCTTCGGTGCCGAGATCGGCATCTCCACCCAGAAGCTGCACGCCCGCGGACCCATGGGTCTGCCCGAGTTGACGTCAACCAAGTGGATCGTGTGGGGAGACGGCCACACCCGCCCGGCCTGAACAGGAGACCGATGAGCGCTTGCGCCAAGAGAAGGGGACCCGGCACGTGAGCGTCCCGGCACGCCCCGCGCCGCTGTTCGCCGACATCGACGATGTCGCGCGCAAGCTGGCCGAGACGGGCTACCTGCCCGACACCGCGACCGCGACCGCGGTCTTCCTCGCCGACCGGCTGGGAAAGCCGCTGCTGGTGGAGGGGCCCGCAGGCGTCGGCAAGACCGAGCTGGCCCGCGCGGTGGCGCAGGCCACCGGATCGGGGCTGGTGCGGCTGCAGTGTTACGAGGGTGTCGACGAGGCCCGCGCGCTCTACGAATGGAACCACGCCAAACAGATCCTGCGGATCCAGGCGGGGCATGGCGACTGGGATTCCACCCGCGACGACGTGTTCAGCGAGGAGTTCCTGCTGTCGCGCCCGCTGCTGACCGCGATCCGGCGCACCGACCCCACCGTGCTGCTCATCGACGAGACCGACAAGGCCGACATCGAGATCGAGGGCCTGCTGCTGGAGGTGCTGTCGGACTTCGCGGTGACCGTGCCCGAACTCGGGACCATCAGCGCCGAACGGGCGCCGTTCGTCGTGCTGACCTCCAACGCGACCCGGGAACTGTCCGAGGCGCTCAAGCGTCGCTGTCTGTTCCTGCACATCGACTTCCCCGACCCCGACCTCGAGCGGCGAATCCTGTTGTCGCGCGTGCCCGAACTGCCCGAGCACCTCGCCGACGAACTGGTTCGCATCATCGGTGTGCTGCGCGGCATGCAGCTCAAGAAGCTGCCGTCGGTGGCCGAGACCATCGACTGGGGTCGCACGTTGCTGGCGCTGGGACTCGACACCATCGACGACGCCACCATCGCCGCCACGCTGGGTGTGGTGCTCAAGCACCAGTCCGACCAGATCAAAGCGGCGGGCGAGCTGAGGCTCAACTGACATGGCCGTCCGCCGGACCCGCCCACCGCAGCCGCTGGCCCCGCACGGCCTGCCCGGTCATCTCGTCGGGTTCGTCGAAGCGCTGCGGGGCCAGGGAATTTCGGTGGGACCGTCGGAGACCGTCGATGCGGGCCGGGTGATGTCGGTGCTGGGTCTCGGCGACCGGGAGGTGTTGCGCGAGGGCATCGCCTGCGCGGTGCTGCGCCGTCCCGACCACCGCGACACCTACGACGCGATGTTCGACCTGTGGTTCCCCGCGGCGCTGGGCGCCAGGACCGTCGTCGTGGACCCCGATGCCGACGGCACCGACGATCAGGGGCTGCCGCCCGAGGACATCGAGGCCATGCGTTCGGCGCTGCTGGACATGCTCGCCGACAACGAGGACCTGGCCAATCTCGACGAACGGCTGGCCGCGATGATCGCCCAGATCGTCGAGGCATACGGGCGGTACAACTCCAGCCGCGGACCGTCGTACTCGTCGTATCAGGCGCTCAAGTCGATGAACCTCGACGATCTCGAGGGCCGGCTGCTTGCCGGTCTGCTCGCGCCGTACGGCGACGAGCCGACACCGACCCAGGAACAGATCGCCAAAGCCCTTGCCGCACAGCGCATCAACCAGTTGCGCAGGATGGTCGAGGCGGAGACGAAGCGGCGCACCGCCGAGCAGCTGGGTCGCGACCACGTGCAGATGTACGGTGTACCGCAGCTCACCGAGAACGTCGAGTTCCTGCGGGCCTCCGGCGAGCAGCTGCGCCAAATGCGCAAGGTCGTGCAACCGTTGGCGCGCACGCTGGCCACCCGGCTCGCGGTCAAGCGGCGTCGCTCGCGGGCCGGGGAGATCGACCTGCGCAAGACGTTGCGCAAGTCGATGTCGACCGGCGGGGTGCCGATCGACGTGGTGCTCAAGAAGCCGCACCCGGCCCGCCCCGAGCTCGTCGTGCTCTGTGACGTCTCCGGGTCGGTCGCCGGATTCAGCCACTTCACCCTGATGCTCGTGCACGCGCTGCGCCAGCAGTTCTCCCGGGTGCGGGTGTTCGCCTTCATCGACACCACCGACGAGGTGACCGAATTGTTCGGTCCGGACGCCGACCTGGCGGTCGCGGTGCAGCGCATCACCCGCGAGGCCGGCGTGTACACCCGCGACGGACACTCCGACTACGGCCACGCGTTCGCGTCGTTCATGGACCGCTGGCCCAACGTGTTGTCACCGCGCAGTTCGCTGCTGGTGCTCGGCGACGGCCGCAACAACTATCGCAACCCCGAGCTCGAACTGCTGGCGCACATGGTCAACGCGAGCAGGCACGCCCACTGGCTGAACCCCGAACCGCGGCACCTGTGGGGCAGCGGTGACTCCGCGGTGCCGCGCTACTCCGAGGTCATCACCATGCACGAGTGCCGGTCGGCCAAGCAGCTGGCCGCGGTGATCGACCAGCTGCTGCCGGTCTGATCCCCTTTTCGCCCAAACCGACGAATGGCTGCAAAAGTGCGAGAAGAACGCACCAAAATGTCGATGTCGGCAGCGGACGACCGGCTCCCGACGCTCCCGTAAGCTGGCTGTTCGTGGCTTATCGACGCAGGCTCGGCGTGATGGGTGGGACGTTCGACCCCATCCACAACGGCCACCTGGTCGCCGCCAGCGAGGTCGCCGAGCTGTTCGGGCTCGACGAGGTGGTGTTCGTGCCGACCGGGCAGCCGTGGCAGAAGCACCGCTACGTCAGCGCCGCCGAGGACCGCTACCTGATGACCGTGATCGCGACCGCATCCAACCCGCGGTTCACGGTGAGCCGCGTCGACATCGACCGCGGCGGCCCCACCTACACCAAGGACACGCTGCGCGACCTGCGCGCGCTCAACCCGGGCGCCGATCTGTTCTTCATCACCGGCGCCGATGCGCTGGCCTCGATCCTGTCGTGGCAGAACTGGGAGGAGATGTTCTCGATCGCCAGCTTCATCGGCGTCAGCAGGCCCGGCTATGAGCTCGACGGCAGGCACATCGCGGCTGCGATGACCGAGCTGCCCGCCGACGCTCTGCACCTCGTCGAGGTGCCCGCGCTGGCGATCTCGTCGACCGACTGCCGCAAGCGCGCCGAGGAGAACCGGCCGATCTGGTACTTGGTGCCCGACGGCGTTGTGCAGTACGTGGCCAAGCGCAAGCTCTATACGCCCCAACCGCTAGCGACTTAGGGAAAACAACCAATGAGTGCCTCAGACGAAGCCGTCAGCATGGCCACGGTGGCCGCGCAGGCTGCCGCGTCCAAACTCGCCGACGACGTGGTCGTCATCGACGTGTCCGGACAACTCGTGATCACCGACTGCTTCGTGATCGCCTCGGCGTCCAATGAGCGCCAGGTCAACGCGATCGTCGACGAGGTCGAGGAGAAGATGCGCCAGGCCGGCCACAAGCCCGCCCGGCGGGAGGGCGCCCGGGAAGGCCGCTGGACGCTGCTGGACTACGTCGACATCGTGGTGCACATCCAGCATCAGGACGAGCGCAACTTCTATGCGCTGGACCGGCTCTGGCGCGACTGCCCGACGCTGCCCATCGATCTGGACGGACACTCGTGAGGATCCGCCGCCTGGTCATGCTGCGGCACGGGCAGACCGAGTACAACGCGGGCAGCCGCATGCAGGGCCAGCTCGACACCGACCTGTCCGATCTCGGTCGTGAGCAGGCCGTCGCGGCCGCCGAAGTGCTGGCCAAACGCCAACCGCTGGTGATCATGTCGTCGGATCTGCGCAGGGCGCTCGACACCGCGGTGTCGCTCGGCGAACACGCCGGGATGCCGGTGCTGGTCGACCCCCGGCTGCGCGAGACGCACCTCGGCGAGTGGCAGGGCTTGACCCACCTCGAGGTGGACGCCGTCGCGCCCGGCGCCCGGCTGGCGTGGCGCAACGACTCGCGCTGGGCGCCCCCCGGCGGCGAGAGCCGCGTCGACGTCGCGGAGCGCAGCATGCCGCTGGTCACCGAACTGATTGCCGGCCAACACGAGTGGGGATACGACCAGTCGGACCGACCGGTGGTACTGGTGGCCCACGGCGGGCTGATCGCTGCGCTGACGGCGGCGTTGCTGGGCCTGCCGGTCGACAACTGGCCGATCCTCGGCGGCATGGGAAATGCCAGCTGGGTGCAGCTGTCCGGACACAGCGCGCCGGACGCCTCGGCCGAGCAGATCCGCTGGCGCCTCGACGTGTGGAACGCCTCGGCACAGGTGGCCACCGATGTCCTCTGATCCGGCCGGTCGGCCGACCCTGCTCGTCTTCTGTGACTCGTTGTCCTACTACGGACCCGAGGGCGGGTTGCCCGCCGACGATCCTCGCATCTGGCCCAACATCGTTGCGGCGCAACTCGACTGGGACGTCGAAGTGATCGGTCGGATCGGCTGGACATGCCGCGATGTGTGGTGGGCGGCCACCCAGGATCCCCGGGCGTGGGCGGCGCTGCCGCGTGCGGGCGCGGTCGTGTTCGCCACGGGCGGGATGGACTCGCTGCCCTCGCCGCTGCCCACCGCGATGCGCGAGCTGATCCGCTACGTGCGGCCACCGCTGTTGCGGCGCTGGGTGCGCGACGGCTACTGCTGGGTGCAACCGCGGCTGTCACCGGTCTCGCGCGCGGCGCTGCCACCGCATCTGACCGCCGAGTACCTCGAGATGACGAGGGCTGCAATCGATTTCAACCGGCCCGGCATTCCGGTCGTCGCCTGCCTGCCGTCGGTGCACATCGCCGACACGTACGGCAGGGCGCATCACGGTCGTGAGGGGACCGTGGCCGCCATCACCGAATGGGCCGGACGACACAACGTTCCGCTGGTCGACCTCAAGGCCGCCGTCGGGGAGTACGTCATGAGCGGGCAGGGCAATCCCGACGGGATCCACTGGAACTTCCAGGCGCATCAGGAGGTGGCGGACCTGATGGTCAAGGCGCTCGCGGAGGCCGGTGTGCCGTGCCGGTGATCGTGGTCACCGACTCGTCGGCGCGGTTGCCTGCCGACGAGTGCAAGCAGTGGGACATCCGCCAGGTGCCGTTGCACATCCTCGTGGACATGGTCGACCTGCGCGACGGCGTCGACGAGGTGCCCTACGACGTGCACGATGTCGTCCGTGCCAGCACCGCAGGCGCCACGCCGGCCGACCTGACCGAGGCATACCGGCAGGCCCTGCACGACAGCGGCGGTGACGGCGTGGTCGCGGTACACATCTCGGCCGCGTTGTCGAGCTCCTACAGCTCGGCGGTGCAGGCTGCCCGCGAATTCGGATCGGCGGTGCGGGTGGTCAACTCGCGGTCGGCCGCGATGGGCGTGGGGTTCACGGCGTTGGCCGCAGCAAGGTGTGCCGCGACCGGAGCAGAGCTGGACGCCGTCGAGACGGCGGCGCGCTCGGCGATCGAGCGCACGAGCGCGTTCATCGTGGTGCACCGGCTGGACAACCTGCGCCGCAGCGGTCGAATCGGCACCGCCGCCTCGTGGCTGGGCACCGCCCTGTCGGTCAAGCCGCTGTTGTGCCTCGACGTCGACGGACGGCTGGTGCTCGACCAGCGCATCCGGACCGTCAGCAAGGCCCACGCCACGATGGTCGATCGGGTCGCCGAGACCGTCGGTGAGCGGCGGGCGGCGATTGCGGTGCACCACGTCGACAACCACGACGGCGCCGACGAGGTGGGTGCCGCCCTGACCGACCGGCTGCCGCAGATCGAGTCCCTCACCGTGACCGACATGGGCCCCGTGCTGTCTGTGCACCTCGGCGGCGGCGCGATCGGCGTCGTCGTCCACATCTCTGACTGAGCGCACGCGGGCGGATCCGGGGGTGCCTTGCCCGGCAACTCGGTAAGTGCTAACTTACGGTTCGTGGTGACTTACCAAGACGCCGACGCCTGGGTCGCGATGGCCGACCGGACGCGGCGTTCGATCGTCGAACGACTGGCGCACGGCCCGTCGGCGGTGGGCGAACTGGCCCGCGACCTCCCGGTCAGCAGGCCGGCGGTGTCCCAACACCTCAAGGTGCTCAAGCGCGCCGGACTGGTGTGTGACCGCGCCGACGGCACCCGCCGGGTCTACCAACTCGACCCGTCCGGGCTCGAAGCGATGCGCGCCGAACTCGACCGGTTCTGGTCCCAGGCGCTTTCGGGCTTCAAGGAGATCGTCGAAGCAGAAGGAGACACGACATGATGCCTGCTCAATCCGCCACCGTGCGCCACGAGATCATGGTCGACGCACCCGTCGAACGAGCGTTTCGGGTGTTCACCGAGCGGTTCGGCGACTTCAAGCCGCGCGAGCACAACCTGTTGAGCGTGCCGATCGCCGAAACGGTCTTCGAGGCCCACGTCGGCGGCCACATCTACGACCGCGGCGTGGACGGCAGCCTGTGCAAGTGGGCGCGCATCCTCGCCTACGAGCCGCCGAACCGGGTGGTTTTCACCTGGGACATCGGGCCTACGTGGCAGGTGGTGGCTGACCTCACGCGGACCAGCGAGGTCGAGGTCGTGTTCTCCGCTGAGGCCGGCCACCGCACGCGTGTCCGCCTCGAGCACCGCCACATCGACCGGCACGGCGACGGCTGGGAGTCGGTCGCCGCGGGCGTCGACGGCGACGGCGGCTGGCCGCTGTATCTGCGCCGCTTCGACGACCTCCAGCGCGGCGCCGCGTGACGATGACCACCGACATGATGGACATGGCGCGCGCCGAGCGGGCCGAGCTCGCGCAGTTCCTCGCCGGGCTGGCCCCTCCGGACTGGGACACCCCGAGCCTGTGTACCGGCTGGACCGTCAAAGATGTTGTGGCGCATGTGATCAGCTACGAAGAACTGGGCTTCGGCGGCCTGGTGCGACGATTCGCCAAGGGATGGGTGGTGCGGGCCAATCAGGTCGGGGTCGATGAACTGTCCCCGTTGTCACCGGATCAGTTGCTCGATCAGCTGAACCGGCATCTGTACCCGTCCGGACTGACCGCCGGCTTCGGCGGCATGATCGCGCTTGTCGACGGCACGATCCACCACCAGGACATCCGCCGAGCCCTGCAGCGGCCCAGGGATGTTCCCGTCGCGCGCCTCGCAAAGGTGCTGCCGCTGATCCCCGGCAATCCGCGGCTCGGGGCCGGACGGCGGATCCGTGGGCTGCGGTTGCGGGCCACCGACATCGACTGGGCGCGCGGTCGCGGTCCGGAGGTGAGCGGTCCGGGTGAGGCGCTGATGATGGCGATGACGGGTCGACGCGACGCGTTGTCCGACCTGGATGGTCCCGGCAGAACGACGCTGGCTCAACGTCTTTGAAAACGACGCGTCTACACCGCAACCCGGCCGGTCACCGGCGGCAGGTCCTTCAGCGTCACGATGCCGGGCGGTGCGGCGACCACCGCAGGCACCGCGTTGGTGACCGGCAGCGCGGTGTAGATCATGCCGAGTCCCATGAAGCCCGGCTCGGTCCAGTCCTCGGGCGGCAGGCAGTGCAGCACGGTGCGCATGTTCGGCAGCCCGAAGACCTGGATGACGTGTCCGTGCTCGAGCGGGTTCGGCGGAGTGACATGCTCGCCCATGATCCAGTTGAAACCCACACTGACGACGTTCTTCTCGCCGACCCAGCCGCGGTGGTAGCCGTGGACCCCGGCGACGGTGCCCGCCGGGATACGCATGAATCCGAGATCGGAATCGCCGGTGGAAGTTGTGAAGGTCACGTCGAAGGTCATGCGGTCCAGGTGGGCGCCGATGGCGTCGGCCATCATCGCCGCCGATTCGGCGAACACCTCACTCTCGCGCCGCACGCTCTCCGCCAGACCCGGCGTGTCCGGGTCCTGAGAGAACCCCATCGCGGTCTGCGTGCCGGCCGACTCGTAGGTCGAGCAGTCGACGGACTCGGTGATGCGGATTTCGTCGACCCGCTCACAAGCCCCGCTGAGCACCATGCCGACCATATTGGTCATACCGGGATGTGCTCCGCTGCCGAAGATCGTCGAACCGCCCTTCTCGCAGGCCTTTCGGATGCGCCCGAGATCCTCGGGAGTCTGCTTGCCGCCGGTGATCCACGCCGCACTGGAGCAGACGTTGACGCCCGCTTCGAGCAGCCTGCACAACTCGTCGACGTTGGGCCACAGCGGGTTGTAACAACACGCGTCGGGCCGTTGCGCAAGCAGCGCATCGATGTCGTTGGTCGCTGTCACGCCGGTCGGTTCGGGCCATCCGGCGAGCTCGGCCGCGTCGACGCCGACCTTGTCCGCGCCATGGGCATAGACGCCTACCAGTTCCATGTCGCCTCGGCCGATGATGGCGTGCAGCGACCGGCGGCCGATGTTGCCGGTGGTCCATTGGATGACACGAATCGGCTTGTCGGCGGTCGGTGTCGACATGGTTCGGCCTCTCCTCGGCGTCCGGGTTGTCCACGACAGTAGCTCTCGTGGGGTCGACGACCGGTATTCAGTCAGCGGATTCGTCGGCCGCGGCGGTGTCGCCGGTGTCGGGGGCCTCGTCCGCGCCCGGCCGATCCGCGGTCACCGTGTCGAGGGACAGCGCGACGCCGAGGGCCAGGAAGAAGGCGATGAACAGCGGCCCGCCCAGATAGAAGTTCATGGGCCCCCCGGGTGAGATGAAGCTGCCGGGCGGGCCGATGATCGTGATGGTCTCGATCAGCTGCTCGACGGCGAAGACGGCGGCCACGATGCCGAGCCACCGCGGCAGGCGCCCCTCGTTGGCCGCCATGAGAATCGGCGCCGCCACCAAGATGTTGGCCGCGGTGAGCACCGGCCCCCACATCGCCAACACGTCGGCGATGGTGCGTGCGGTCGCCGAGCCGAGTTCATTCGGATGCAGGGCGATCCCTGCGGTGAACCACGTGACGATACTGATTTCGGCCAGCACGAGGGCGGCGCCGATGGTGAACATGTGCGCGTACGGCCCGGTCAGCCGGTGCCGGGCATGGCTGAGCACCACCACCAACGCGAGTGCCCCGAACGTCGCCAGCAACGCTTGCGTACGCATTCCGCCGGAATGCTCGTTGACATGGGTGACGATGTCGTAGCCGGCCCTGTCGATGCCGGGCAGGGTCGGGACCGTGGTCAGCGCGGCGGTGTAGAGCACCGCGAATGCGATGGCGGCGACCATCGGCACTCGACGATCCACAGCAAGGATCGTAGACACCCGCGTTATCCCCAACGCTGATTTGCTCCACAGGGCGCGTCGCGCGGGACGCTCGCGGGGGCCGGGAGTCGGTGCCCCGACCTACGTTTCCTGACATGCGAACCGAACTCGCGGCCCAGCGCCTGCACCACCGGTTGGGGGCCGAACCCGAAGCCGAAGCAGGTACCGGTGACGACGAGGACCGTCCTGCCGACACCGCCTTGACCCGCTGGCTGCCCGAACCCGAACCGGGCGGCGCCCCGGGTTGGCTCTCGGCGGTGCGGGCCGACCCCGGGCGCGCCGGAGTCGCGGCGCTGGCCGTGGTGGGTGTCGTGGCGGTGCTGGTGACGGTGTTCGCGCTGGTGCGGGACAACACCCCCGCGGTGGCGTCGGCCAAACTGCCGCCGGTACAAGCGGTTTCCACGCCCAGTCCGACGCCACCCGCCGCCGGGCCCGTCGTGGTCAGCGTCGTCGGCCTGGTGCACAAGCCGGGCCTGGTCACGCTCGACGCCGGTGCACGGATCGCCGATGCGCTGCAGGCCGCCGGTGGGCCACTGGACGGAGCGGATGTAGTGGGCCTCAACATGGCGCGACGGGTCGCCGACGGTGAGCAGATCGTCGTGGGGATCGCTGCCCCGCCGGGTGAGCCGGTCACGATGGGCAGCTCGATCAGCGGGGGCGCCGCGGCGGCCGCACCGTCCGCCGCGCCCGCGAGCGGTGGTGGCGCTCACCGGGCCGATGCGGGGCCGACCGGCTCGATCGACCTCAACACGGCCACCGCCGAGGAACTCGACACCCTGCCCGGCATCGGCCCAGTGACCGCCGCCGCAATCGTCGCGTGGCGCGACGCCAACGGAAAGTTCGCCAGCGTCGAGCAACTCGCCGATGTCGACGGCATCGGACCCGCGCGGCTGGAGAAGTTGCGCAACCTGGTCCATGTGTGACGTCGGTGCCTGCTCACGGCGTGCCGCGGCTCGATCTGCGTCTGGTGCCCGCCGCCTCGACCGCATGGGCGGTGACAGCTTCTGGGATAGTCTGGCCGGCAACCGGATCCGTGCTGGCGGGCGTCGTCGCGGTCGCGGTGACCGCCGCGGCGGGGTGGTGGGGTAGTGGCCGACGGGCGGACGTCGACAAGCGGGCCGTGGGCGCAGGCGTTGTTGCGGTCGGCGTGGTCGCCACGGCGTTCGGGGTGGCGGTGGGGCTGCGGGTCGACGAGTTGCGGCACCATCCGTTCGTCATGCGCTACGGCGCGGTCGCCACCGTCGTCGTCTCGCCGGCCGAGAGCCCGCGCGCCCTCGGAGGCAGCCGCACGATGTTCCGCGGATCACTGCTGCAAGCAGACGGGCATCCGACGTCCGGCCGGGTGGTGGTGTTCGCCTCCGCCGCGGACATGGCCGGCTTGAGCGCGCGCACGCCGGTGGGCTTTCGGGCCCGGATCGGCAGACCCACCCGCCGCGACCTCACCGTGGCGGTGCTGTCGCCGGTCGGGCGCCCGACGTTCGGTGCGGCGGCGCCCGTGTACCGCGGCGCGCATGGGGTCCGCGCGGGGTTCGCCGACGCGGCGCGACGTGCGCTGCCCGCCGACCAGGCGGCGATGCTGCCCGCGCTCGTCCTCGGTGACACGTCGGCGGTATCCGGACAGACGACCAGGGACTTCCGGGCGTCGGGCCTGACACACCTCACCGCGGTTTCGGGCGCCAACGTCACGATCGTGTGCGGCGCGGTGCTGCTGACCGCGGGCCTGGTGGGGCCGCGGGTGGCTGTCGCGCTCGCCGCGGTTGCCCTGGCGGCGTTCGTCGTCGTGGTGCAGCCCACCGCCAGCGTGCTGCGGGCCGCTGTGATGGGTGCGGTGACGTTGTTGGCGGTGTTGTCGCACCGCCGCCGTCAAGCGATCCCGGCGTTGTCGACCAGCGTGTTGGTGTTGCTCGTCGCGTCCCCGGAGCTGGCGGTCGACCTCGGGTTCGCCCTGTCGGTGTCGGCGACCGCTGCACTGATCGTCATCGCCCCCGTGTGGTCTCGGCGACTCGTCGGACGGGGATGGCCCAAACCGCTCGCCGACGCGCTGAGCATCGCGGTCGCCGCCCAACTGGTCACCGCGCCGTTGATCGCCGGCATGTCGGGCACCTTGAGTGTCGTTTCCGTGATCGCGAATATCGCTGCGGCAGTGGTTGTTCCGCCGATCGCGGTGATCGGAACCGCCGCTGCCGCGCTATGCCCGGTGTGGCCGGCCGGCGCGGATCTGCTCATCCGCTTCACCGGGCCAGAACTTTGGTGGCTGCTGACGGTGGCCCGGTGGGGCGCCGGTGTGCCCGGCGCCCTGTTGCCGGTGCCGTCGGGTCCGTGGGGCGCGGTCATCGTGGGCGCAGCGGGTACGACGGCCGTGCTGGCATGGCGGTGGCGGTGGGCGCGGATCGCGGTGGGCGCCGGCGTGCTGTGCCTGCTGGCGTGGACGGTGTCGGGCCTGTCGGGCGGTCGTGACACGATCGTGGGGTGAGCCGAGAGTCGCGCCTGCACCTGGTGCTCGGGGACGAGGAGTTGCTGGTCGAACGCGCCGTCGCGGCGGTACTGCGGGATGCGCGCAAGCGGGCCGGTACCGCCGACGTGCCGGTCGACCGCCTGCGCGCCGGCGAGGTCAGCACCAGCGAGTTGGCCGAACTGCTCAGCCCGTCCCTGTTCTCCGACGAACGCGTGGTGGTGCTCGAGTCGGCCGCCGAAGCAGGCAAGGACGCCGTCGCCCTGATCGCCGAAGCGGCGGCCGACCTGCCGCCCGGCACGATGCTGGTGGTGGTGCACTCCGGCGGCGGCCGGGCCAAAGCGCTGGCCGAGCAGCTCAAAAAGCTTGGCGCTCAGGTGCATCCTTGCGCCCGCATCACCAAGGCCGCGGAGCGAGCGGATTTCGTCCGCCGCGAGTTTCGTGCGCTGAAGATCAAGGTCGGCGACGACACGGTCACCGCCGTTCTGGATGCGGTCGGATCGGACATCCGCGAGCTGGCGGCGGCGTGTTCGCAATTGGTCGCCGACACCGCCGGTGGGGTCGACGCCGCCTCGGTGCGCCGCTATCACTTCGGTAAGGCCGAGGTGAAGGGGTTCGACATCGCGGACAAGGCGGTCGTCGGCGACGTCGCGGGCGCCGCCGAAGCGCTGCGCTGGGCGATGCTGCGCGGCGAACCGCACGTCGTACTGGCCGATGCGCTGGCCGAAGCGGTCCACACCATCGCCAGGGTGGCCCCGCTGTCGGGCGATCCGTACCGGTTGGCGTCCGAACTCGGCATGCCGCCGTGGCGGGTGCAGAAGGCGCAGAAGCAGGCGCGGCGGTGGTCACGCACCTCGGTCGCCGAGGCGCTGCGCCTGGTGGCTGCGTTGAACGCCGATGTGAAGGGCGCCGCCGCCGACGCGGACTATGCGCTGGAGGCGACGGTCAGGCGGGTTGCCGAGCTCGCGAAGGATTGAGCGGACTGAACGAACTGAAGCGAAGTGCGGTCAGAGCTTGTTGAGCGCCTGCGCGAGCGCCGACTTGCGGTTGGCGGCCTGGTTCTTATGGATTACGCCCTTGCTGGCCGCCTTGTCGAGCTTGCGGCTGGTCGACGCCAGCAATTCGGCGGCCTTGTCCTTGTCGCCGGCCTCGACCGCCTGCCGGAATCCGCGGACCGCCGTGTGAAGCGAGGACTTCACCGACTTGTTGCGCAGTCTGCGGCGCTCGTTGGTCTTGATGCGCTTTTCCTGCGACTTGATGTTGGCCACGCGTGTGTTCCTTCGTAAATCTCGTCCGGATTTGGGTAAGTGTCTTATGGCCCGGCTGGCGGGCAGCGACTGTTCAGGGTACCAGCGGGACCGGCATTCCCCCAAAGTGAGGGCTGCTGGCCTGCCGAAACGCGGGATGTGATGCAGCATGTCAGAGGTGACCCTGCGAACGCCCCGTGCCCGAGGAACGCAGCCGGCCCGATCCGCCAGGTCGGCCAACCGGCACGACGGCGTCTTCGCCGGTTACGGCGATCTCGGCGGCTACGCACGGGCCTTCGACGAGATGTTCGATGCGCAGGGCAACGTGCGGGCGCCCTACAAGGGCATCTACAGCGAACTGGCCCCTTCGGACGCCTCCGAGCTGGAGGCCCGCGCCGAGGCGCTGGGTCGCGCCTTCGTCGACCAGGGCATCACGTTCTCGCTGTCCGGGCAGGAGCGGCCGTTTCCGCTCGACCTGGTACCGCGGGTGATCTCCGCGGCGGATTGGAGCCGCCTCGAACGGGGCATCATCCAGCGGGTCAAGGCGCTCGAGCTCTACCTCGACGACATCTACGGCGAACAGGAGATCCTGCGGGACGGGGTGATCCCGCGTCGGCTCGTCACCTCCTGTGAGCATTTCCACCGCGAGGCGTTTGGCATCGTCCCGCCCAACGGCGTGCGCATCCACGTCGCCGGCATCGACCTCGTTCGCGACGCCAAGGGCGACTTCCGGGTGCTCGAGGACAATCTGCGGTCGCCGTCGGGGGTGTCCTACGTGATGGAGAACCGCCGCACCATGGCCCGCGTGGTGCCCAACCTGTTCGCAACCCACCGGGTGCGTGCCGTCGGGGACTACGCGTCGCATCTGCTGCGCGCCCTGCGCAACGCCGCGGCCAACAACGTCGCCGACCCGACCGTCGTCGTCCTCACCCCGGGCGTCTACAACTCGGCGTACTTCGAGCATTCGCTGTTGGCCCGCCAGATGGGCGTGGAACTGGTCGAGGGCCGGGACCTGTTCTGCCGCGACAACGCTGTCTACATGCGCACCACCGAGGGCGAACGGCAGGTCGACGTCATCTACCGCCGTATCGACGACGCGTTCCTGGACCCGATGCAGTTCCGGCCCGACTCGGTGCTGGGCGTCGCCGGTCTGCTCAACGCGGCCCGCGCGGGCAACGTCGTCATCTCCAGCGCGGTCGGCAACGGCGTCGGTGACGACAAGTTGGTCTACACGTACGTTCCGACGATCATCGAGTACTACCTCGGCGAGAAGCCGCTGCTGGCCAACGTCGACACCCTGCGCTGCTGGCTCGACGACGAACGCGAGGAGGTGCTCGACCGCATCGACGAGCTCGTCATCAAACCGGTGGAAGGCTCCGGCGGCTACGGCATCGTGTTCGGCCCCGACGCGTCGGAGAAAGAACGCGCTGCGATCGGCAAGAAGATCCGCAACGACCCGCGCGGCTGGGTCGCCCAGCCGGTCGTGCAGCTGTCGACGGTGCCTACCCAGATCGACGACCAGTTGGTGCCGCGCCATGTCGACCTGCGGCCGTTCGCGGTCAACGACGGCGACGACGTATGGGTGCTGCCGGGCGGGCTCACGCGCGTCGCGCTGCCGGAGGGGTCGCTGGTGGTCAACTCCAGCCAGGGCGGCGGGTCCAAGGACACCTGGGTGCTGGCGTCTCGCACGTCGGCCGCCGACCGCGAACTGGGCGCCGCCGAAGTCGTTCGCTCGCTGCCGAGATCGTCGCTGGGAGCCAAACCGGACCACATCGACGGTCAGTCGCAAGACCAGCAACAGCAGCAGCAGTAGGGCGGTGATTTGAGTGTTGGCCCGCAACGCCGAGTCGCTGTACTGGATCGGCCGCTACGTCGAACGCGCCGACGACACCGCGCGCATTCTCGACGTCACGGTGCATCAGCTGCTCGAGGACTCCAGCGTCGACCCGGACCAGGCGTCGCGCACGCTGCTGCGGGTGCTGGGCATGGACCCGCCCGACAAGCCTCTGGACGTGTGGTCGCTGACCGACATCGTCGCGTTCAGCCGGGGCACGGAGGGCTCCATCGTGGACGCGATCTCGGCGGCGCGCGAAAACGCCAGAGGTGCACGGGAAGTCACGTCGACCGAGATCTGGGAATGCCTCAACACCACCTACAACGCACTGTCCGAGCGCGAGCGGGCCGCTAAACGCCTTGGCCCACACGAGTTCCTGTCGTTCGTCGAGGGCCGCGCTGCAATGTTCGCCGGCCTGGCCGACTCGACGCTGTCGCGCGACGACGGCTACCGGTTCATGGTGCTCGGTCGCGCGATCGAGCGGGTGGACATGACGGTGCGGCTGCTGCTGTCGCGCGTCGGTGACAGCGCGTCGTCGCCCGCCTGGGTGACGTTGCTGCGATCGGCGGGTGCCCACGACACCTACCTGCGCACGTACCGCGGCGTGCTCGACGCCGGCCGGGTCGTCGAGTTCATGCTGCTGGACCGGCTGTTCCCGCGCTCGATCTTCTACTCGCTGCGGTTGGCCGAACACAGCCTCGACGAGCTGCTCAACCGCCCGCCCAGCCGGCTCGGCGCCACCGCCGAGGCGCAGCGGCTGCTCGGCCGGGCCCGCAGCGAGTTGGAGTTCCTGCGGCCGGGTGTGCTGCTGGAGTCGCTCGAACAGCGGTTGGCCGGACTGCAGAAGACCTGCCACGACGTCGGCGAGGCGTTGGCGGTGCAGTACTTCCACTCCGCCCCGTGGGTGGCCTGGCACGACGCCGGGCACAACGGGTCGCTGGTGATCGAGGAAGGCGAGATCTGACCGATGAGCGCTTGCGTGGAGAGTGACCACTGATGTGGCGGCTGCGGGTGGTGCACTCGACGGGGTATGCGTACAAGTCGCCGGTGACCGCGTCGTTCAACGAGGCCCGGCTCACGCCACGGTCCGACTCGCGGCAGAACGTCATCCTCAACCGGGTGGAGACCGTTCCCGCGACGCGGTCGTACCGCTACGTCGACTACTGGGGCACCGCGGTGACGGCCTTCGACCTGCACGCACCGCACACCGAACTGGAGGTGACGTCGTCGTCGGTGGTCGAGACCGAAGCGGGCCAGCCGCCCGACGAGGAGCTCACCTGGGAGCACATGCGATCCGCGGCGGTCGTCGACCGCTTCGACGAGGTGCTCTCACCGACGCACTACACCCCCGACAGCAAGCGCATCCGGCGGGTGGGCCAGCGCATCATGAAAGACCACGCGCCCCATGCGGCCGTCACCGCCGCCGCCCAATGGGTGCACAGCGAACTGCGGTACGTCGCCGGCACCACGGGGGTGCATTCGTCGGGCCTCGACGCGCTGCGGGAAGGCAAGGGCGTGTGCCAGGACTTCGCCCACCTGAGCCTGATCCTGCTGCGCGCCATGGGTATTCCGGCACGCTATGTGTCGGGATACCTGCATCCCAATCGCGAGGCCGTCGTCGGCCAGACGATCGACGGCCAGAGCCACGCCTGGGTTCAGGCCTGGACGGGCGGCTGGTGGAATTACGACCCGACCAATGGCGTCGCCATCAACGAGCAGTACGTCAGCGTCGGCGTGGGCCGAGACTACTCCGACGTCAGCCCACTCAAGGGCATCTACTCGGGTGAGGGCTCGACCGACCTGGACGTCGTCGTCGAAATCACCCGCCTGGCGTAGGTTTCTGGCGCGGCTACCCGGCAGGCTTGGCGCCCACGCCGGGATGCACCTCGACGCGGTGCAGGTCGTCGCCGAGCTCGATCTGCCGGTCGAAGTGCTTGGCCGCCAAAGCGCGCCAATCGTCTTCCTGCCCGGGCGCGATCGCGGGCACGTAGTGCGTCAGGATCAGGATGCCGACACCGGCCCGCGCCGCAGTGGCAGCGGCCTGCTCGACCGACGAATGGTAGTCGCAGATGTCCCGGATGCGCTGTTGCGGGAGCAACTCGACGAGATCCTTGCGGATCACCGTGTGCACCAGCGCTCCTGCGCCTGCGGCCAGTTCGTCAAGGGTCTCGCACGGCACCGTGTCCCCGGCCAGCACCACCGATGCGCCTGCGTGTTCGATCCGGAAGCCGATCGTCGGTGCGACGGGCCGGTGGTCGGTGGGCGCCACCCTGATCGACACGCCGTCGCTGCCCCACACGACGCCCTCGGTGACCTCCTCGACCTGCACAGCAGGCGGGGCGGTGATGTCGTCATGATGGGCGATGCGGTAGCCGATGTCGTGGCCGAACGCCTTGAGCGTGGCGTCGACCACCTCGGCGGTTCCCGGCGGACCGATGATCGGCAGCGGCGCCGGGTCCGGGGTGAACGTGGTGATCCACCGGGTGATGAGCAGGTCGCCCAGTTCGGCGATGTGGTCGCTGTGCAGGTGCGTCAACAGCAGCGCCGTCAGGGCGTTGGCCTGCACGCCCGCGGCGGTCATGCGCTGCTGAACCCCGCGTCCGCAGTCGATGAGGAACGTCTGTCCACCGGCGCGGACCAGCGTCGACGGGCCGGCGCGACGCGCGTCGGGAACGGGGCTTCCGGTGCCAAGAAGGGTGACCTCGATCATGGCCCCCAGGTATACCCGCCGAGCGGGCCCGGTGGGCGATATTCGCGGCGACCGAATCCGTCCGGTTCGCCGGACTGAGTCGCCATCGCACCGAAAACCGGTGATGGCACTCACGATTGGCGCCCACGCCCATTACGGTCGCGGCCGAGGGCCGGTGACGTCGAACAGCGGTCGAGGGATCTGTCGCAGGTGACCCGGCCAAAGTGCTGTCACGGGGCAGGCCGCGGTTCTAGCCTGAGACGACGGACATCACGAGCGGAGGCGGAGATGCGGATCGCGGACGTGTTGCGGGCGAAGGGTGCGGCGGTGGCGACCATCACCCCCGAAACCTCGGTCGCCGGACTGCTCACCGAGCTGACGGTGCACAACATCGGTGCGATGGTCGTCGTGTCGCCGGACGGTCTGGTCGGCATCGTCTCCGAACGCGACGTCGTGCGCGCGTTGCACCGCCAGGGCGCCGACCTCCTCACCCGGCCGGTGTCGGAGATCATGACCACGCTGGTGGCCACGTGTGAGCCCGGCGATTCGGTCGACAGTCTCAGCGCGCTGATGACCACGAATCGGGTCCGGCACGTGCCGGTGGTGGAGAACGGGAGGCTGGCCGGCATCGTCAGCATCGGTGACGTGGTCAAGACCCGGATGGAAGAGCTGGAAACCCAGCAGGAGCAGTTGCAGGCCTACATCACCCGTGGCTGACGTCGACGTCGGTCCGGCCGGGCGGCGCGATGTGCGCCGGATGTCGGAGGTGCTGGCGCGCGCCTTCTATCGCGACCCGGTGATGAGCTGGATGCTGCCCGACGACTCCGCCCGCGGCCGCGGCCTGCAACGGATGTTCGCGGCGATGACGCGCCACCACTTCCTGCGGACCGAGGGCGTCGAGGTGGCCCGTGGCGAGCGCATCGGTGCCGCGGCACTGTGGGATCCGCCCGGGCGGTGGAAGCAGAGCCGGCTCGAGGAGACGTTGATGATGCCGCAGTTCATCCTGGCGTTCGGCACCAAGGTGAAGCGGGGTCAACAGGTGTCCGACCTGATGAAGGAGCGTCATCCCGAGGAACCGCACTGGTACCTCGCGGTGATCGGGAGCGATCCGAGCGTGCGTGGCACCGGCTTCGGCCAGGCGCTGATGCGCTCGCGGCTGGACCGCTGCGACGCCGAATACGCGCCCGCCTACCTGGAATCCAGCAACCCGGACAACATCCCGTACTACCAGCGGTTCGGCTTCGAGGTCACCGGTGAGATCAAGCTGCCCGACGGCGGCCCGAGCATGTGGCCGATGTGGCGGGAGCCGCGCTAGGCGCGACGGCATAGGAGCCGATCATCAGAAAACCCGGCGGGAGGCGGTATAGCGGCGCTTGACGGGGGAACGTTTCGAGGGGCCCCGGGCCGTGCGACGGATTGCCACGCCAGACCGACGTTGAAGGAGCGCAGCCATGTACACCGGCGTGGCGTCGATGCTGCTGGTGACGGTGGTCGGCACCGCGGTCCTGTACGGGGTTCACCGGTGGACCGCGGTCGCGCCGAATGCGCTGATGTCACTGCCGTTCCAATCCGGGTGGCAGCCCGAGGAGCACGCGTTGTCGCGCTACCACGTCCGCTGGTATCCGGCGACGCTGGTGTTCCTGGCCTTCGACGTCGAGATGCTGTTCATGTACCCGTGGGCCGTCGTAGTCGCCGAGCGCGGCGTCAAGGCGATCGTCGAGATGTTCGTCTTCCTCGGCGCGTTGTTCGTCGCCGTGGCATGGGCGTGGCGGGAGGGGGCCCTGCGTTGGGTATAGGTCAGGCATTGGCCCGGCTCGGGGTCGCCGGCACACACGTGTTGGTTGTGGAGGTGCCCGGCCACTGGATCACGCGGTGCGCACTTCACGGCGGGATGCTCGGCCGCGGATGGCGGGAGGCGCTGTCGGCCGCCGACGCCGACGTCCTGGCCGTGTGCGGGGTACCGGGCCCGGAGTTGTCCGGTGTCATCGACCGCCTCTGGGATCAGCTGCCCGGCCCCAGGGTTCGCATCGATGTCACCGGCCCGTCGCAGGTCGACGACGAACTGGACCGCGCGGCCGCCGAACTGCTCGACGGGCGTGGACAGCGCGCCGACGCACGGAGCAGACCTCGGCGTCCCGAGATCGCCATGGATCACGGCGACATGGATCACGGCGACATGGATCACGGCGACATGGGCATGGCGCCGGAAGGCATTCCGTTGGCTGACGGCGGCGAGGACCGCGATCTGTTGGAAATGGACACACTGCATCTGCGGCTGGGGCCGGTGCTGCCGTACTGGCCGGCCGGACTCGTGGTGGGGTGCAACCTCAACGGCGACGTGATCACCGAGGCCCGGGCATTTCTGGTCGATGCGACCGCGGACGGGGCGGACCCGTCGGAGCCCACCGCGCTGGGCGGCGCGCTGCAGGCGGCCCGGCAGTGCGACCATGTGCGCGATCTCCTGGCCCTGGCGGGGTGGGCCCGCGGCGCCGCGCTCGCGCGTCGCTGCCGCGACCTACTGCTGGCACGCGACGACGAGAACGCCGGCCTGCTGCTGGCCCAACTGCATCGCGGGGCGCGCCGGTCGGCGCTGCTGCGGTGGTCGCTGCGTGAGGTCGGCTCGCTGTCCGGCGACGAGCTCGGCCGCCGGGGACTTCCCGAAGCGTTCGAAGGTGATGCATACCGGCGGCTGCTGGCAAGGCTGGACGCCGCGAGGGAGTTGATGTCAGACCCGTTGCAGCCCAACCCCTTCCGAATCGGTCTGCCAGTCGCCCTCGACGTGTTGCCCCAGCTGATCGGCGGGCTCGACATCGCCGCGGCGCGACTGGCCGTCGCCGGCCTGGGAATCGACACGTTCCTTCACGTCGAGGCCGATGTCGCATGACGCCGTCGACGCTCACCACCGTGTCCGGCATCTGGGCGCTGGCCGCGGCGGCCTTGGTTCTCGGGCTCGCCTACTACGCGGCCGTGCTCGACGGCGTCCTCACCGCGCGCGATGACGGCGTCGCCGTGCGCGTCCGCACACCGCTGTCGGAGTCCGCGCGGTTACTTCGGCAGCGGCGGCGGGTCACCGTCGCGGCGGACCGGCTGTTGTGGCGGATCGGCGGTGGCGGACTGATCGCGGCAGCACTGTTGATGGTGACCGTGGTGCCGTTGGGAAGGTGGACGCTGTTCGACCTCGACGTGGGGGTCGTCTGGTTCAACGCGATGGATGTCGTCGTCTGGGCCCTCGTTTGGCTCGCGGGATGGGGCCCGAACTCCGCCCACTCGCTGATCGGCGGATACCGGTTCCTGGCACAGGCGCTCGGATACGAGTTGCCGTTGATGTTCGCCCTGGTCGCACCCGCCATCGCGGCCGAAAGCCTGCGGGTCGGCACGGTGGCCGATGCTCAGCAAGGACTGTGGTACGTGGTCTGGATGCCGGTGGCCTTCGTCGTCTATTGCATTGGTGTGCTGGGCTTCTCGGTATGGGGTCCGATGTCGGCGGCGTTCGGGGCCGACATCGCCGGCGGGGCCGCTGCCGAGCTCTCCGGCGTCGACCGTCTCCTGGTGCTGGCCGGGCGGTACGCGCTCCTGGCGGCCGGGTCGGCGTTCGCGGTACCGCTGTTCCTCGGCGGCGGCGCCGGTCCGATACTGCCGGGCTGGCTGTGGGTGATCGTGAAAACAGTTGTGCTGCTGACGATTCTGGTGTGGCTGCGGCGGCCCCTGTTGCGGCCGGACAAGTTCATGGAGGTCGGTTGGCTGTTGCTGCTGCCGGCCGTGCTGGTGCAGGACCTGATAGTGGCGATCGTCGCGGTTTGGAGGTAACGAACAATGGTCGCGGACATCGTTTTCTGGGTCGCCGCCGTGGTGGCCGTCATGGCCGGGGGCGCCGTGTTCGTCGTCGACTCGATGGCTCGTGCGACATACGCGCTCGCGACCTCGTTCATCGCCGTGGGCGTCGCGGTGCTGCTGCTCCAGCAGAACTACGTGGGCGTCATCGTCATCTTGATGATGGTCATGGAGATGGCCGTGATGGCCGTCTACATGGTCATGTTCATGGGCATGAACCCGGCGCTGATGCCCATGAGCATGGTGCACTCTCGGCGCATGTCGCTGGCCCTGTCGATCGCGACGTTCCTGTTGCTCGCCGCCGGCATCCTGCTGGTGGATTGGCCGCAACGGCGTGGATCGCCGCCGGTCGACGTCACCGCCGCACTCGGTGATGCGCTGATGGGCCCCAACATGCTCGCGATGGTGGTGATCAGCCCGGTCATGGTCGCGACGATCGTGGGTGGGGTGGTGCTGGCCGCCCACCGCACCCGTTACGACCGGTTCGGCGACGACCTGCGGCGCCGCCCCGCAAGCGATCCGCAACCGGGAGGGGTCGGGCGATGACCCTGCAGACGGTGCTGCTGGTGGCGGCCGCGCTGTTCAGCGTCGGCCTCTACGGGGCCCTGTCCCAACAGGTCGTGGTCATGGTGATGATGGGTCTGGAACTGATGATCAACGCCGTCATCCTCGCCGCCGCGGGCTTCTGGTGGTTCCTCGCACCCGCCCCGACGGGCCAGGTGCTGCTGATGGTGATCATCGCCGCGATGACGGTGGAGATGGCGATGGGCTTCGCGGTGGCCACGCTGCTGCATCGCGACCGGCAGGCCGACATGACCGACATGGCGACCGACCTGGCCGGGTGATCGGGTGAACACGTCGTTGGCGCAGTGGTCGCTGTGGGGTCTGGTCGGCATACCGGCCGTCGCCGGAGTCGCGTTGCTGCTCAACCACCTTCGGCGCCCAGGCGCCGACCGCCTGGCCTCGGTGGTGTCCGTAGCGACATCGGCGGTGGTGGCGGCGCTGTCCGCGGTGGTGGCCGTGCGCAGGCCCACCGTCAGCGTGCCGTTCATGGCCGGGACGGACCTCACGTTGGGCGTCGATGCGTTGACGGCGACGGTGGTGCCGGCCGTCGCCGCCATCACCGTGCTGGTGCTGGTGTTCGCCGTGGGCGACGGCGCCGTGGGGGGCGGTCGGTTCCACGGCCTCATGCTGGTGTTCGCCGCCGCGGTGATGCTGACCGCCACCGCGGCCACCCTGCCCGCGCTGCTGTTGGCGTGGGAGGTGATGGGAGCCGCCTCCTACGCCCTGATCGGCTACCGATGGCAGCAGAGTTACCGGGTGTCGGCGGGTCTGACAGCGTTTCTCACCACCCGCGCGGCCGACCTCGGTCTCTATCTCGCCGCCGGGGCCGCGCTGGCCGGCGGTGCGGGGCTCGTTCTGGCCGACCTGGCCGGCGCCACGAACGGCTGGCGACACGTCATCGCCGCCGGCGTGCTGGTCGCCGCGCTCGGTAAGGCGGCGCAGCTGCCGTTCTCCTTCTGGCTCTCGCGCGCGATGGAAGGACCGAGCCCGGTGAGCGCACTGCTGCACTCGGCGGCGATGGTGGCGATGGGCGCCTACCTGCTGTTGCGCATGAGCCCGCTGCTGGCCGCATCGGGATGGGCCGCCACGGCCGCGGCGTGGCTGGGGGTGGCGACCGCCGTGGTGCTGGGGGCGGTCGCGGTCGCCCAGGCCGACCTGAAGCAGCTGCTCGCGGCGTCGACCGCCGCCCAGCTGGGTTTCGTGGTGATGGCTGCCGGCCTGGCCGCGGTGGGTGCAGGCACCGCCCAGTTGGTTGCGCACGCCTTCACGAAGGCCGGTCTGTTCCTGGCTGCGGGCGCCTGGCTGGCGCTGGTGGGCAGCAAGCGCCTCACGGAGCTGCGCGGGATCGCGCGGCGCTGGCCCGTCATCGGTGTCACGGCGGGCCTGTCGGCTCTCGCGCTGGCGGGGGTGGCGCCGTTGTCGCTGTGGGCGACGAAGGACCAGGTCCTGGCCGCGGCGAAGGAGCACTCGCTGGGCCTGTACGTCGCCGGTCTGGTTGCGGCGGCACTGTCGGCCGCCTACGCGGGCAAGGTCCTGCTGGTCATCTGGCGGCGGCCGCCGCAGGCCGGCGAGCAGAACCGCGCATCCCTGAGCATGTTCGAGCGGCTGCCGCTCGTCGTGCTGGCTGCCGGCGCGGCCCTGGGCGGCGTGCTCGCGCTGCCGCCGATCGGTCCGCAACTCAGCCGGGCCCTGGATCGCGGCTCCACCGCGCACGCCACGGTTCTGGAGCTGACCATCTCGGCCGTGCTCGCCGCCGTGGTCGTTCTCGCGGTGTTGCGCTGGGGCGTGCCCGAGCCGCGCTGGCTGGCGTCCTGGGTCGGCTTGGAAGGGGCCGCCCACGCCTCGGTAGTCGCGCCCACGATGCTGCTTGCGCGCCGGCTCGCCCGGTTCGACGACCGGATCCTGGACCGGTCGGTATCCGCCCTCGCATCCCGAACCCTGTCGGTGTCGCGCGCCTTCGCCCGATTCGACGACCGCGCCCTCGACCGGGCCGTGCACGGCGCCGCCGCCGGGACCATGTCGGCCGCCGCCGCTGCCGAGCGCATCGACATCCGTGGCGTCGACCGGGTGGTGCAGGCGGTCGGCGCCCTGACGCGGCGGCTGGGGGAAACGGCAAGAAAGCCACAGACCGGTCTGCTGCACCAGTACTACATGGGCGCCTTCGCCGTCATCGTCCTTGCCGTCCTGCTCCTGATTGCCGTGAGGTGACCATGCTCAGCATCGTCGTGTTCCTGCCGTTGGCCGCCGCCGTGGTCATGCTCGCAGTGCCCGCCCTGTCCGACGCGCTCGCCGGTCGCCTGTGGGTGGCCGTCACCGCCGCGGAGGTGGTGCTGGTCGCGGTGCTGTGGTCGCAGTACGACTCGCCGGGACCCTACGCGCTGGCATTCGAGGAGCAGGTGGCCTGGATTCCCGGCGTCAACAGCAGCTATCACGTCGGCGTCGACGGGTTGTCGCTGCCACTGGTCGCGATGACCGCGGTCGTCTTCCTCGCGTGCGCCGTCTACAGCCTGCGCGATACGGACCGGCCGCGGACGCAGGCTGCCCTGTTCCTGTTCCTGCAGACGGTGAGCCTCGGCCTGTTCGTCTCGGCGGACCTCATCCTGTTCTTCCTGTTCTTCGACCTGTCCATCGTGGCGATGTACTTCGTCATCGCCGGGTGGGGTCACGGCGACCGCGGCCGCTCCGCGCTCAAGTTCTTCATCTACACGTTCCTGGGGTCGCTGGCGTTGCTGGTCGGCTTCATCGGCCTCTACATCGGCGCCGAACCGCACACCTTCGACATGGTCGAACTGGCGGCGACGACGCCGCTGGCCGGCCGGCCGCTCGCCGGCGGACTGGTGCTGGCGGCGATCGTCGTGGGGCTGGCGGTGAAGACCCCGACTTTCCCGTTCCACACCTGGTTGCCGCCCGCGCACACCGACGCGCCTGCGATCGGTTCGGCGGTCCTCGCCGGGGTGCTGCTGAAGATGGGCACGTACGGCTTCGTACGGATCGCGATGCCGATGCTGCCCGAGGCCTGGCGGGACTGGGCGTGGATGATCATCGCCGTCGGGGTGGTGTCGGTGCTCTACGGAGCCCTCGTCGCGCTGGCCCAGGACGATCTCAAGCGGATGATCGCCTACACGTCGGTCAACCACATGGGCTACATCGTGTTGGCGGTCGGCACCGCCGGCCTCGTCGCCACGGACACCGAACAGGCCCGCGAAGTGGCTGTCAGCGGGGCGGTCACCCAGATGGTCAGCCACGGCCTGATAACCGGCGCGCTGTTTCTTCTCGCCGGTGTGTTCCACGCGCGCACGGGCAGCTACGCCATCAAGGAGTACGGCGGATTGGCCGGGCCGGCACCGAAACTCGCCGCTCTGTTCGCCGTCGGCGCATTCGCCTCACTCGGGCTGCCGGGGTTCTCAGGGTTCATCGCCGAGTTCCAGATCTTCACCGGCAGCATTGCCGCCGCGCCGGTGACCGCGGTCGCGCTGCCGGGCATCGTCATCACCGCGGCGCTGTTCCTGCGCGCCTTCCAGCACATCTTCACGGGTCAGACCCGCCTGCGCTCCGACGGGTTCGTCGACCTTCGCGGAGCCGAGATGTGGCCGGCGGCAATGCTTCTGGCCGTATCCGTGGTGATCGGCCTGTTTCCCCGCGTGCTGCTCGACACGGTCGAGCCGGCCGCAGCGGTGCTGATCGGCCTCGTCGGGAGGTAGGCCGTGGACCACCACAGCGGGATGAACCTGTCACTGATGCTGCCGGAGATGCTGGTGTTCGGTGCGGGCCTGACGGTACTGATCGGCGGGTCGTTCCTACCGCGCAGCCGCCAGTGGTGGGGCCGTGTGGTGGCCGCCGCGGCACTGTGCGGCAGCGCCGTCGTCGCGGCGATCCAGCTCGCCGGACCCGACGCCGAGGCGTTCGACGGCACCTTCGCGGTGGACACCGCGACCGCGGTGGCGCGCATCGCCGCCGCCGTCGGCCTGTTGGCGGTGCTGGCCGTGGCCGGTGACGAATTAGCCGGTGCAGCACGGGAAAGCGAGATCTACGCACTGCTGCTGTTCGCGACCACGGGCGTGCTGGTGCTCGCAGGCGCCGCCGACCTGATCGTGCTCGTCACCGGGTATCTGCTGGCCAGCATCCCGCTCTATGCGCTCATCGGCCTGGCCCGCACGGCCGAGGGGGCCGAGGCCGCGATGAAGACTTACCTGCTCGGGGCGTTGTTCGGCATCCTTCTGCTGTCGGGCGTCACCGTCCTCTACGGCCTCACGGGCAGCACCTGGTATGCGACGCTGGCCGGCGAGCTGGCGCCGGCGCCGGCCGGGGCCGTCGCCGTCGGCCTCCTCGGCCTCCTCGGCGGGCTGATGTTCAAGGCCGGCGGTGTGCCTGCGCATTTCTGGGTTCCCGATGCGGCTCAGGGCGCGTCGGGCGCCGTGGCGACGTTCGTGACCACCGTGCCGAAACTGGGTGCGCTGATCGCGCTGTACCGGCTGGCCGAGTTGCTGCCCGCCACCATCGCCTGGCCGTTGCTGATCGCGGTGCTGGCCGTCGCGAGCATGACCCTGGGCAACCTCGCGGCCTACTGGCAGAGCGATCCGCGGCGGCTGCTGGGCTGGTCGACGGTCAGCCAGGTCGGATATCTGCTGGTGCCGATCGCCGTGCTGAACCGCAGCGACCTCGCCGTCCCGGCGCTGCTGTTCTATCTGATCGCCTACACCGTCACGAACGTCGCCGCGTTCGCGGTTTCCACGTCGCTGCCCCAGCTGCGCGACATCGGTTCCTATCGGGGGCTGGCCTATGCGCGGCCGTGGCTGGCCGGCGCGCTCGTCGTGGCGCTGCTCGGACTGCTGGGCACGCCACCGACCGCCGTCTTCGTCGGGAAGCTGACGACCGCGGGCGCCGCCTGGGACGGCGGTGCGGCGTGGCTGGCGGTCATCGTCTTCGTCAACACCCTGATCAGCCTCTTCTACTACCTGCGCTGGATCATCCCGTGCTATCAGCGGGCGGACCACGATCGTCGTGCCGCGTTCGCCGCCGGACGGTGGTCGGCCGCCATCGCCGTCGCCGCCGCGGGTCTGAGCCTGGTGCTGGGGGTGGGCGCCGGGCTGGTGTGGGCCCTAGTCGGGGGTTAGCCGCGGGTCAGCTCCAGGAGTATTCGGCCCGCAGCCGCATCGCGACCTGTTCGAACTTCTCGCGTTGGAGGATCGCGCCCTCGCGGCGGATGCCCTCCTCGGGAACGTCGAGCACCCGGTCGAGACGCACCCAGCTCTGGCGGCTCTCGAAGTCCCAGGTGCCGCTGCCGATGGCGACCCAGTTCGGGTCGTCGCGGTGATGATCCCGGCTGGACAGCATGAGGCCGAGCAGCGTGGAGCGGTCGCGGCCGACGACGAGCACCGGGCGGTCCTTGCCCCTGGTCGGGTCGTCCTCGTAGACCACCCAGGTCCAGACGATCTCGCCGGGATCGGCGCGGCCGTCGAGGTCCGGCGCGTACACCAGCTTGCGGGCCCGGTACGCGGTGGGAACGAAGTTGCGGCTGACCGGCCTGCCCACGGTGATCGCCGGGGTCTCCTCGCCAGAGGTGCCCGCGATCGCGTCCAGCCCGATGCGGATGCCCTGCTGGATGCCGCGCTGCACGGCCTCGGACTGGCCGATCTGACGGATGAACTTCGGTGCCTCGTTGAACACGATGTTCTCCGTGACGTCGAGAAAGCGTTGGAACGTCTTCCACGGCGGAGCCATGATTTCGAGCATAAGTGAAGGCGGCTTTCGTCGATTGTGTCGACAGGGCCCGACCTCGATACCCTGGTAGCGCACAACGTCCGCCCCACCAGGAGATTCCCATCAGCAGCTTCGCCGACCAGACCTTCACCGCGCCGGCGCAGATTCGGAACTTCTGCATCATCGCCCACATCGATCACGGCAAGTCGACGCTGGCCGACCGGATGCTGCAGTTGACCGGCGTGGTGGCCGACCGTGACATGCGGGCGCAGTACCTGGACCGGATGGACATCGAGCGCGAGCGCGGCATCACCATCAAGGCGCAGAACGTCCGTCTGCCCTGGCAGGTGGACGGCACCGATTACGTCCTGCACCTGATCGACACCCCCGGCCACGTCGACTTCACCTACGAGGTGTCGCGTGCGCTCGAGGCCTGCGAGGGTGCGGTGCTGCTGGTCGACGCCGCACAGGGCATCGAGGCGCAGACCCTGGCCAACCTCTACCTGGCGCTCGATCGTGACCTGCACATCATCCCGGTGCTCAACAAGATCGACCTGCCGGCCGCCGACCCGGATCGCTACGCCGCCGAGATCGCCCACATCATCGGCTGCGAACCGGACGACGTGCTGCGGGTGTCGGGAAAGACCGGCGACGGCGTCACCGAGCTGCTCGACCACGTCGTGCGCGAGGTGCCGCCGCCGACCGGCGACGCCGACGCCCCCGCCAGGGCGATGATCTTCGACTCGGTCTACGACACCTACCGCGGCGTGGTGACCTACGTCCGCGTCGTCGACGGCAAGATCGTTCCCCGCGAGCGCATCAAGATGATGTCCACCGGCGCTCATCACGAACTGCTCGAAGTGGGAATCGTCTCACCGGAGCCGAAGCCCTCCGACGGCCTCGGCGTCGGCGAGGTCGGCTACCTCATCACCGGCGTGAAGGACGTCCGCCAGAGCAAGGTCGGCGACACCGTCACCACCGCCCGCCACGGCGCCGAGAACCCGCTGACCGGCTACCGCGAACCGCGGCCGATGGTCTACTCCGGGCTCTATCCGGTCGACGGGTCCGACTACCCGGATCTGCGCGAGGCGCTGGACAAGCTGCAGCTCAACGACGCCGCGCTGACCTACGAGCCCGAGACGTCGGTGGCGCTGGGATTCGGCTTCCGCAGCGGCTTCCTCGGCCTGCTGCACATGGAGATCACCCGAGAGCGCCTCGAGCGCGAGTTCAACCTCGACCTGATCTCCACCTCGCCGAACGTCGTCTACCGAGTCGAGAAGGAGGATGGCAGCGAGCTCGTCGTCACCAACCCTTCGGACTGGCCGGACGGCAAGATCCGCACCGTGTACGAGCCGGTGGTCAAGACCACGATCATCGCGCCCAGCGAGTTCATCGGCACCATCATGGAGCTGTGCCAGTCGCGGCGCGGTGACCTCGGCGGTATGGACTACCTCTCACCGGAGCGGGTGGAACTGCGCTACACGATGCCGCTCGGCGAGATCATCTTCGACTTCTTCGACGCGCTGAAGTCACGCACCCGCGGCTACGCCAGCCTCGACTACGAGGAGGCCGGTGAGCAGGAGGCCGAGCTGGTCAAGGTGGACATCCTGTTGCAGGGCGAGCCGGTCGACGCGTTCAGCGCGATCGTGCACAAGGACTCGGCCTACGCCTACGGCAACAAGATGACGACCAAGCTCAAAGAGCTGATCCCACGCCAGCAGTTCGAGGTTCCGGTGCAGGCGGCGATCGGTTCCAAGATCATTGCTCGCGAAAACATCCGCGCCATCCGCAAAGACGTGCTATCGAAGTGCTACGGCGGCGACATCACGCGCAAGCGCAAGCTGCTCGAGAAGCAAAAGGAAGGCAAGAAGCGGATGAAGACCATCGGCCGGGTGGAGGTGCCGCAGGAGGCGTTCGTCGCCGCACTGTCCACCGACTCGTCCGCCGACAAAGCCAAGAAGTAGACCCGATGCGCTCGGCGGCGGTGGCGATGGCGGCAGGCGCATGCGTGCTGCTGGCCGGCTGCTCCACCCCGGCCGGCGAGGCGCCCGCCGTGCGGATCGTCGAGGCCGTCCAGCAGAGTCCGGACCGCGCGCTGGGCCAGGCGCTACCCAGCGTCGAAGAGCTCACCGTCGTGCTGAGCGCCGTCGGTTTCATGGGTCAACTCGTCGAGGGCGGCCCCGACATGCTGCTGCAAGGTGTCGGCCCAGCCGAGGCGTCTCCCATGGACTGCGTGGGCATCGGCTACCGGCTGCAGAAGGTCGTCTACCAGTCGAGCCCGGTGCGGTCGGTGGCCAGCCGGTCGTGGGCCGGTGGTGACGCCGACGGACCGTCGGCGACGGGCTTCTTCGGCGCCGTGCAGTTCGGGGCGCCCGACGCCGCGCGGGCCTTTTTCGCCGCGTCGGCCGACACGTGGCGTCGCTGCAACGGGCAGACGCTGACATTGATCGGCCCCGACGGCGGCGCACAGGGGTCGAGCCGCATCGCCGACGTGACGATGGCCGACGGAATCGTCTCGGCGGTGGTGCTGCACGACGACGGCTCGGCGGTACAGCGGGCCCTCGGCATCGCCTCGGATTGCGTTGTGGACGTCGAGGTTTCGGATGTCGCCGGACCCAGTGCCCACAGCGCCGCTGATGCGGTGGCGGTGGCGAAACTGATGGTGCAGAAGATCGGCGCCTCGTGACGATCATCGGTCCGCTATGCCGGGCGTGCGCGGCGGGTGTCGTTCTGGCGGCCTCGGTGCTCCTCGCAGGGTGCGTGAGCACGGTTTCGGGCACCGCGGTGAGCGGGCGGGGCGGCGGCGTGCTCGACGTACCACCGCTGGACGAGTCCGAGCTCGACGATGTGCTGCTGTCGATCGGGGAGCTCAACGGCATCATGGGCTCGACCACGATGACGGTCACCAGTGACCTCGAGGAGATGACCGACCACTCCGATCAGGTGTCGGACCCCGAGTGCCTCGGGGCCATCTACGGGGCCGAGGATCCGGTGTACGCCGGCAGCGGCTGGATCGCGGTGCGCGATCAGGTGGCGCGCGAGCCCGGCGAGAACAACGACCATTGGGTCGAGCAGACTGCCGTCTTGTACCCGTCGGCCGAGAAGGCGCGGCAGTTCTTCGACGAATCGACCTCGGCATGGGAGGGCTGCGCTGATTCGACTGTGGAGGTGGACGATTCGGATTCGTCCTTCTTGTGGGACCTGAGCGGGGTGACCGTCGAGGACACGATGATCACCCAGCTGACGACTCAGCAGGACGCCGAGGGCTGGGCCTGCCAGCACGCGCTGTCGGTGGTGTCGAACGTGACCGTCGAGGCGTGGGCGTGCGGCTTCGCCATCGGCGAGGAGGCGGCCATCATCGCCACCGACATGGTGGCCAACGCGGCCGGCTAGCCGCTCAGACACGGCGCGTTTCGTACATCCGCACCGCGACGACAATTCCCGAGACGACGCTGATGCCCGCGGCCACCCACACCGCCGCCCGCGGCCCCCACAGGTCGGCGGTGATGCCTCCGACGACTGCGCCGGCGGCATACCCGCTGTCGCGCCACAGGCGGTAGATTCCGACGGCGCGGGCCCGCCACATCGGATGGGCGACATCACCGACCGCGGCCAGCAGCGTGGGATACACCATGGCCGTACCGGCGCCGAGCATCGTGACGGCGACAGCCCACCAGGTGAAGGTGTCGACTGTCGCGATCATCCCCAGGGCGGCTGCCTGGGTGAGCATGCCCGCGGTGATGAGATGTTTACGGCCCCAACGGTCCGACAGTGCGCCAGTGAGAATCTGACCGAGGCCCCAGACGGCCGGATACACCGCGACGAGAATGCCGATGCGCTCGATTGACATGCCGGTAGCGGCGAACAGGATCGGAAACAAGCCCCACGACAGCCCGAAGTTGAGGTTGTTGACCAGTCCGGCCTGGCTGGCCGAGGACAGGGCGGGTTCGGTGAACGAAGTGCGGATGAAGATCTCGCGGTTCGTCTGGCTGCCATGGCTTCCGGGGTGCTGGTCGGCTTCGAGGCGGGCATGGCCCCGGGTCTCGCGCACCAGCACTGCACTGACGCCGAGCCCGATCGCTGCGTAGCCCAGGCCGAGGAGGAACGGTGCGGGCCGCAGTCCGTAGTGGGCGGCGAGATACCCGGCGACGACGGCGGTCACCGCGACGGCGCCGTATCCGGCGGCTTCGTTGAACCCCATCGCCAGGCCGCGCTGCCGAGGGCCCACGAGGTCGATTTTCATCACCACGGTGGTCGACCAGGTGAGCCCCTGGCTGAATCCCAGCAGTAGGTTGGCTGCGACCACCCAGCCCCACGACGGCGCCCAGATCAACATCAGTGGTACCGGCACCGCGAGTATCCATCCCGTCACCAGCACGGGCTTGCGGCCGAAGCGGTCCGACCACGTGCCCGCGAAATAGTTGGCCGCGGCCTTGGTGACACCGAACGCCAGCACATAGGTGAGCAGGAACGTGTACCCGGTCAACTGGAAGTGGCGCTCCGCCAGCAACGGCAACACCGTCTGCTCCTGGCCCACCATGCCCCCGACGAGGGCGTTGACCGCGACGAGCAGGATGAATTGGGACAGGTTGGCGCGCAGGCCCAGCCTCGGCGGGGGCTGCGTCGTGGTCATTTGCCCGTCGCCAGCCTTCCGCCCGTCACGTTCGCCCAGTCTTGCGGTCGCCGTAGTGCAGGCCGGTGTGCGCGCACTCGCGGTGGCCCTCGTCGACGATGGGCGCCAGATCGATGCCGGTGTCCGCGTTCGGGCGGGTCATGCCGGCCGGACGGTGGCGTCCGGTCCGGCAGCTCCGCCACGCCGGTGCAGGCCGGGAATGAGCCCGCCCACCGTGCTGCGGTAGTGCCGATAGTCGTCACCCAGTGCGGCAACGAGATCACGCTCCTCGAGCTGGACCGCGATCAGGATGTACCCCGTGGTTGCCACCGCGAACAGCAGGTGGCCCGCCGTCATCGTGGGTGCGGCCCAGAACGCGATGATGAACCCCACCATGATCGGGTGGCGCACAGTGCGATACAGCATCGACGTGCGGAAGGGCAGGTCCTTGTACGGTTCGCCGCGCCAGGCGAGATACACCTGACGCAGGCCGAACAGATCGAAGTGATTGATCATGAACGTCGACGCAAGGACGGTCAGCCAGCCCAGGGCGAACAGCGTCCACAGCAGGAATACCGCGGGCGCCCAGGTGACCTCCCAGACGATCGCGGGCATGGTCCGCCACTGCCAGTACAGCAGGAACAGGACCAGGCTCGCGATCAGCACATATGTGCTGCGCTCGATCGTCGTCGGCACGAACTTCGTCCACCACCGCTTGAACGCGGGCCGTGCCATCACGCTGTGCTGGACGGCGAACAGTCCCAGCAGCAGCACGTTGACGATGACCGCCTCACCGACGGACGCGGAAACACCGTTGTCCACGCTGCGGGGCACCAACAGGTTCCCGACGAAGCCGATCGCATACAGGAACGCCGCAAGGAACACGACATAACACACGGCGCCGTAGCCGATGGTGAGTGAGCGCTTCATGGTGTTCTCCTATGACGCCGTGCGGACCGGGCGGCCCGCAAGCTTCCATTCCGGGAATCCCTCGGAAAGCCGTTGTGCAGTAAGACCATTGGCACGCAGCACGGCGACCGCCTCGTCGGCGTAAACGCAGTAGGGCCCGCGGCAGTACGCGACGTAGTCCCTGTCGGCGGAAAGTTCGCCAAGCCGCGACTCGAGCTCGGACACCGGCATCGACAGCGCGCCGGCGATGTGTCCGGCCGAATACTCCTGCGCGGGTCGGACGTCGAGCAACACGACATCGTCGTCGGCCAGAAGCCGGGCGAGCTCGTCGGGCGTCACGGGTTCGAAACCGTCCCGGTCGCCGAGGAAATCCTGCACGACACGGTCCACCTCGGCCAGGTGTTGCTCCGCGGTCTGTCGCAGCGCGAGGACGAGGGCCAGCACTTCCTGCCCGGCGAGCCGGTAGTGGACGAAGAGGCCCTCGCGACGGGTTCGGACCAGCTGAGCCTGGCGCAGCTGTTGAAGGTGTCGGGACGCGTTGGCGACGGAAAGGCCGGTCTCGGTGGCCAGCGACTCGACGGAACGCTCGCCTTGGGCGAGGACCTCGAGGATCTCGAGTCGCTGCGGGCTGGCCAGTGCCTTGCCGATGCGGGCGAACTCCGCGTAGAGCCGGTTCTTGAACTCCCGCTTCACCGCGGGCTCGACGGTCACCTATTCACGATAAAACGCGAATAGCCAGATCGGAACCCCCAATCTGGGGTCTCTACATCGGGGCATTGGCGGGCACGAAAACCCCGGAGCTGTCCGCCTCCTCCTCGGCGCGGATCACGTGCACGACGGCGTTGATCAACGCCAGGTGGGTGAACGCCTGCGGGAAGTTGCCCAGATGGCGACCGGTGCGGGGCTCGATCTCCTCGGCGTACAGGTGCAACGGGCTGGCGAACGACAGCAGCCGCTCGCACAGATGCTTGGCCCGGTGGATCTCGCCGATCTCGACCAGCGCCGAGACCAGCCAGAACGAGCAGATGGTGAAAGTGCCTTCCTCGCCGGACAGGCCGTCGTCGGTCTCCTCGACGCGGTAGCGCAGCACCAGGCCCTCTTCGGTCAGCTCGTCGGCGATGGCCAGCACGGTGGCCCGGACTCGCGGGTCGTCGGGCGGCAAGAACCGCGTCAGCACGGCCAACAGCAACGACGCGTCGAGCGCATCGTCGTTGTAGCGCTGGGTGAGCACCCCGCGTTTGTCGACGCCGTGCTTGAGCACGTCGGCCTTGATCTCCTCGGCGATGGCCCGCCACTGCTGGGCATAGGACTTCTCGCCCTGCAGTTCGGCCAGTTTCGACCCGCGGTCCAGCGCCACCCAGCACATGATCTTGCTCGACGTGAAGTGCTGCGGTTCGCCGCGCACCTCCCAGATGCCGCGGTCGGGTTCCTTCCAATGCTTGATCGCCTCTTCGACCTGCTGCTTGAGCACCGGCCACAGCGTGTCGGAGATCTGTTCGCGCGACTTGGCGTGCAGGTACACCGAGTCCAGCATCGTGCCCCAGATGTCGTGTTGCATCTGGTCGTAGGCGCCGTTGCCGATGCGTACCGGCCGTGCACCGTCATAGCCGGACAGGTGGTGCAACTCCTCTTCGAGCAGGGTGCGTTCGCCGCCGACGGCGTACATCACCTGAAGCGGATGACGTTCACCGTTGTTGGCCCCCGACACGTCGGCGATGAACGCGAAGAAGTCGTCGGCCTCGCGGTCAAGGCCCAGCGTGTAGAGGCCCCACAGCGCGAACGTCGAGTCCCGCACCCACGCGTAGCGGTAGTCCCAGTTGCGTTCGCCCTGAGGCGTTTCCGGCAGCGACGTGGTGGGCGCCGCCAGCAGCGCGCCGGTCGGCGAGTACGTCAGCCCCTTGAGCGTCAACGCGCTGCGCTGCAGGTAAGACCGCCACGGGTGGTCGGGGAAGTCGCCGATGTTGATCCACTGGCGCCAGCACTCGCTGGTCGACCACATCTTCTCGGCGGCCTCGTCGTAGGTCTGCGGCGCCGGGTGCTTGGACCACGACAGCGCGACGAAGGCGTTGTCGCCCTCCTTCATCCGGGTGCGGGCCCGCGCCTCGTGGCCTTCCAGGCCCAGTCGCAGGTTCGTGGTCAGCCTCAGCGTCGGGTGCGCGTCGGGCTCCCGGCTGGCGCGCGCGATCGCCTCGCCGTAGGCCTGCGCCGAATACTCCCAGGTGGCCGGGATGCGGTGGTAGTCGAACGCCGGCTCGCAGTTCATCACCAGCTCGACCGTGCCACTCACACAGCGCACGGTCCGCAGCAGGATGTGCTCGGCGTCCCAGTCCATCGGTGTGCGGCGATGGGTGCGCGAGCGCGCCTCGAGGTCATGCCACGGCCCCATCACCAGCGCCTCGCGCACGATCAGCCAGCCGGTGTGGGTCTGCCACGTGGTCTCCAGGATCAGGCTGCCGGGCAGGTAGCGGCGCGCGGCGGGCACCGACACCCCATACGGTCCCAGCCGGAAGTGGCCGGCGCCGCGGTCGAGGATCGCGCCGAACACGCTCGGGGAGTCGGGCCTGGGCACGCACAGCCACTCGATCGAGCCGGCCGAGGAGATCAGGCACGTGTTCTCGCAGTCGGACAGGAAGCCGTAGTCGGCGATCGGCGGGAAGGGGTTCCGCAACGCCCCGGTCGGCGCGTAAGGCGTCGGTGCCGTGACGGTCAACGGAGTGTTCGACGCGACCGCGGGCGCGGGTCTGATCCCACTGTCGATCTCCGCAGACGCGTCCGACGGCCCGGTTTGTGACAGAACCATGCCGCCATCATCGACTGCCGACGTGCCCGGCGTCCACTCGTCGGGCGTGTGTCGGCGCCATCGCCGATCGCGGTCCGGCATAGGGTGGCGGCGTGGACGGCTTCCTCGATTGGTGGGACGGCGTCGAACTCTGGCTGACCGGTCTGCCGTTCATCGCCCAGACCGCGGTGGTGATGCCCGTCGTGCTCGTGATCGCCTACGGCACGGCGGTGGTGCTCGACGGTGCGCTGGGCAACGGCATCAAGCTGCTGCACCGGGTGCGCCACGACGACGAGGACGCCCGATGAGCGCTTGCGCGAAGAGAAGATAACACCGATGAGCGCTTGCGCGAAGAGAAGACAACACCGATGAGCGGCGGGATGCCGCGCTCGCGGGTGACGTTGGTGCTCGTCCTGCTGCTGGTACTGGTCGTCGTAATGTGGCTCCTGACGCGCTGAGCCGGCAAGGCGAAGTTCTTCGATTCTGTTATTCTTCCCGCCATGCCTACAGCGTCCGGCAACAAGGGCGGCCACATCCTGGCCCTCATTGCCGTGGAGTTCAGCGCTGTCGCAGATGTCTGCTGTTGTCGCTGACCAATATCCGTTCGCGATCTGGTGTCGGTGACGGCTGTGGCGTGATGCCCGGCATTGAGCCTTTGCCCTCTCCTTCGGAACGGACAAGCCCCGATGTCCCCCGAAAATGGAAAGGTCCCCCATGGTCGACATTCGTCAGTCCTGGCGCGCCGGTGTGGTGCTCGCCGCCACCGCAACACTGCTGGCCGCCTGCGGCGGCGGATCGAGCGACGTGGTCGGTGACAGCGGTGGTGACGCCGCCGAGACAACGCTCACGGTGATCGCCTATGCGGTGCCCGAGCCCGGCTGGAGCAAGATCATCCCGGCGTTCGCAGCCACCGAGGAGGGCAAGGGCGTCGCGGTGACCACCTCTTACGGGGCCTCGGGTGATCAGTCGCGCGCTGTCGTGGACGGCAAGCCCGCCGACCTGGTCAATTTCTCCGTCGAACCCGACGTCACCCGACTGGTCGACGCCGGCAAGGTCGCCGAGGGATGGAATGCGGGCGCCACCAAGGGCATTCCGTTCGGCTCGGTCGTCTCGCTCGTGGTCCGCGAGGGCAACCCGAAGAACATCAGGGACTGGGACGACCTGCTGCAACCCGGGCTCGAGGTGGTCAGCCCCAGTCCGCTCAGTTCCGGATCGGCCAAGTGGAACCTGCTGGCGCCCTACGCCGCCAAGAGCAACGGCGGACGGAACACCCAGGCCGGCCTTGAGTTCGTCGACAAGCTGGTCAGCGAGCACATCCGTACCCGGCCCGCATCGGGGCGCGAAGCCACCGACCTGTTCCTGCAGGGCAGCGGCGACGTATTGCTCAGCTACGAGAACGAGGCCATCAACATCGAACGACAGGGCAAGGCAGTGGAGCACGTCATTCCGCCGCAGACCTTCAAGATCGAGAACCCGGTCGCTGTCGTGACGTCCACCCAGCACGCCGAGCAGGCAAATGCGTTGAAGAACTTCCTCTACACGCCGGAGGGCCAGACGATCTGGGCGCAGGCCGGCTTCCGGCCGGTCGATCCCGGTGTCGCGGCGGACTTCGCAGCCGACTTCCCGGCGCCCGAGAAGCTGTGGACGATCGGCGACCTGGGTGGCTGGAGCGCCGTCGACCCGGCGCTGTTCGACAAGGACAACGGCGCCATCACCAAGATCTACAAACAGGCCACCGGATGACAGCGTCGCCGGGCGCGCTCGACTCCCGCCCGCTGCGGGGATTCTTCACCCGGCGCTACGGGCACACCTCGCTTCGCGTCGGCGTGGCGACCACATGGCTGTCGATCATCGTTCTGCTGCCGCTGGCCGCGATCGTCTGGCAGTCCGCAGGCGGGGGATGGTCGGCGTTCTGGGCGGCGATCACCTCGAACGCGGCGATCGAGTCGTTTCGGGTGACGTTGACGGTGTCGACGGCGGTCACGGTGCTCAACCTCGTCTTCGGTCTTCTCATCGCCTGGGTGCTGACCCGTGACGAGTTCCCGGGCAAGCGCTTCGTCGACGCCATCATCGACCTGCCGTTCGCGTTGCCGACCATCGTCGCGAGCCTGGTGATGCTGGCGCTCTACGGGCCCAACAGCCCGGTCGGCGTGCACATCCAGCAGACCATCTGGGGCATCGGCATCGCGCTGGCATTCGTGACGCTGCCGTTCGTGGTCCGGTCCGTGCAGCCGGTGCTGCTGGAATTGGACCACGAGGTCGAGGAGGCCGCGGCCTCGTTGGGAGCCGACAACCTCACGATCTTCCGGCTGGTGATCCTGCCCGCGCTCATGCCGTCGCTGCTGTCCGGTGCCGGACTCGCATTCTCCCGCGCGATCGGGGAATACGGGTCGGTGGTGTTGATCGGTGGGGCCGTACCTGGCGAGACCGAGGTGTCCTCGCAGTACATTCGCCAGCTCATCGAGTTCGACGATCGGACCGGCGCAGCAGCGGTGTCGATCGTGCTGCTGACCGTGTCCTTCCTCGTTCTGCTGGTTCTGCGAACCATCGGCAGCCGAGCTGCCAAGCGTGAGGAACTGGACCAGTGACACCGTCTCCGACCGTGCGCAGGATCCTGCGCTTCGTGGCACTGGCATACATCGCCGTGCTGCTGGTTGTGCCGGTCGGGTTGATACTGTGGCGCGCCTTGGCTCCCGGGCTGGGCGACTTCCTCGGGTCGATCAGCACCCCGGCGGCGATCTCGGCGCTGCAGCTGTCGCTGCTGGTGGTCGCGATCGTGGTGCCGCTCAACGTGGTCTTCGGCATTCCAACCGCCATGGTGTTGGCCCGCAACAGGTTTCGTGGCAAGAGCCTGCTGCAGGCGGTAATCGACCTGCCGTTTGCGGTCTCGCCGGTGGTCGTCGGCGTGGCGTTGATCCTGCTGTGGGGCACCGCGGGGGCGTTCGGGTTCGTCGAGAACAACCTCGGCCTGAAGATCATCTTCGGTTTCCCCGGCATCGTCCTGGCCAGCATCTTCGTGACCGTCCCCTACGTCATCCGGGAGGTGGAACCGGTCCTGCACGAGCTGGGCACCGATCAGGAGGAGGCGGCCTCGACGCTGGGTTCGACGGCGTGGCAGACGTTCTGGCGGGTGACGCTGCCGTCGATCAAATGGGGCTTGATGTATGGCGTGGTGCTCACCGTCGCGCGCACGCTCGGCGAGTACGGTGCGGTCATCATGGTGTCGTCGAACCTGCCCGGCACCTCGCAGACGCTCACCCTGCTGGTCGCCGACCGGCACGCGCGCGGTGCGGAGTACGGCGCCTATGCGATCTCGACGCTACTGATGGCGGTGGCTGTGGTCGTGCTGATCGCCCAAGTCATTCTCGACACCCGCCGCCAGAAGACGGCCAAGTAGGAAAGGGACGGCTGTGACGAACGCGATCACGGTGCGCGGCGCCAACAAGCGCTACGGTGATTTCGCCGCGCTCGACAACGTCGACTTCGACGTGCCTGCCGGCTCGCTCACCGCGCTGCTGGGCCCCAGCGGCTCCGGCAAGTCCACGCTGCTGCGGGCGATCGCCGGGCTGGATCTACCCGACTCCGGAACCGTCACCATCAACGGACGCGACGTCACCAAGGTGCCGCCGCAACGGCGGGGTATCGGGTTCGTGTTCCAGCACTACGCGGCGTTCAAGCACCTCACGGTCCGCGACAACGTCGCCTTCGGCCTCAAGGTCCGCAGGCGGCCCAAGGCCGAGGTCGCCGAGAAGGTCGACAACCTTTTGGAAGTCGTCGGGCTGGCCGGTTTTCAGACCCGTTACCCGAACCAGCTCTCGGGCGGTCAGCGCCAGCGCATGGCACTGGCCCGCGCGCTGGCGGTGGACCCGCAGGTGTTGCTGCTCGACGAGCCGTTCGGCGCGCTGGACGCCAAGGTCCGCGAGGACCTGCGTGCCTGGCTGCGCCGGCTTCACGACGAGGTGCACGTGACGACGGTGCTGGTCACCCACGACCAGTCCGAGGCGCTCGACGTGGCCGATCGGATCGCGGTATTGAACAGCGGGCGCATCGAGCAGGTCGGCTCGCCCACCGAGGTGTACGACCAGCCGGCCAACGCGTTCGTCATGTCCTTCCTCGGCGCGGTGTCGTCGCTGAACGGGATGCTGGTGCGCCCGCACGACATCCGGGTCGGGCGCAGTCCCGAGATGGCCATCGCCGCGGCCGAGGACCACGTGCAGGCGACCGGTGTCATGCGGGCGCGGATCGACCGAATCGTCATGTTGGGCTTCGAGGTTCGAGTCGAGCTGACCAGCGCCGCGTCGCACACGCCGTTCACCGCGCAGATCACCCGCGGCGACGCCGAGGCGCTGCGTCTCAGCGAGGGCGACACCGTGTACGTGCGCGCCACCCGGGTGCCTTCGATCCCCGACGGCAGCGCGCCGCCGAGAGCCGGTGGTCCTGATGAGGCGCTTTCCACGGCGTAGAGTGCCAGCCCGACGCGCCTTCGCCTGGAGGTGCGCTCAGGGAGGGCGGCGATGACGGACGGCAGCGGCGCGGGCGGCGGTCCGGCCGACGACGAACCGGACTATCGGTTCACGCTGGCCAACGAGCGGACCTTTCTGGCGTGGCAGCGCACCGCTCTGGGCCTGTTGGCGGGGGCGGTCGCGGTGATCCAGTTCGTGCCGCAGTTCGGCATTCCCGGCGCCCGCCACGTGGTGGGACTGCTGCTGGGGTTGCTGGCGATCTCGGCTGCCGCGATGGGCCTGGTGCGATGGCGCCAGGTGGATCGCGCCGTGCGCAGCGGCCGTCCCCTGCCACGCCATCCCACGCCCGCCTATCTCGCGATCGGCCTCGTGGTGATCGCCGTCGTGATGATCGGGCTGATGCTGTGGCGGACGGCCACCGGATGACAGCTTCGCCCGGCGCAGGAGACGCCGGGCTGGCGGCCGAACGCACCGTGTTGTCGTGGACCCGCACCTCGCTCGGGGTGCTGGCCAACGGTGCGCTGCTGCTGTTCCGGGACCTGCACGGCGATCTCGGGCGGCTCGGGTTCGTTGCGGTGGGCCTCGCGCTGGCCGTGGCGTTGTACACCTTCACCGTCGCATTCCGGCGCCAGCGGACGCTGGCTCGCCGCCCGCTGCCCAGTCCCATCACCCCGCGGTGGGAGGTCTATCTGTTGGCCGCGGGGGTGATGGCGCTGGTCGTCGTCTCCGTGGTGTCGCTCGACTACTCGAGCGGGCTCACGCGAGACCCTTGAGCATCAGATTCCAGTACATGAACGGCAGCCCGTACTTCTTCAGGTACCAGTAGGCCCGGTGCGGCTTGGTCGGGTCGATCAGCGGGAACGTCGGCGTCATCTGCAGCGAGTAGTCGAACTCGGCGAGCAGCATCGCGTGCGACGAGGTGACGATCGGACACGACGCGTAGCCGTCGTAGCGAGCGCGCAGAGGCTCACCCTTGAGGAACGCCACGATGTTGTCCACGACGACGGGCGCCTGTTTGCGAATCGCCGCACCGGTCTTCGAGTTCGGCGTCGAACCGGCGTCACCGAGGCTGAAGACGTTCGGATACCGCACGTGTTGCAGGGTGTGCTTGTCGACCTCGACGTACCCGTTGGGGTCTGAGGCCGACAACGGGCTGGCCTTGACCCAGTCCGGCGCCGACTGCCGGGGAGCGACGTGCAGCACGTCGAAGGGCAGCATCGTCTGCGACCCGCCCGCACCCACGCTCGTCACCGTCACCTTGCGGGCTTCCGCGTCGACGGAGGTCACCTCCGAGGCGGTGTGCAGGTTGATCCCGTAGTCCGAGATGACCTTGTCGAGGTTGTCGGCGATCTCCGGGATGCCGAAGATCCGTGGGGTCGGCACGACGAGGTGCACGTCGATGTCGCCCAGTACGCCCTCCCGTCGCCAGTGGTCGCACGCGAGGTAGGCGATCTTCTGCGGTGCGCCGGCACACTTGATCGGCCCGGACGGCATGGTGAACACGGCGCTACCCGAGCGCGTCGACCGGATGAAGTCCCAGGTCCGCGGCGCCAGGTCGAAGCGGTAGTTCGACGATACCCCGTTGCGGCCCAATGATTCCCGCAGTCCTTCGGTGCGATCCCAGTCGAGCTGGATCCCCGGGCACACCACGAGGACGTCGTATTCGTACGTCGCCCCGTCGCCACAGGTGACAGTGTTGGCCTGCGGGTCGACGGCGGCGGCGGCGTTCCTGATCCAGGTCACCTCCCTCGGCATCACCGATGCCTCGGGCCGCGCCGTCGATGCCGCTTTCGCCCGGCCGGCGCCCACCAGGGTCCACAGCGCCTGGTAGTAGTGGGTTTCCGACGGCTCGATCACGGCGACATCGCGAATACCCTTGCGCAGCAGGCGGGCCGCGACCGTGATGCCCGCGGTGCCGCCGCCGATGATGAGGACGTGGTGCTTGTCGGTGGTCATCGTGTTTCTCCTGTCTCAAACGTTCTGCACGGCCTGGCGCCAGGCCTCGTAGCCGCCGACGATGTCGCTGACGTCGGTGAAACCGCGCTGCCGCAGCAGGCTCGCGGCGACCGACGAGCGGTACCCGCCCGCGCAGTACACGACGGTGGGCACCGCCGCGTCGAGTTCGTCCAGGCGGCCGGCCAACTGGGCGACCGGGATGTTGACCGCGCCGGGGATCGCGCCGCCCTCGAACTCGCCGGGGTTGCGCACATCGACGATCTGGAGGTCGGGCATCTGCCCGGCCCGCTGGTCGAAAGCTCTTGCGGTGAGCCGAGATGCGACCTCGACGTCCCTCCGGTGCTCGTACATCGTCTTGGACGGCGATGCGAGGTAGCCGATCACCCGGTCGAAACCGATACGGGCGAGCCGGTTCTTGCCCTCGGTCTCCTGGCCCGGTTCGGTCATGAGGACGATGTCGACATCGGGCGGCAGGATCGAGCCGGCGAACTCGGCGTACCGACCGTCGAGTCCGATGTTGATCGCCCGGCGGACGTGGCCCTGGGCGAATTCTTCGGGGCTGCGGCCGTCGACCAGCACGGCGCCGCCGTCGAGCGCCGCCATCACCTGTTCGTAGGTCATCGGCACCGGGCGCCTGTTCTCGTCGAGCAGGCTGTGCGCCTTGCGGTTCAGGATCGCGTCGTAGACGAAATACGACGGCGCCGGCGGCTGGCCTTCGGTGACCAGCTGCATGAACGTCGCCTTGTCGGGAGCGCGCAACGCGTAGTTGGTGGCCTTCTGGTCGCCTATCGTCGACCACCGCTCGGTGGACAGGTTCTTGCCGCACGCCGAGCCCGCACCGTGCGCCGGATACACCCGCGTCGGGTCGGGCAGTGTCATCAACTTCTCGTGCAGCGAGTCGTACAGCTTGTCGGCGAGCTCCTCGCGGGTGAACCCGATCGATGCGAGCAGGTCGGGACGGCCGACGTCGCCGATGAACAGCGCGTCACCGGTCAGGACGCCGAAGGGGATGTCGTCGGCGGCGTGTTCGTAGACCACGACGCTCAGCGACTCGGGGGTGTGGCCGGGCGTGTGGCGGAACTCGAGGGTCACCTCGCCCAACGAGTAGCGCTCGCCGTCGTCGACGCCCATGAACTCGAACTCGGGCTGCGCCACCGAGGAGTACACGATCTTCGCGCCCGTGGCCTGCGCCAACTCGAGGTGTCCGGAGAGGAAGTCGGCGTGGAAGTGGGTCTCGATGACCAGGTCGACGGTCAGCCCGTATGCCTTCGCATCGGCGAGGTAGCCGGACACGTCGCGTTGCGGATCGACCACCACCGCGCGTCCGGTTCCCTCGTCGCCGACCAGATACGACGCATGCGACAGGCAGTCCAGGTAGTACTGGATGAACTTCATGGCCACGGTTCCTTCGTCGGCCGGAGCACTAATACCCCAGCAGGTATCTCTACAATACCTATGGGGGTATCAAGGCGAACAGGGACTTATGTCACTTGAATCGGCGGCCAGTCAGGCGGCGGCGCGGGCCCCGGTCATCGCGTCGAAGCGGTCCAGCACCGTGGCGGCCACGAGGTTGTGCGAGCCCAGCGGCTCGGCCATCAAAATGCCTTGTGCCGCAGCGAACGTCGCGACGCGATCGGTGATCCGGCCATGAGCGAGGAACCACGGCGCGATGACGATTCGCTGTACGCCGTCGGCCCGCAGTCGGTCGGCGGCCTCGGCGACCGTTGGATGCGGACCGGTGGCGAACGCCGTTCGCGCACTGCGCCAGCGGGTTCCGGCGCTCAGTGCCTTCGCCACCGTCGCGGTGCGCACGTTGGCTGCGTCGCTCGACGACCCGACCGCGACGACGAGCACTCCCAGGCCGTCGTCGTCGGGGGAGACACCGGCCTCGGTGAGGCGCAGGCGCAACACCGTCAGCAGCGCGGGGTCCTCGCCGAGCACGTCCGTCCGCTCGACGCGGGCGCCGGACGCTGCGACCGCGGCCGGGATGTCGACGCGCGCGTGGTAGGCGTCGGCGAGCAGGAACGGCACGATGACGCCACCGTCGGGCAGACCGTCGAGCGTGTCACGCAGGCTCGGGCCGTTCTGCTCGAGGAACGCCGGACGCACATCGAGCCACGGTCGCAACCGGCGGATGCGGCCTGCGACCGCGTGAGTGACCGCCGCCGACCGCGGATCGGCGCTGCCGTGCGCGGTGAGGATCAGGCTCACGACGCGTGCAGCCCGCATTCGACCTTGCCGGTGCCCGCCCAGCGGCCGCTGCGCGGGTCGGCGCCCTGGATCGGCTTGGCGGTGCAGGGCGCGCAGCCGATCGACGGGTAGCCCTCCTCGACAAGCGGGTTGACCAGGATGCCGTTGGTGTCGATGTAGGCCTGCATGTCCTCGTCGGTCCATGCGGCCAGGGGGTTGATCTTCACCAGGCCGAACGCCTTGTCCCAGCTGATCAGCGGAGCGTTGGCGCGCGTGGGCGCCTCGACCCGGCGAATGCCGGTCACCCACGCCGAGTAACCGCGCAGCGCCTTGGACAGCGGCTCGACCTTGCGCATCCGGCAGCACTCGTTGGGCTCGCGGGCGAACAGGTTCTTGCCGAACAATTCGTCCTGCTCGGCGACGGTCTTCTCCGGGGTGACGTTGACCACATTGACGTCGTAGACCGCCTCCACGGCGTCGCGGGTGCCGATGGTCTCCACGAAGTGATAGCCGGTGTCGAGGAACAGCACGTCCACACCGGGGCGCACCTTGGCGGCCATGTCGACCAGCACCGCGTCCTGCATGTTGGACGCCACGATGTAATCGGATCCACCGGCCGGCCCGCCGGCGTCACCGAAGTGCTCGTCCGTCCAGCGCAGCAGGTCCACCGCGCTGGCGCCGGCGAGTTCGGCGGCACCGCGTTCGGCGAGTGCCTGCAGGTCGCTCTCCGTCGTCGTCAATCGACTCACCTCAAATCCGCTTCGTCCGCCCGTATGGCCCACGTAGCGAAACGCTCACCCTGCTCGCGTTGTTTCACGAAGTTGCGAACGACTCGGTCGATGTAGTCACCCAGCTCGGTGGACAGCACCTTGTGCTGGCGCAGCTTGCGGCCGAAGCCGCTGTCCAGCCCCAGGCTGCCGCCCAAATGAACCTGGAATCCCTCGACGGCGTTGCCGTCGCCGTCGTCGACCATCTGGCCCTTGAAGCCGATGTCGGCGACCTGGATGCGGGCGCAGGAGTTCGGGCAGCCGTTGATGTTGACGGTGATCGGCACGTCGAGTTGGGCATTGATGTCGTCGAGCCGCTTCTCCAGCTCGGGCACCAGCACCTGTGCGCGGTTGCGAGTCTCGGCGAACGACAACTTGCAGTACTCGATGCCGGTGCACGCCATGAGGTTCTTGCGCCAGTGCGACGGCCGCGACGGCAGGCCCAGCGCATCCAGCTGTTCGACGAGCTTGGCCAACTTTTCATCGGGCACATCGAGGATGACCAGCTTCTGGTACGGGGTGAAGCGGATGCGGTCAGAACCCGCGGCGGCGGCCAGGTCGGCCACCTTGGTCAGGATCGTGCCGGAGACCCGCCCGGCGATCGGCGCTACGCCGACGGCGTTCATGCCGTTCTTGAGCCGCTGGATGCCGACGTGGTCGATCGGGTGCTTGACCGGCTCGGGCGCCGGGCCGTCGATCAGCTTGCGGCCCAGGTACTCGGTTTCGAGAACTTCCCTGAACTTTTCTACGCCCCAGTCCTTGATGAGGAACTTCAGCCGCGCCTTTGACCGCAGCCGCCGGTAGCCGTAGTCGCGGAACACCGAGGTGATGCCCTCCCAGACGTCGGGCACCTCGTCGAGCGGCACCCAGGCGCCGAGTCGCTGGGCCAGCATCGGATTCGTCGACAGTCCGCCGCCGACCCATACATCTAGCCCGGGCCCGTGCTCGGGATGGTTCACCCCGATGAACGCCACGTCGTTGACCTCGTGCGCGACGTCCTGCAGGCCCGAGATCGCGGTCTTGTACTTGCGGGGCAGGTTGGAGAACGACGGATCGCCGATGTAGCGCTTGACGATCTCGTCGATCGCCCAGGTCGGGTCGAGGACCTCGTCGAGCGACTCGCCGGCCAGCGGCGAGCCGAGCACGACGCGCGGGCAGTCACCGCAGGCCTCGGTGGTCTGCAGCCCGACCGCGGCCAACCGCTCCCAGATCTGCGGCACATCCTCGATGCGGATCCAGTGGTATTGCACGTTCTCGCGGTCGCTGATGTCGGCGGTGTCGCGGGCGAACTCGGTGGAGATCTCGCCGAGCGTGCGCAGCGCGGCGTTGGTCAGCGCGCCGCCGTCGCAGCGCACCCGCATCATGAAGAACTCGTCTTCGAGCATGTCGGTGTTCTCGTCACCGGTCCAGGTGCCGTCGTAGCCCTGCTTGCGCTGGGTGTAGAGGCCCATCCAGCGCATGCGGCCCCGCAGGTCCTGCTTGTCGATGCTGTCGAAGCCCTGCTGCGAGTAGACGTCGAGGATGCGGGCGCGGACGTTGAGCGCGTCGTCGTCCTTCTTGAACTGCTCGTTCGGGTTGAGCGGCTCGCGGTAACCGAGCGCCCACTGGCCTTCGCCGCGCGGACGCTTGACCGGCTTGGGTTGGGCTGTGGTCATGGTGTGGCTCCTTTGTGGAGCCGGATCGCGCGGCATCACCGGTGGCTGTCCGGCGGCGCAGATCCGGCGGCCAGCTGAAGTTTCAGGTGGGCGATCTACGACGTCAACGCTGACAACAACAGGTACAAACGCGCTTGAAGTCGACGTGCCGCCGCGCCACCAACGAAATGCGGTGGGGGAAGTGGGCGGCAATCACGAGTTCGATTGTGCCACGGACACCGGCGTATGCCCTAACTGGCCAGACTTTCGCGCACGGTGAACGAAACGGTGCGTCTGGGACACTGGCGGGGTGACTGTCCGAACCGCGCCCGTTCCGCTGCTGGCACTCGCGCCGACACCGGGGCGGCCGTTCGGTATCTACATCCACGTACCGTTCTGCGCCACCCGCTGCGGCTACTGCGACTTCAACACCTACACGCCCGCCGAGCTGGGCGGTGCGGACCCCGACGCCTGGCTCGCCGGGTTGCGCGTCGAGCTGCGGCTGGCCGCGCAGCTGCTGGGCCCGGTCCGACCCGTCGACACGGTCTTCGTCGGCGGCGGCACCCCGTCGCTGCTCGGCGGCGCGGCCCTTGCGGCGGTGCTCGAGGCGGTCCGCGAGCCGTTCACCCTGGCCGCCGACGCCGAGATCACCACCGAAGCCAACCCCGAGTCCACCTCGGCGCGGTTGTTCGACCAGCTCCTCGCCGCCGGATACACGCGGGTGTCGTTGGGCATGCAGTCCGTCGCGCCACACGTGCTGGCGGCCCTGGACCGGGTGCATTCGCCCGGTCGGGCGCTCGAGGCGGCCAGGGAGGCCCGCGCGGCCGGCTTCGGCCACGTCAACCTCGATCTGATCTACGGCACGCCGGGGGAGAGCGACGACGATCTGCTCCGGTCGGTCGATGCGGTGATCGACGCCGGCGTCGACCATGTGTCGGCCTACGCGCTGGTGGTCGAGGACGGGACGGCGTTGGCGCGTCGGGTGCGGCGAGGCGAGTCGGCGGCCCCCGACGACGACGTGCTGGCCCGGCGCTACGAACTGCTCGACGGTCGCCTGACCGCCGCCGGGTTCGACTGGTACGAGGTCTCGAACTGGAGCAGGCCCGGCGGCGAGTGCCGGCACAACATCGGCTACTGGAACGGCGGCCAGTGGTGGGGAGCAGGACCGGGAGCGCACGGGTTCGTCGGCGCGACGCGGTGGTGGAACGTCAAGCACCCCGGCGCCTACACCAGGTCGTTGGCCGCGGAGACGTTGCCCGTCGCCGACCACGAACACCTCGACAGCGGGCTCGCGCACGTCGAGGACGTGATGCTGCGGGTGCGCCTGCGGGCCGGCCTGCCGCTGGCCCTGCTGAGCGCGGCCGAACGCCGCCGCGCCGACACCGTCGTCGGTGACGGCCTGCTCGCCCGCGACGAGGATCGGCTGGTGCTGACCGGGCGCGGCCGGCTGCTGGCCGACGCCGTGGTGCGCGATCTGCTCGACTGACGGCGCCGAACGTTGAACGATTGCCTCGTGCGCTCCGTTGTGTTGAGCGACGACAGGAGGAGAAGGGATGAGCCCTGAGCCGGACCAGGCCGCGCTCCTGCGGGCGATCCACGACGAGCACAGCCCGGCACTGCTGCGCTATGTGCTGCGGCTCACGCGCGGCGACATGCCGTTCGCCGAAGACGTGGTGCAGGAGTCGCTGCTGCGGCTGTGGCGCAAGCCGGAAATCATGGAGCAGCCCGGCGAGTCGGCTCGTGCGTGGCTGTTCACCGTCGCGCGCAACCTGGTGATCGACGACCGGCGCAGCGCCCGCTACAGCCGCGAATTGCAGACCGACGACATGCCCGAGCGGCCGTCGGCCGACACCCTCGGGCCGGCCTTCGACAAGTGGATCCTGTCCGACGCGTTGCAGTCGCTGAGCCCGGACCACCGCACCGCCATCGTGCGCGCCTACTACCTGGGCCAGACCGTCGCAGACATCGCCCAGCATGAGGGGATACCCGAGGGCACCGTGAAATCCAGACTCCACTACGCGCTGCGCGCGCTGCGAATCGCACTGCAGGAAAGGGGGGTGGTCCAGTGAGCGGACCGAATCCCGACCGCACACCCGACGACGACATCGCCGAATGGGATGCCGCCTACGTACTGGGTGCGCTGAGTCGACAGGACCGACGCGACTACGAGGACTTTCTGGCGGAGAATCCGCAACGGACCGCCGACCTGACCGAACTGGCCGGCATGCCCGGCATTCTGAACGCGCTCAGCCGCGAGGAGGCGGTGGCCCTCACCGACATCGGCGGCCCGCCGGTGCCCGCCGAGCGGCCCGACAATGTCGCCTCCCTGGCTCGCGCCGCGGCCAAGAGACAGCAGCGGTCCCGCCGCAGTGCGCTGGTGGCCGCGGTGGCATCGGCGGCGGTGCTGGCCGTCCTCGGGGTGGTCGTCGGCTCGACGGTGTTCCCCCGCCAGTCCGCGGTGCAGACCGTGGCGATGCAGCCGATGCAGCAGGCGGAGCGCCAAGGGCTCACCGCGCAACTGGCCGTGACGCAGAAGAAGTGGGGCACCGAACTCCACTGGGCGTGTGAGTACACGAAGGACTGGGCGCGTCAGGTCGACAGCTACGACATGGTGGTGATCACGCGCGACGGCGCACAGCGAACCGTCGGGTCCTGGCGCCCGGCCGGCGACGAGGCCACTGGTCTGGCGGCCGCGACGGCCATCCCGACCGACCAGATCCGCAGCGTCGAGATCCGGGTCTCCGGCCGCGACGAGCCCCTGGCGATCCGCACGCTGTAGCGACCCGGGTCGACGGCGCCGCGACGTGACCAGCGCCACCGCCGACGACGCGGTGTGAATCACAAAGATCAGTGCGGTTGTGTCAAGATTGCCCGCATGTCCGATGATTTATTAGGGAAGGCTACCCAGACTTCGCTATCCATCGGGTTGGGCTGAGGTGGCCGATTCCGCATCCCCCGAACCGGTCGCGATCGTCGGCATGGGCTGTCGACTGGCGGGCGGCGTCAGCAGCCCGGCGCAGTTCTGGCGCTTCCTGCTCGCAGGCGGCAGCGACGTCACCGAGATTCCCAGCGAACGCTGGGAGCCGTATCTGCGCCGCGACCCGCGCAATGCGGCGGTGCTCAGGGAGGCCACAAAGCTGGGCTCGTTCCTGCCGGATCTGGGCGGGTTCGACGCCGAGTTCTTCGGGGTGTCCCCACGCGAGGCGGAGCTGATGGACCCCCAGCAGCGGCTCGCGCTCGAGGTCAGCTGGGAGGCGCTGGAACACGCGGGCGTACGGCCGCGGTCGCTGGCCGGCAGCGACACCGCCGTGCTGATGGGCGTCAACTCCGACGACTACGGCAAGCTCGTCATGGAGGACCTCACCGGCATCGAGGCCTGGACCGGGATCGGCACGTCGTTGTGCGGCATCGCCAACCGGGTGTCGCACCTACTCGACCTGCGCGGGCCCAGCGTGGCGCTGGACGCCGCCTGCGCCGCCTCGCTGGTCGCCGTGCACCAGGCCTGTCAACTGCTGCGGGCGGGTGAGACGTCGCTGGCGCTGGCCGGGGGCGTCAGCGCGTTGATCGGACCCGGGCTGACCCGGGTGCTCGACGTCGCGGGCGCGACCGCTGCCGACGGACGGTGCAAGACGTTCGATGCCGCCGCCGACGGCTACGGGCGCGGTGAGGGCGCAGGCGTGGTGGTGCTCAAGCGACTCGCCGACGCGGTCCGCGACGCGGACCACGTGTACGCGGTCGTGCGCGGCGGCGCCGTCGCGCAGGACGGTCGCACCGTCGGGATCATGTCGCCGAACGGCGACGCCCAGGCCGACATGTTCCGGCGGGCCTGCCGGTCGGCGGGCGTGAGTCCCGCGAGCGTCGACTTCGTCGAGGCGCACGGCACCGGCACCCCGACCGGTGATCCCACCGAGGTGCGCGCCCTCGCATCGGTTTACGGTTTCGGCCGCGGGGGCGACGCGCCGTGCCGCATCGGCTCTGTCAAACCGAATGTCGGCCACCTCGAGGGGGGCGCCGGTGTCGTCGGGCTCATCAAGGCGGCCCTGGCCCTGCACCACGAGACCATCCCGCCCACTGCGGGCCTGACCACCCTGACTCCGGCCGTCGACTGGCCCAGCAGCGGGCTGCGGGTGCCGACCGATGCCGAACCATGGCAGCGCACCGCGGAGCGGCCACGGCGCGCTGCGGTGTGCAGCTACGGCTACGGCGGCACCATCGCCCATGTGCTGCTCGAAGAAGCGCCGGCGCAGCCTGGCCCGGAAGCCGTTGACAGACAGAAAGTTCCGGCGGTCATCCCGGTGTCGGCCCGGTCGGCCGCGCGGTTGCGTGCGCAGGCGGGCGCGCTCGCCGAGCACCTGAACGGCGGCGGCGATTCCCTCGACCGGGTCGCGGCCACCATGTGGGTGCGCCGCTCACACGAACCGGTGCGCGCGGCCGTGATCGCCGACGACCTCGCCGCCGCGGCGACGGCGCTGTCCGCACTGGCCGCCGACACCCCCGACCGCGCGGTGGTCACCGGCGCCGTGCTGCCGTCGGCGGCCGACGGTGCGGTGTGGGTGTTCTCCGGCCACGGTTCGCACTGGACCGGCATGGGTCGCCGACTGCTCACCGCCGCAACGGAATTCGCGACGGTCATCGATGCGATCGACCCGGTGTTCGAGGCGCAGCTCGGCTTCTCTGCCCGCGAGGCGCTCACCGCGGGCGAACTCGGCGGCACCGACCGGGTGCAGGCCCTGACGTTCGCCATGCAAGTCGGCCTGGCGGCCGTGCTGCGGGCGCGCGGCGTGACACCCGCCGCGGTGATCGGGCATTCGGTCGGCGAGGTGGCCGCCTGCGTGACGGCCGGGGTGTTCGACCTGACGACCGGTGCCGCGGTCGCGTGCTACCGGGCGCGCGGCTTCCGGTCGGTGGCGGGGCAGGGCGCCATGGCACTTGTGCGCCTGCCGTTCGCCGAGGCACAGCGACGCCTGAGAGGGCGGACCGACATCGAGGCGGCGATCAACGCATCGCCCGCCTCGACCGTGGTGTCGGGCACGGTCGACGCCGTGGCCGAGGTCAGCGCCGACTGGGCGCAGCAGGGCGTCATGGTGCGCCGCGTCAACACCGACGTCGCGTTCCACAGTCCCGCGATGGACGCGCTGACCGGCGAACTCGGCCGCCTCACCGGGCAGCTGCCCGCTCCGCGCGCCGCCGAAACTCCGCTGTACACCACGGCGTTGGCCGACCCGCGGTCCCGAGCACCGCGTGACCGGCACTACTGGGTGGCCAATCTGCGCGACCGCGTGCGGTTCGCCGAGGCCGTGTCGGCGGCGATCGAGGACGGACACCGACTCTTCCTCGAGGTGTCGGCGCATCCGGTGGTCGCGCACTCGATCGCCGAAACCCTGGCCGATGCCGGAATCGACGAGCACGCGGTCGTACCGCTGCTGCGGCGGGACCGGCCGGAGATGCACTCGGTCGCAACGGCACTCGCCGCGCTGCACTGTCACGGCGCCCCGGTCGCCCACGGTTTCGACGCGGCCGCACCGTGGGCACACGACCTGCCGGTGACGCAGTGGCAACACCGCCGCTTCTGGCGCACCCCCACGCCGCCACCAGGCGGGCGCGCCGTGCACGACGTACGCAGTCACACGTTGCTCGGTGGCCGCACCGAGGTGACCGGCGCCGTGACATCGCGGATGTGGCAGACCCGCCTCGACATGAGCACCCGGCCCTATCCCGGAGATCATCCGGTCAAGGGCACCGAGATCGTGCCCGCCGCGGTCATCGTCAACACGTTCCTCGCTGCGGCCGCGGGCCTGAACACCCGCTGTGACCGCGTGGGCACTGATCTGGTCGACGTCCGACTGCGCACACCGGTCGCACCGGGGCGTGCCCGTGACGTCCAGGTGGTGCTGCAGGACCGAGGCCTGACGCTGGCCACCCGCCTGGTCGACGACGAGGACGGCGCCGAGGACGGCGGGTGGCTGACCCACAGCAGCGCGGTGGCCGCGGCCGACGAGCACATCGAGGACCTACTCGGGCGGCTGCTCGACGAAGCCGCGGCCCGCGATCGGTGCCACCGGCCGTTGCCCCCCGACCATGTGGTCCACACGCTGTCCGCACTGGGAGTGGCCGCGATGGGATTCGACTGGCAGATCCGCGAAATCAGCGGCGGCGACGGCGAACTGCTCGCCCGGGTCACCACGCACGGTGACGGCTCTTGGCCCGACACCTGGGCCTCGCTGCTGGACGCGGCGACGTCGGCGGCGTCGACGGTGTTCGACGGTCCACCGCGGCTGCGCATGCCTGCGAGCATCGAACGGATACAGGTGCACGGCCGCCCGCCCGCGGTGGCGCTGCTGCACGTTCGGCGTCGCCCCGGCACCACCACGACCGACGTGGTGCTGGCCGAGCAGTCGGGCAAGGTGCTCGCCTCCCTGACCGGTATGGCCTTCGAGCCACTCGAAAACCCCTCGGGCAGTGATGTTTCCCGGATGCTGCACCGAGTTGCGTGGCATCCGGTGCCGTGGTGCGAGGACAGCAGGCCCGCTGCGGTCCTGATCGTCGGCGGTGACCAGGGCAGCCGCGACCTCGTCGGCCGCGACCTCGCCGCCGCCGAAGTCCCCTACGCGTTCTGCGGCGACCCGGTCGAGGTGGCCGCGTCGCCGGTCGTGACCCAACGGGACGCGGTGGTGTTGCTGATTCCGCGGCCCCAGGATTCACCCGAGCAGTCGGTCGCGCTGGCCACGCGGACGTTGCGCGTTCTGGTGGACCATGGCGCGACGGCCCGCATGTGGATCCTCACCCACCGGGTGCACGAGGGCGCCAACCTGGGACCCGCGCCCCTGTGGGGCCTGGCCAGGGTGGCCGCGGCCGAACATCCGGACGTCTTCGGCGGGGTACTGGACGTCGCCGCCGGACTGCCGGTCGGCGTGCTGTCGTCGGTGCACGGTCACCCCGTCGTGGTGGTGCGCGACGGGGTCGCCCGGTCGGCCCGCCTGGCGCCCGTCGAGCGCGGCGCGGCTGCCCCACTGCAGTGTTCGGCCGGCGGTACCTACCTGATCACCGGGGGCACCGGCGTGCTGGGTCTGCGCATGGCTGCGCGGCTGGCCGACATCGGCGCCCGACGACTGGTGCTGCTGTCGCGGTCCGGCATACCGGACCGGTCCGAGTGGCACGGTGACTGCGAACTGACCCACACCGTCACAGCGCTCGAGCAGCGCGGGGTCTCCGTGCACGTCGTCGCCGTGGACATCGGCGCATCCGGCGCCGCCGGTGTGCTGCGCGCAACGCTGCGGGACCTGCCGCCCGTGCGCGGCGTGATCCACGCCGCCGGTGTCGAGGCGGGCGCACTGCTGGTCAACACCACGCCCGAGGATTTCCGCGCCGCGATGCACCCCAAGGTCGACGGCACCCTGACCCTGCACGAGGTCTTCCCGCCCGAGCAGCTGGACTGGATGGTGTTGTTCTCGTCATGCGGTTACCTCTCCGGATTCCCCGGCCAGGGCGCCTACGCGTGCGCCAACTCGTTCCTGGATGTGATGGCCCGGCACCGCCGTGGGTTGGGTGACCGCACGGTCAGCGTGGCCTGGACGGCATGGCGGGGCCTGGGTATGGGGTCGACCTCCGGCTTCGTCGCGGCGCAGCTGGATGCGCTCGGCATGGGAACCGTCGGCGCCGACGAGGCGATGCGCGCACTCGACCTGGCGATGCGCCTCGACGAACCGAATGTGGTTGTGCTGCCCGTTCTTCCAGATGCTGCAGCAGTGCCGATGCTGGCCGACGTGGCGCCCGCTGTTGAGAACGAGGCGGGGGAGGCGCCTGCCGACGGCGGGCCGGACGTCGACCCGGAGAACGTGAGCGGAATCGTCGTCGCCGCCGTCGCGGCGCAGCTGGGATTGCCCGAGCGCGACGTGGATACCGGCCTGCCGCTGGTGGAGGCGGGCGTCGACTCGATCATGACCGTCGGACTGCTGCGCACCCTGGAGAAGCGAACCGGGCTGTCGCTGCCGCCCACGCTGCTGTGGGAACACCCAACGGCGGCAGCGGTTTCCGACCGCATCGTCGAACTGCTCGCCGCACCGGGCATGGCCGAGCAGATCGAGGTGTCCTGACCGTCAGGACATCAGCTGGGCTCAGGACACCAACTGAGCGATGACCTTCTTCTTGTCGACCTTGCCGACCGCGGTCTTGGGCAACGCAGGCAGCGGCGCCAGCACGTCGGGGCGGCAGTGCGCCGAGACGCCGCGGTCGTCGAGGAACCGGTTCAACTCGGCAAGCGTGATCGGTGCGCCCTGGAAAACCACGGCGGCGCAAATCTTCTCGCCGAGGAAGTCGTCGGGCAGCGCCACCGCCGCCGCGGCATAGACCGCAGGGTGCGCGAACAAATGCTCTTCGAGGTCGGACGCCGACACCGTCTCGCCACCCCGGTGGATGACGTCCTTGATGCGTCCGGTGACCTCGACGTATCCGGCGTGCGGACCGTCGGTGAAGATGCGCACGCGATCGCCGGTGCGGTAGAAGCCGTCCGGGCTGAACGACCGCGCGTTGGCCTCCTCGGCGCGGTAGTAGCCGTTGAGGGTGTAGGGCCCGCGCACGAGCAACTCGCCCTCCGCACCGGCGGCCACGTCCGCGCCGGACTCGTCGACCACCCGCATCTCGTCGTGGGGCGACATCGGGCGGCCCTGGGTGTTGACCACGACGTCGACGGGATCACCGGGACGGGTGAAGTTCAGCATGCCCTCGGCCATCCCGAAGATCTGCTGCAGCCCCGGCGTGAGCCCCGACAGGATGTACTCGGCCTCCTGCGGGGTCATTCGCGAGCCGCCCACCTGCACCAGGCGCAGCGAGGTCGGCAGCACCGGTTCCCACTCACAGGCCTGGGTCCACACCTTGGCCAGTGCGTTGACCAGAGCGGTGACGGTGACTCGGTGGCGGTCGATCAACGCGAACGCCGATTCGGGGCTGGCGTCGGTGGTGAAAACCGATGTGGCGCCGACCGTCATCGACCCCAGGATGCCCGGACAGGCGAGCGGGAAGTTGTGCCCGGCCGGCAGGACGACGAGATAGACGTCGTCGCCGGTCATCTGACATTCCTGAGCGCTTGCCTTCGCGTTGTACAGATAGTCGTTGTGAGTGCGCGCGATCAGCTTCGGCAGGCCGGTGGTGCCGCCCGACACCAACAGCAGGGCCGGTGCATCCGGGTCGACCGAAACGCGGGGCGGTGGCGGCCCGTCGAATTCGGCCAGCGCCGAGAAGGATTCGAAGTCACCCGGCTCGCCGTTGACGAAGACATGCCGCAGGGCCGGGTTCGCGGCGACCAGTTCGGCGGCCAACTCGCGGTAGTCGAAGCCCGCGATGACGTCGGCGACGATGAGGCCGACGGCGTCACTGGTGGCCGCGAAATGGTTCAGTTCGGCCGCGCGGTGGCCGGGCAGGCACATCACCGGGACGGCGCCTGCCCGCAGCACCCCGAACACCGCGACGGCGAAGTCGCAGGTGTTCGGCAGTTGCACCAGCAGTCGGTCACCGGGTGCGATCCCGCCGTCGGTCAGCGCCGCGGCGACGCGGTCCGCACGGGTGTCGAGGTCGGCGAAGGTGTAGCTCACGGCCGGGTCGATCACCGCCGTCCGGTCGGGCCAGGCTGATGCCGCGTCGCCGAGGATCGAGTCGAGCGGGCGGTCGGCCCAGTAGCCCGCTCGCCGGTAGGCCTCGGCGCGGTCAGCCGGAAACGGCACGAAACCGGTCGTGAGATCGCCGGTCTCGACCGATCCTGGTGCGGCGGTGTGCTGTTGGAAGCCGGTGCTCATCGCGATTCGGGCCCCTCGAGGTAGGTGTACGGATGCGTGCGGATATAAGGTAGCGTTCCCCGGGCTAGTTAGGGCAGCCTGTACTAATTCGGAGGACGGCGTGAGTTCTGGCAGGACGGTGCGTGAGGAGGTCGCCGAGCTTCTCGGCGTGAGTCCGGAAACCGTCGACCCGGAGGCCGACCTGATCGCGTCGGGCCTCGACTCGATCCGCATGATGTCGTTGTCCGGCCGGTGGCGTAAGCAGGGCATCGACATCAACTTCGCGGCGCTCGCCGAGAACCCCACCGTGGCGGCGTGGTCGACGTTCGTGGCCGAACGCCGCGCCGACACTCCGCCCGCACCGGTGGCCCGCCCGGGGGCCGGGGACGCCGGCGACGCCGGGGAGGCGCCGTTCCCGCTCGCACCGATGCAGCACGCGATGTGGTTGGGCCGCAACGCCGACCAGCGACTCGGCGGTGTCGCGGCGCACCTGTATGTCGAGTTCGACGGCGCCGGTGTCGATCCCGAGCGGCTGCGCGCGGCGGCGGCGAAACTCGTCGCCCGCCATCCGATGCTGCGGGTAAAAATCCTGCCCGACGGCACCCAGCGCATCGGTGACCGCGGCCTTACGGTCACCGTGCACGATCTGCGCGACCTCGACACCGCGGCCGCCGACGAGCGGCTGGAGGCGATCCGGCACCAGAAGTCGCATCAGATGCTCGACGGTGACGTGCTCGAGCTGAGCCTGTCCCTGCGTCCCGGCGGCCGCACCCGGTTGCACGTGGACATGGACATGAACGCAGCCGACGCGGTGAGCTACCGCAAGTTCATGGCCGACCTCGCGGTGTTCTACCGCGGCGGCGACCTGCCCGACCTCGGCTACACCTACCGCGAGTACCGCGCCGCGCTGACGGCGGCCGATCCCGGGCCGACCGAGGAGGACCTGCGGTGGTGGGCCGAACGGATTCCCGGGCTCCCCGAAGCGCCCGCCTTGCCGCTAACGCCTCCTGCCGAGCAGGATGACCCCCGCCGCAGCGTGCGGCTCTGGCACATCTTCGACGTGCCGACCAGGGACGCCCTGTTCGCCGCCGCACACCGCCGCGGCATCACCCCCGCCATGGCCGTCGCGGCGTCCTACTCGAATGCGCTGGCGCGCTGGTCGAGTGGCCCGCGCTTCCTGCTGAACCTGCCGATGTTCGGCCGTGAGCCGTTCCACCCCGACGTCGAGAAGCTCGTCGGGTGCTTCACCTCCTCGCTGATGCTCGACATCGACCTGTCGCACACCAGAACCCCCACCCAACGGGCGCGGGCGGTGCAGGGGACGCTGCACAACACCGCGAGGCACTCGAGCTACTCGGGCTTGTCGGTGCTGCGCGACATCGGCAGGCACCGCGGCAACCAGACCCTCGCGCCGATCGTCTACACCAGCGCGCTGGGGCTCGGCGACCTGTTCGCCGGTGAGGTGACAGATCAGTTCGGCGCGCCGGTGTGGACCATCTCCCAGGGGCCGCAGGTGCTCATCGACGCCCAGGCGACGCCGCTGGCGGACGGCCTGATGATCAACTGGGACGTCCGCGTCGACGCGTTCCGGCCCGGCGTCGCCGACGCCATGTTCGCCTACCACCTGGCCGAGCTGACCCGACTCGCCACCGACGACACCGCCTGGGAGCGGCCCGACCCGCCCGCGCTGCCCGAGGCGCAGCGGGCCGTGCGCGAGGTGGTGAACGGCACCGCCGCGCCGCCCAGCGGAGAGGCGCTGCACGACGGGTTCTTCCGCACCGCGGCGGCCGCTCCGGGTGCACCCGCCCTGATCGGGCGTGACGGCGAGCTCAGCTACGGCGAACTGCGTGCGCGGGCGCTCGGCGTCGCTACAATGCTGCGCGCCAACGGGGTTCGCCGAGGTGACGTGGTCGCGTTGATCGGACCCAAGTGCACCGAGCAGATCCCGGCGGCGCTGGGCATCCTTGCCGCCGGCGCGGCCTACCTGCCGATCGGCGCCGACCAGCCGGCGGACCGGACCGCGCGGATCCTCGCGTCGAGCGGCGTGTCGGCGGTGCTGCTGAGCGGCGGGGCCGGACCCGTGGGACTCGACGTGCCGACCCTCCGCGTCGCCGATGCGGCTCGGTCGGCAGCCGACGGTGAGCGCGATCCCGTCGATCCGCAATCCCTTGCCTACGTGCTGTTCACGTCGGGGTCGACCGGTGAGCCCAAGGGTGTGGAACTGACGCACGACGCGGTGATGAACACCGTCGAGTTCGTCACCGACCGGTTCGGTCTGGGACCCGCCGACCGCAGCCTGGCACTGGCCTCCCTGGAGGCCGACATGTCGGTGCTGGAGATCTTCCCGATCCTGCGCGCCGGCGGCACCGTGGTGGTGGTCGACGAGGATCAGCGCCGCGATCCCGACGTCTGGGCGCGACTCGTCGACGAGCACGGCGTCACGATGCTCAACTGGATGCCAGGATGGCTGGACATGCTGCTCGAAGTCGGTGGCGAGCGGCTGCGCAGCCTGCGCGTGGTGCTGCTGGGCGGTGACTGGGTGCGCCCCGAACTCGTTCGGCGTCTTCGTGATTCGGCACCATCGGTGCGGGTGTCGGGTCTCGGCGGCGCCACCGAGACCGCCGTGCACGGCACCGTCTGCGAGGTCGGCGAGCTTCCGGCGGCGTGGACGTCGGTGCCGTACGGTCACCCCTTCCCGAACAACGCGTGCCGCGTCGTCGCCGCCGACGGCAGCGACTGCCCGGACTGGGTGCCCGGCGAACTCTGGTTCACCGGCCGGGGGATCGCGCGCGGATACCGGGGCCGCCCCGACCTGACGGCCGAGAAGTTCGTCGAACACGACGGCCGGACCTGGTACCGCACCGGTGATCTCGCGCGCTACTGGCCCGACGGCACGCTGGAGTTCGTCGGCCGGATGGACCACCGGGTCAAGATCAGCGGTTACCGCATCGAACTCGGCGAGGTGGAGGCGGCGCTCGAACGGGTGGCTGGTGTCGACGCCGCCGTCGCCGCCGTCGCCGCCGGCGACCGTGACGCCCTGGGCGCGGTGGTGCGCAGCGCGGATCCGAGCGTCGACGCGCGATCCGTCGCCGCGGCGCTGACCGATCTCCTGCCTGCCCACATGGTTCCCAGCGTCATCGTCGTCACCGATGCGATCCCGTTCACCCTCAACGGCAAGATCGACCGCACGGCCGTCGCGCGACTGCTGGCCGAGGCGAAACCCCCTGCGGCCCAGATGTACCGGCCGCCGTCAGGCCCGCTGGAATCGGCGCTGACCGCCATTGTGGCCGACGTGCTCGACATCGATCCCGAGGGCATCGGCGCCGATGACGACTTCTTCTCCCTCGGCGGCGACTCGGTGTTGGCGACCCAGGTGATCGCCCGGGTGCGCGACTGGCTCGACGCTCCGACGGCGCAGGTGACCGACATGTTCGCCGCGCGGTGTGTGGCCGGGCTCGCCGAGCGCCTGCTCGCCGGGGAGGCCGACGGCGAGCGGCTCACTGCGGTGGCCGAGGTCTACCTCGAGGTCGCCGGAATGGACAGCGACGAGGTTCTTTCCGAACTGGAGTCCTCAGCGTAGGGCCGCGGCCAGTCGGCGCCACTGCTCGTGCGGGAATTCGCGCGGGTCGGCGGTGAGCACCTGAACGCAGACATGGTCGGCGCCGGCGTCGTGATGCTCGCGCACGCGGCGCAGCACCGTCTCCTCGTCTCCCCAGGCGATGATCGCGTCGAACAACCGGTCGCTCACTGAGCTCACGTCGTCTTCGGTGAAGCCGGACCGCAGCAGGTTGTTGGCGTAGTTCGGCAGCGCCAGATACGCGCGCAGCCAATCGGTGCCCAGCGAGCGCGCCTGGTCGGCGTCGGTGGTGAGCAGCACCGTCTGCTCGGGCAGCAGCAGCGGGCCGGCACCGAGGTGCTCACGCGCGAACCCGGTGTGCTCGGGGGTGACCAGGTAGGGGTGTGCCCCGCGGGAGCGGCTCGCAGCGAGTTCGAGCATCTTGGGGCCCAGCGCCGCGAGTACCCGGTTGCCTACGGGCACGGGGTGTTCGGCGGCGTCCAGCCCGTCGAGATACGCGCGCGTCGCGGCCAGTGGCTTGCGGTAGCGGCCCGGTTCGGTCGAGTCGATCAGCGGTGCGTGGCTCACGCCGATACCCAGCAGGAAACGTTCCCCGTGCGACGCGCTGAGCTCGGCGTAACGAGCGGCCACGTCGGCGGGCTCGTGCATCCAGAGGTTGAGGATGCCGGTCGCGATCACCACGTTCGTCGTCGCCGTCAGCAGGTGGTCCACCGAGTCGAGCACGGGCCCGCCGACGTCCGGTATCCACAACGCGTCGAAGCCCAGCTCCTCCAGCTCCGCGGCGGCTTCGGCGGCCTGCCCCTGGTCGCCGTAACGCAGCTGCGAACTCCATATACCGACGCCCGTCAGATCCATGCCGTCACCCTTCCCGCTAGCCAACGGCCTCACGTTACGGAGCGACCGCAGCCGCGGTTCATCCGGTGGGCGCGGATCTCGAGGTAGGCCGCTCAGCATGGCAAGGATAGGGTAACCTCACCACTGATTTAGGACAGCCTGCGCTAATTCACTGGAGGACCTCGATGCGTCTGCTCGCCGCGCACCCGCAGGCCCTTTCTCACCGCGTCTCCGACCGATGATCGACGAACAGAGCCGGCTGAACTTCGCGCCATGGATCAAGCGCTCGTCCGGGCAGCCGTCGCGGCCGGCGACCGTCGTGTTCCCGCACGCCGGCGGCGCCGCCGCTGCTTACCGGGCGTTCGCCTCGGCGCTGTCGCGCGGCGGCGGGGATGCGTTCGTCGTGCAGTATCCGCAACGGGCGGACCGGCTGACCCATCCCGCCCCCGACACCGTCGAGCAACTGGCGGCCGAGTTGTTCGCGGCCGGCGACTGGGCGGGTCTCGGCCCGCTGCGCCTGTTCGGCCACTGCATGGGTGCGGTCATCGCGTTCGAGTTCGCCCGAGCGGCCGAGCGCCACGGTGTCGACGTCCGGCAACTCTGGGTGTCGGCCAGCCAGGCGCCGTCGACGATCGCGACGTCGCCGCGCCTACCGACCGCCGCGGCCGAAGTCGTCGCCAACATGGTCGACCTCGGGGGCACCGACCCGCGGTTGCTGGCGGACGAGGACTTCATCGAACTGCTCGTGCGGGCCGTGCGCGCCGACTACCTGGCGTTCAACCGGTACGCCTGCGGTTCCGACGTGCGCATCCGCGCCGACATCCACACGCTCGGCGGCCACGGGGACCATCGGGTGAGCCAGGACATGCTGCGGCACTGGCAGACTCACACCGACGGCGCGTTCACCCTGTCGGTTTTCGACGGCGGGCACTTCTACCTCAACGACCACATCGACGCGGTCGCGGAGCTGGTCAATGCCGGATAGCAGGCGGCACGGCGCGGCCGCCGACCCGATCGTCATCGTCGGCATGGCGCTCGAGGCACCGGGCGGCATCGTCACCGCCGACGACTACTGGGCGTTGTTGTCGCAACGACGCGAAGGCCTTGGGCCGTTCCCGCGCGACCGCGGCTGGCGGGTGCGTGACGTTCTCGACGGGTCGGCCCGCGACGGCTTCAAACGCATCCATGATCTCGGCGGGTTTCTCGACAGCGCAGCCACTTTCGATCCCGAGTTCTTTGGGATCTCGCCCCGCGAGGCGGTCGCCATGGACCCGCAGCAGCGGGTCGCCCTGCGGGTGTCGTGGCGGGCGCTGGAGAACAGCGGCATCAATCCCGACGACCTCGCCGGCCACGACGCCGGCTGCTACGTCGGCGCGTCGGTGATGGGGTACGGGCCCGACCTCGCCGAGTACTCGGATCTCACCGGACACCTCATGTCGGGAACCTCGCTGGGGGTCATCTCGGGGCGGATCGCCTACACCCTCGGCCTGGCCGGTCCCGCGCTGACCGTGGACACCTCCTGCTCGTCGGCGTTGACCGCGGTGCACACCGCGGCCCAGGCGCTGCGCTCGGGTGACTGCGACGTGGCGCTGGCCGGTGGCGTCTGCGTGATGGGCTCACCCGGGTTCTTCGTCGAGTTCGCCAAACAGCACGCGTTGTCCGACGACGGCCATTGCCGCCCCTACAGCGCCCACGCCAGCGGCACGGTGTGGGCCGAGGGCGCGGCGATGTTCGTGTTGCAGAGGCGCTCGGCCGCCCTTCGCGAGAACCGCCACGTATACGCCGAGTTGCGCGCCACCTGCCTGAACCAGGACGGTCGATCCGTCGGGCTCACCGCACCCGACGGACAGGCCCAGGCGCGGTTGTTCCGCCGTGCGATCGACCGGAGCGGCGTGCGCGCCGAGGACATCGGGATGATCGAGGGCCACGGCACCGGGACCCGCCTGGGCGACCGCACCGAACTTCAGTCGCTTGCCCGGACCTACGGAGCCACCGCTCCCGGGAAGGGCCCACTGCTGGGTTCGGTGAAGTCGAACCTCGGACACACCCAGGCTGCCGCGGGCGGGCTCGGCCTGGCCAAGGTGCTGATCGCCGCAGAGTGCGGCACCGTTCCCGCCACCCTGCACGCCGACGAGGCGAGCCCCGAAATCGACTGGGCCGGTCAGGGTCTGCGGCTGGCGTCCGAGCAGTCGCCGTGGCCCGCCGTCGACGGCCACCGACTGGCTGCGGTGACCGCATTCGGCATGAGCGGCACCAACGCCCACGTGATCGTCTCGATCCCGGCGCGGCCGGAGGCGGCATGACGGCCGCCGGACTGCCCGACGGGCGGGTGCCCGTCGTGCTGAGCGCACACGCCGAGGAACTCGTCACGGCCGACGCCGCGGCGATCCTGCGTCACCTCGACGAGGGAACCGACGTGGCCGCCGTGGCGGCCACCCTGCTGCGCACCCGCAGGCTGCGCAGGCACCGGGCGGTCGTGCGCGCGGTCGACACCGCCGAGTTGGCCGACGGGCTGCGCGCGCTGGTCGCGGGCGTCGAGCACCCGCTGCTCACCCGTTCCCGCGAGGCGCGTTCGGCCCGAACGGCTTTCGTGTTCCCCGGACAGGGCAACCAGTGGTCCTCGATGGGTGCCGACGCCTACCGCCGATCCGCGGTCTACCGCACCCACGTCGACCGCTGCGCCGACGCGTTCGTCGCCGCGGGCGAGCGGTCACCGCTGCCCTATCTGCTCGCCGACACGCCGGGGGGAGCCTGGCCCCAGGTACAGATCCAGGGCGCGCAGTTCGCCCATGCGGTGGCGCTGGCCCGCCTCTGGTGTGCCGCCGGAATCACCCCCGACGTCACGGTCGGGCACAGCCTCGGCGAGGTCGCGGCCTGCTACGTGGCGGGCCGCATCGCGCTGCCCGATGCTGCCGCCGTCGTCATAGCCCGGGCCAGGGCGGTCGAGCGCCTGCGCGGCGACCACGGCATGGCCGCACTGGGCGTCTCGCTGGACGACGTCGAACGGCTGATCGCCGCGGTCCCCGGCTGGCTGGAGGTCTCGGCGGTCAATGCGACCGCATCGGTCGTGGTGTCGGGGGACCGCGCGGCGGTCGCAACATTGGTCACCGCCGCGACTGCCGAGGGGCTGTTCGCCCGCCAACTGGACGTGGACTACCCCGGCCACAGCAGCGCTCTGGAGCGGCTTCGTGCCGACCTCACCGCGATGCTGCCGCAGGCCGAGTTCGCCGACAGCGCGGTCGAGTTCATCGGGTCGACGACCGGATCGGCGGTGGATGCGGGTACCGGGTTCGGCGACTACTGGTACCGCAACCTGCGCAACACAGTCCGCTTCGACCTGGCGGTAACCGCGGCGCTCCGCAACGGTGTCGACCGGTTCGTCGAGATCTCGGCGCATCCGGCGCTGCTGTTGGCCATGGCCGACCTCGTCGGCGACGAATGCCTGGTGACCGGGTCGGGCCATCGCGACGCCCCGCTGGTCGAGGCGGTGTCCGCCAGCATCGTCGCCGCCGCTGCGGGTGACGACAGGAATGGTTGGACCGGTCTGGTCGACATGACCCGGCCGCCGCTGCGGAACTTCCCCAACGCACCCATGCGGGCCACGCACCTGTGGGCCGATCCCCGACCGTTGCCGCCGGTATACGGGCTGACCGTGGCCACCGAAACGTGGAAGCCGTTGCTTACCAGACGTTTCAGCCAGGGTGTTCGCCGCGTCGCGGTGCTCGACCTCGCCGGTCCCGACGCAGGCCCGACGCCAGTCGGCCTCGCCGGCCTGCTGCGCGCCGCGCTGCACCACCACCACGCGGTCGACGTCACGGCAGCCCGGGACGCCGACCTGCTGGTCGCGGTTGCGCCCGTCCTGGACCACCCGGATGTGGAACGCTCCGCACGCGAGGTCGCCGACCTGGTCGGCGCCGGCCTGCTCGACTACGTCGACGCAGCGGGTCCCGGCTGTCGCGCCGTCTGTCTGGTCACCGCGGGGGGCGAGCATGTCCGCCCCGACGAACCGGTGGCGCTCCCAGCCCAGGCCGCACTGGCGGCGATGCATCGCAGCCTGGGCCTCGACCGGCCCGACCAGGCCTACCGGCACCTCGACCTGCCGTCCTGGGAACCCGGGGAAGCGGTCGTCGCGGCCGCGGTCGATGCACTGCTGGGCGAGTCGCAGGAGCTCGCCGTTCGCGACAACGGTTCGCAGACAACGACCCTCGTCCGATCCGTCACCGACCCCACCGAACCGGCGCCGCCGTGGCGGCTGGACACCGGAGTGCTCGACAACGTGGTGATCACCGGCGGCAGCGGTGCGGTGGGCCTGCACTTCGCGCGTCACCTCGCCGCCAACGGCGCTCAGCGCGTCGTGCTGCTGAGCCGCGGCGGTGTCGACACGGCGGTTGTGACCGAACTGACCCGACTGGGCGCCGACGTGGTGGCTGCACACTGCGACGTCACCGCCGCCGCCGACGTCGCGGCTGCTGCGCGCGCATACGCCGGGGTCGGTGCGTCGCTGGTCGTCCACGCCGCCGGCGCGGCGACATTCGGCGACCGCGACGAACTCACCGCCGAGGCGTTCGTCCATACGGCGGCGGCGAAGCTCGGCGGCATGGCCCGCATGGCGGAGCTGTGGCCGATGCGTGCCGACGCGCGAATCGTGCTGTGCTCGTCGATATCCGGTGTCTGGGGCGGTCGCGGTCATGCCGCCTACTCGGCGGCCAACCGGATGCTCGACGTGCTGGCGGGCCAGCTTCGGGCCGATGGCAGGCACTGTGTGGCGCCGAGGTACGGACTGTGGCGGGGGAGTGGGATCGCCGGAGCCGACGAGGTGGCCGGCATCCAGCGGTCCGGTCTGCAGCCGATGAACCCCGACGCCGCGGTCGCCGCGACCCTGCGCGACCACACCGAGGACCCACTGCTGCTGGCCGCCGACCACGCCCGGCTGCAGGTGTTCCTCGACAGTCAGGCGCCGAAGGCCGCCGACGACGGACCCGTGGTGTCCGGCGGCGACACCGCGGACCGGGTGCGAGCCGACCTCGCGGCGGTGCTGAACCTGCAGCCGGACTTCATCGATCTCGATACCTCGCTGCTCGACCTGGGGGTGGACTCGCTGCTCGCGCTCGATCTGCGCAAACGGCTGCACCGCACGACCGGGCGGAAGGTCGCGCTGGCCACTTTGCTCGGCGGCATCACCGGCGGGGCGCTCATCGCCAGCCTCGACGCCACGACACAGACGACAGAAGGTGGAAACGCGTGACTGACATGGTCGACACCCGTGCCAGGCAGGACGACCAGCGGCTGGAGTTGTTGCGGCGCAGGCTCGCCGAGCGCGGTCTGCGTTCGGCCCCGGGCGCCTCCGGGGACGCATCTGTCGCCGCCGGGCTCTCCGACGGGCAGCGCCGCATGTGGTTCGTGCAGATGGCCGATCCGACCGGCGCGATCCTCAACATCTGCCTGTCTTACCGGATCACCGGGCAACTCGATGTGGCCCGACTACACGATGCCGTCGACGCGGTCGCCGCGCGTCATTTGATCCTGCGCACCACCTACGCCGCCGGCGCCGACGGCGAGCCGCAACCCGCCGTGCATCAGGAGCTGACCCCCGGTTGGTCGGTGCACGACCTGACCGACCTGTCCGAGCACGCACGGCAGCTGCGCCTGGAAGTGCTGGCGCAGCGCGAGTTCGGCGCTCCCTTCGATCTCGCCACGGACTCCCCGCTGCGGCTCACATTGGTGCGCACCGCGCCCGATGAGCACGTCATGCTTCTGGTCGCACACCACATCGCGTGGGATGACGGCTGCTGGTCGGTGTTCTTCGGCGACCTGACCCGCGCATACGTGGGCGAGCAGCTGGTTCCGGCTCGCTTGCCTGCACCGGACCTCCACCCGGTCGACGACGACATCGACTACTGGCGAACGGTGCTCGCCAACCCGCCGGAACCGCTCGAGCTGCCCGGCCCCAACGGTTCTGCGGTGCCGACGAGTTGGCGGTCCCAACGCGCCACGCTGCCGCTGTCGCAGCAGACGGTCGAGCGGGTCGCGATGCTGGCCAAGGAGTCCGGCGCGACACCGTACATGGTGCTGCTGGCCGCGTTCGGTGTGCTTATGCAGCGCTACACCCAAGCCGAGGACCTCCTCGTGGCCAGCCCGGTGCTCAACCGCGGCGCCGATGTCGATGACGTCATCGGCTATTTCGGCAACACGGTCGCCCTGCGGCTTCGTCCGCAACCCCGCCAGAGCTTCCGGGAGGTGCTCGCGCACACCCGCGACACCGCGGTCGGTGCATTCGCCCATCAACGGGTCGATCTCGACCGCGTCGTGCGTGAACTCAACCCCGACCGCACCCACGGCGCGGAAAGGATGACCCGGGTGTCCTTCGGTGCGCGCGGCGCCGACGGCGACGGTTTCCGCCCCCCGGGTATCACCTGCCGCCGCAGTGAGCTGCGCGGTCGGCTCACCCAGCTGCCGCTGGGCTTCATGGTCGAATTCGACCACACCGGTGCAGAAGTCGAGGCCGAGTACCTGGTCGAGATCCTCGACGCGGCGTTGGCCCGACAGCTGCTCGAGCACTACTCGGTGCTGCTCGACGATGCGCTGGTGAATCCCGACCGGCCGATCAGCGAGCTCGACCTGCTGGGGTCCGCCGACGCCGAGTGGCTGCGCCGCGTCTCCGCCGGCGAACAGTTCACCACGGCGCCAACGACTATGACCGCCCTGGTGCAGGAGCAGGTGGCCCGCACCCCGGACGCGGTGGCCGTGGTCTATGAGGGCAGGCACTACACCTACCGCGAGCTCAACGCGGCAGCGAACCGGGTCGCGCACTGGCTCATCGGCAAGGGCATCGGCGCCGAGGATCGGGTGGCGGTGCTGCTGGACCGCTCACCGGAACTGGTGATCACCGCACTCGGGGTGATTAAGGCCGGCGCGGTCTACCTGCCGATCGACCCCAGCTACCCGCAGGACCGGTTGACCTTCATCCTGTCCGACTCGGAACCCGAACTCGTCGTCCGCGAACCCATCACCGATCTCGACGACCTGCCGGACACCGATCCCACCGACGCCGACCGGGTTCGGGCGCTGCGGCCCGAGAACACGGCCTACCTCATCTACACCTCGGGGTCGACCGGCCTGCCCAAGGGCGTGCCGGTGCCGCACCGACCGGTCGCCGAGTACTTCGTCTGGTTCCAGGGTGAATACGACATCGACCACCACGAACGGCTGCTGCAGGTCGCCTCGCCCAGCTTCGACGTGTCGATCGGGGAGATCTTCGGCATGCTCGCCTGCGGAGGGCGGCTGGTGATCCCGCGGCCCGACGGGCTGCGCGACATCGGCTACCTGACCGAACTGCTGCACACCGAGGGCATCACGTCGATGCACTTCGTGCCGTCACTGCTCGGGCTGTTCCTTTCCCTGCCCGGCGTCAACCGGTGGCGGACGCTGCAGCGCGTGCCCATCGGCGGTGAGGCGCTGCCGGGTGAGCTCGCCGACAAGTTCCACGCGACCTTCGACGCGCTGCTACACAACTTCTACGGCCCCACGGAAACGGTGATCAACTCGAGCCGCTACAAAGTGGAAGGCAAGCAGGGCACGCGCATCGTGCCCATCGGCACCCCGAAGATCAACACGCAGATCCACCTGCTCGACCACGCGCTGCAGCCGGTGCCCGTCGGGGTGATCGGGGAGATCTACATCGGCGGAACACATGTGGCGCGCGGCTACCACCGCAGGCCGGGGCTGACCGCCGAGCGGTTCGTCGCCGACCCGTTCACACCCGGCGGCCGGCTGTACCGGTCGGGCGATCTGGCCCGCCGCAACCCCGACGGCGACATCGAGTTCGTCGGCCGCGCCGACGAGCAGGTCAAGATCCGCGGCTTCCGCATCGAACTCGGCGAGGTGGCTGCCGCGATCTCCGTCGACCCCAGCGTCGGACAGGCAGTGGTGGTGGTCAGCGACCTGCCGGGCGCCGGGCAGAGCCTCATCGGCTACGTGACGCCGGCCGACGACGTCACCGACGTCGACGTCGAGCGCATCCGCAACCGGGTCGCCGCTGCGCTTCCCGAGTACATGGTGCCCGCCGCATACGTGGTGCTCGACGAGATCCCCATCACCGCGCACGGCAAGATCGACCGGTCGGCGCTGCCCGACCCCGACTGGAGCACCGGCGCCACCTACCGCGAGCCCGCGACCGGCACCGAACGCCTGCTCGCCGACCTCTACGCCCACTTGCTCGAACGCGACGCCGTCGACATCGGCGCCGACGACTCGTTCTTCGAACTCGGCGGCCACTCGCTGCTCGCGACGAAACTCGTTGCCGCAGTGCGGGTGCGGTTCAACGTCGACATCGGCGTGCGGGACGTCTTCGAGCTCGGCACCGTGGCCGCACTGGCCGCGCGGATCGACTCGGCCGCCGCAACCGACCAGCGCAGGCCACGACTGGCCAGCGTCCCGCACGACGGACCACTGCAACTGTCGGCGTCCCAGCTGCGGATGTGGTTCCAGTACCGGGTCGACGGGCCGGGCCCGGTCAACAACATCCCGTTCGCCGCCCGCATCGACGGGCCATGCGACCCCGAGGCGTTCGTGCAGGCGGTGCGCGACGTCGTGGCGCGGCACGAGGTGCTGCGCACCACCTACCGAGAGATCGACGGCGCACCGCATCAGATCGTCAACCAGGCGGGAGAGGTCGCGGTGCGCCGGGCACGCGGCGGGGACGACGGCTGGCTGCGCGACGAACTCGAGAAGGAACGCAAACACGTATTCGACCTCGAATGCGATCTGCCCGTACGGGCCGCGGTGCTGGCCACCCCCGGCGCACACGTGGTGTCGCTGGTGGTGCATCACATCGCGGCCGACCACTGGTCGGCGATGGTGCTGTTCACCGATCTAATGACGGCGTACCGCGCGCGGCGGGCAGGCCGGTCACCGGGCTTCGCGCCGCTGCGGGTGCAGTACGCCGACTACGCCGCCTGGCAGGCCGCGCTGCTGTCGGACGGCGACGGGCCCATTGCCGAGCAACGGGAGTACTGGCGCAGGCAACTGGCGGGCGTGCCCGAGGACTCCGGCCTGGCGCCGGACTTCGGCCGGCCGCCCGTTCTCAGCGGGGCGGGTGACGCGGTCGCATTCAGCATCGACCCCGCGACCCGGGCCAGGTTCGCCGAACTGAGCGCCGAACTCGGTGTCACCGAGTTCATGCTGCTGCAATCCGCGGTGGCCCTCGCCCTGCACAAAGCCGGAGAGGGGCCGGACGTACCGCTCGGCACACCCGTCGCGGGCCGCACCGAACCCGAACTCGACGCGCTGGTGGGCTTTTTCGTCAACATCGTGGTGCTGCGCAACGATCTGCGCGACAACCCCACATTGCGGGAGGTGCTGCGGCGGGCCCGCGACACCGCGCTGGCCGCCTACGCCCACCAGGACCTGCCGTTCGACCAGGTGGTCGACGCGGTCCGCCCGGCTCGGTCGCTGTCGCGCAACCCGCTGTTCGGTGTGGTGGTGCATGTGCGCGACGCGCTGCCCGATGGCAGGCTCGTCGAGACGGGGCCCGCCGCGGACACCACGTTCACCGCGCTGGAACCGCCGTTCGACGTCGCGCACGCTGACCTGTCCGTGAACTTCTACGGCACCGATGACGGATACCGCGGACACGTGATCTACCGGACCGACCTGTACCGGCGCGCCACCGCCGAACGGTTCACCGGCTGGCTCTCCCGTGTGCTCGCAGCGCTTGCCGACGATCCGGACCAGCGGGTGCGCGACGTGCAAATCGCCGACTGCGACGAACGCCGCCTTGTCGAGAGGTTCTGCGCCGCAGCGAAAACCAGCGTGTTCGACGGTTGGTACGACAACGTCGCGATCGGGGTGGTCGGCGACGTCTACGAGCAGGTGACCGTCGAGGACGAGACCGTCCTGCGGGCCACCGGGAGACGTGGCCGCTGGACCGCCGACGGGCGAGTGGAGTTGGTCGAGAGCGCAGAACCGCGTCGCCGGGCCGCCACCCCGGCCGGCATGGCCGAACCGGCGCGCACCGAGACCGAACGAGTGCTGGCCGCGATCCTCGCCGAGATCGTCGGAGTGGCCGAAGTCAACCGGACCGACGACTTCTTCGAACTGGGCGGCGATTCCATTCTGGCGGTCCAGCTGGCGGCGCGCGCCCGCGATACCGGTCTGTCGTTGACCGCGCGAATGGTGTTCGAAAACCCCACGATTCACGCGCTCGCCGCCACCGTCGACGAAGCCCCCCGCGCGCATTCCACACCCGACACCCGCCATGAGCCGATGGCCGCCTCAGGACTCTCGGCCGACGAACTGGCGGCGGTGACGTCGATGTGGTCTGCCTCGCAGGACGGCGTCCGGTGACCGCGACGCAGTCCGAGCCCGCCGTCGAGGACGTGATGGCGCTCAGCCCCCTGCAGCAGGGGTTGTTCTCGCTGGCCCAGTTGAGCACCGGCGCCGACGACCCGTATGTCATCGCGATGGCCGCCGACATCACCGGCGAACTGGACACCGCTCTGCTGCGCGACTGCGCCGCGGCCCTGCTGGCCCGGCATCCGAACCTGCGGGCCTGCTTCCTGCGCGGCGATCTGAGCAGGCCGGTGCAGGTGGTGCCCGCCCGCGTGAACGTGCCCTGGCGGCATGTCATCGCCGCCGCCGACGAGGTGGCCGCGCTCGAAGCCGACGAACGGCGGCGTCCGTTCGATCTGGAACGCGGTCCGGCGATCCGCTTCCTGCTCATCGACATCGCCGGTCATCAGGACGGCCGGTTCCGCTTCGTTGTCGTCGCGCACCACATCATCATCGACGGCTGGTCGCTGCCCCTGTTCGTCGGCGAGCTCATCGCGCTGTACCGCTCCGGCGGTGACACCGGTGTGCTGCCGCCGCCGCCGCGCCCCTACCGCGACTACATCGGCTGGCTGGCCGCACGCGATCAGCAGGCCAGCCGTGATCTGTGGCGCGCCCACCTCGGCGGTCTCGACGGTCCCACCCTCGTCTCTCCCGCGCTGACCACCGGGGAGCCGCCCGCCGGCGAGCCGCACCGCACCGAGGTCGCGCTCGACCGCGCCGCCACCGACCGGTTGACCGACGCGGCCCGCAACCGCGGCGTCACCGTCAACACGCTTGTCCAGATGGCCTGGGCCGTCCTGGTTTCGGCGTTCACCGACCGCGACGACGTGGTGTTCGGGGTGACGGTGTCCGGGCGACCCGGCGAGCTCACCGGCGTCGAGACGATGGTCGGCCTGTTCATCAACACCGTGCCGCTGCGGGTGCGGCTGGACCCGGTGGCGCGGGTCGGCGCGCAATGCCTTGCGCTGCAACGGGAGGCCGCCATGCTGCGCGACCACGGCTACCTGCCGCACAACGAGTTGCGGGCAATGGGCGGCGTCGGTGAGATGTACGACAGCCTGCTGGTGTACGAGAACTTCCCGCCCGGCGGATTGGTCGGCGCCGGTGAGTTCGTGGCCAACGGCGCCACTTTCCGGCCCGCGGCACTGGAGAGCGTCTCTCATTTCCCGGTGACCATCGCCGCGCACCTGGTCGACGACCACCTCACGGTGCTGGTCGAGGTGGTCGACGGCGCGCTGGGCCCGATGAGCCCCGAGTCGCTGGGCAGGCGACTGCTGATGACCGTCGAGCGGTTGGTCAGCAACTGGGACACGCCGCTTCGCGACGTCGACCTGCTGTTCGACGGCGAGGATCCGGTGCTGGGGGACGGGTCTGCGACCTCACCGGCGGCAGCGGGGGTGCACGAGATGTTTCGCCGGGTGGCCGGTGGCCGCCTCGGGTCTGTCGCATTGAGCTGGTCCGGCGGTGAGCTCACCTACCGCGAACTCGACGAGGCCGCCGACCGCGTCGCCGCGGCGCTGGCCGTTCGCGGCGTGCGCACCGAGACACCGGTGGCGATCCAACTGGGGCGCGGCCCGCACTACGTGATCGCGATGCTCGCCGTCCTCAAGGCGGGCGGGGTGATCGTCCCGCTCGACCCGGCGATGCCCGACGAACGCGTCGCCGACATCCTCGCCCAGTCGAAAGCGACGGTCGTCGTCGACGAGGCTTTCGTGGCCGCGTCGGCGAGCGAGCCCGCCGACGACTTCCGCCCGGTGCCTGCCCGCACCGGACAGGCCGCATACGTGGTGTTCACCTCTGGCACCACCGGCAGGCCGAAGGGCGTGGTCGGCACACACCAGGCGCTGCTGGCCTACGCCGACGACCATGCCCGAACCGTGTTGCGGCCTGCGGCGACCCGGCTGGGCCGTCCGCTGCGGGTCGCCCACGCCTGGTCGTTCACCTTCGACGCGGCGTGGCAGCCGCTGGCCGCGCTGCTCGAGGGGCACGCCGTGCACATCGTCGACGACCATGTCCAGCGCGACGCCGAGGCACTGGTCGAGACCATCGGGCGCCACGGCATCGACCTGATCGACACCACGCCGTCGATGTTCGCCCAACTGCACGCCTGCGGGCTGCTGACGACCGTCCCGCTGGCCGTGCTGGCGCTCGGTGGCGAGGCGGTCGGCATTCCCGCGTGGTCGATGATCCGCGACGAGTGCGCCCGCACCGGCATGGCGGCCTACAACTGCTACGGCCCGACCGAGACCACCGTCGAAGCGGTCGTCGCGGTCGTCGCCGCCCACGAGGCACCGACCATCGGCCGGCCGACGTCACCCACCCGGGCCTACGTACTGGACTCCTGGCTGCGACCGGTCCCCGACGGCGTGCCGGGCGAGTTGTACCTGGCCGGGGCTCAGCTGACCCGCGGCTACCACGGCAGGCCCGGCGAAACCGCAGCGCGATTCGTGGCCGACCCGTTCGCGCCGGGACAACGCATGTACCGCACCGGCGACGTGGTGCGACGACAGGCCGACGGCGCGCTCGACTTCCTCGGCCGATCCGACGCACAAGTCAAGATCCGCGGTTACCGCGTCGAGCCCGCCGAGATCGCGGCGGTGCTGCACGGCCACCCCGCGGTGCGGCACGCCCACGTTGCCGTGCGCAGGCGGCGCTGGGGCGCCCAACTGGTCGCCTACGTCGCCGCCGAGCCCGCGCCCGACGTCGCCGAGCTGCGCGCGCTGGTCGCAAAACGCCTGCCGCGCTACATGGTTCCGCACAGCATCGTGCCCGTCGACCGGATGCCGGTGACGTCGCACGGCAAGGTCGACGACGCGGCGCTGGCCGCCATCACCGTCACCGACGACCGGTCCGCCGCCGCCGCGACGCCGACGGAGGCCGCGCTGGCAGCCGTGCTCGCCGAACTGCTCGACGGCGCCGAGATCGATGTCACCGCCGACTTCCTCGCGCTGGGACTGGACAGCATCGTCGCGCTGTCTGTGGTGCAGGCCGCGCGCAGACGTGGGATTGCGCTGCGAGCGCGGCTGATGCTCGAGTGCGCCACCGTCCGCGAACTGGCCGCCGCGCTCGACGACGAGGTCGACCAGGCGGCGGCGGCCAACCGGCCCGGCGAGCCGGCCGGCCCGATCCCGGTGCTGCCCAACGTGCACTGGCTCTACGAGCACGGCGATCCGCGGCGACTGATGCAGACCGAGGCGATCCGGCTGCCCGACGGCATCACCGCCGGGCACCTGAACGCGATGCTGCGCGCCGTCGTCGACGATCACGAGATGCTGCGGAGCCGCCTCGACCGGCCGTCCATGACCTTCGTCGAACACGAGCCACAGCAGTTGCTGACCGAGGTGTGGGTCGACGGCGCCGTCACCGAAGCGGTCGCCGCAGCCACTGCGAACGCGGTCGAAACCCTTGACCCGCAACGCGGTTCGATGCTGACGGCGACTTGGCTGCGACATCCCGACGGTCCCGGTGTTCTCCTGCTCGCCGCGCACGTGCTCGCCATGGACCCCGCGTCCTGGCGCATCGTGTTGGCCCAGCTCGACGCGGGCTGGCATGCGATCGGTTCCGGGCGCGACCCCGTGTCGACGCCGGAGCACACCGGTTACCGGCGGTGGTCGCGGTTGCTTGCCGAGCGCGCCGAGACTCTCGACACCTGTGACTTCTGGGCCGCTCAACTCGACGGCGACGATCCCGCGCTGGGTGCCCGCCGGTTGCGGCCAGGAACCGACCGGGTCGGCGATGTCGTGGTCTCAATGTCGATGGCCGGCGCCGAACTGACCGTGCGGTTGCTCACCGCCGCCGAACCCGCACCGCACCTGTTGGCCGCGGCGGTCGCGCGCACCGTCACCCGGTGGCGGCGCCACCGCGGCCAGGACACCCCGCCGCCACTGTTGTCGCTGGAGACCCACGGCCGTGCCGACGACGTGGTCAGCGACGCCGACCTGTCGGACACCGTGGGCCTGCTGACCGCCATCTATCCACTACGCGTGCAGTCGATCAGCGATGTGGCCGGACTGCCCGGCGCCGGAATCGATTTCGGGCTCCTGCGCTACCTGCGGTCGGATACCGGCGAACGGCTCGCCGCCTGCCGCGAACCCCAGCTGCTGCTGAACTTCCTCGGCAGGATGCACGCCGGGATCGACGGCGGCGCACTGCAGCCCGACCGCGGACTGCTGGCAGGCGTGTCACCGATCCCGGAGCCGAATCTCGCGGTGCGCCACGAACTGACCATCATGGCCGCGATGCTCGGCCCGAGCGACGCTCCGGTGCTGGGCACCCAGTGGCGCACGCTGCCCGACATCCTGTCCGCCGAGGACGTCGCCATGCTGCAGTCGATGTTCCTCGACTCGCTGGAAGAGGTCCTCTCGTGAACCGGACACTCGCGGTGGTGGGCGCGGGCGCGAAGGCGGTGGCGGTCGCGGCCAAGGCCGCCGTGCTGCGCGACATGGGCGTCGACGCGCCCGACGTCGTCGTGGTCGAACGCACCGAAGTGGCCGCCAACTGGCAGGCCGACGGCGGCTGGACCGACGGTCAGCACCGGCTGGGCACCAGCCCCGAAAAGGACGTCGGGTTCCCGTACCGGTCAGCACTGGTCCCGCGGCGCAACGCCGAACTCGACGAGCGGATGACCCGGCACAGCTGGCAGTCGTACCTGATCGCCACCGGCCAGTTCGCCGAATGGGTCGACCGCGGCAGACCCGCACCCACGCATCGCCGGTGGAGCCAGTACCTGCGTTGGGTCGCAGCCAATGTCGAGATGACGGTGGTCGCCGGGGAGGTGCAGCGCATCTCGGTCGACGTCCGCTTCGACCGGCAACGCTGGGTGCTGCACACACCCGACCGCACGGTGCCGGCCGACGGCTTGATGATCACCGGCCCCGGCCAACCCGAGCGGTCGATTCTGCCCGGCAATCCGCGGGTGCTCTCGATCGCCCAGTTCTGGCACCGCGCGGCCCAGCGCGAGATGATCTCCGCCGAACGCGTCGCGGTGATCGGCGGCGGCGAGACCGCGGCCTCGATGCTCAACGAGCTGTTCCGGCATCGCATCTCCACGATCACGGTGATCTCGCCGCAGGTCACGCTGTTCACCCGCGGCGAAGGTTACTTCGAGAACACGCTGTTCTCCGACCCGACCGGATGGACGAATCTCACGCTGGCCGAACGGCGCGACGCGATGGCACGCACCGACCGCGGGGTCTTCTCCGCGCGGGTGCAGGACGCCCTGTTGGCCGACGACCGCATCCGGCACCTGCGCGGCCGGGTGGCGCATGCCGTGGCCAGGGACGGTCAGATCCGGTTGACGCTGAGCACGAACACCGGCGGTCCGGCGCTGGAGACCGCCCATGGATTCGACCTCGTCATCGACGGCTCGGGCGCCGACGCGCTGTGGTTCGTGCCGCTGCTCGCCCAGGACGCCCTCGACGTGCTCGAACTCGGGCTGGGCGGGCCGCTGACCGGTGACCTGCTGCAGGTCTCGATCGGCGACGATCTCGCGGTCGAACACGTCATGCCGAAGCTGTTCCTGCCGGGGTTGGCCGGCCTGACCCAGGGCCCCGGCTTCCCGAACCTGTCCTGCCTGGGCCTGCTGTCCGATCGGGTCCTCGGCGCCGACCTGACCACAACCCCATCGCCTGCGAGGAGAAGCCATGAGCCACAACCCTTTCGATGACGAGCACGGGGACTTCTACGTGCTGGTCAACGACGAGGACCAGTACAGTCTGTGGCCGACGTTCGCCGAGGTTCCCGCGCAGTGGCGGGTCGTTTTCGGCGAGAGCACCAGGTCGGACTGCCTGGCCTACATCGAGGAGAACTGGACGGACCTGCGCCCGCGCAGCCTGCGCGAGGCGATGACGGAGCGCTGACGGCGCCGGAGTCCGGCACCGCCGGTGCCCTACGGTGTGATGTTGTGGCAACGACGAGAACGCCGGTGGTGGCCAACCGCACGGCCCTCGTCGTCGGAGCGGTCGCGTGGCTGGTGGCAGCTGTCGGCTACGTCGCCCTCGAATTGCTCGCGGCGTCGGCGGTTCCCGGATACAGCTACGCCGAGCAGTACATCAGCGCGCTCGGCGTGCCGGCCTGGTCGCCGCGCGCCTACCTGATGAACGCCGCGTTCCTCGGTCAGGGCGTGCTCTTCGTCGTCGGCTCGGTGTTCGTCGCCCGTGCCGTGCGGGCCGGGTGGACCGGCGCGCTGTTCGTCGTGCTCACGGTGGTCGCGGCCGCTGGCGACTTCCTGGTCGGCATCGTGCACGGTGGGTCACCGCTGTGGAACGCCGGGCACGAGTGGCTGCACGGGCTCGGTGCGGTCCTCGCGATCTTCGGCGGCAACGCGGCGATCCTCGCGGGCACCGCGGTGGCGGGCCGCGCGATCGGCACCAGAGGCTACCGGCTCATCGGGGCCTCGATCGGGATCGCCGGGCTGCTGATCCTCGTCGTGCTGCAGAACTACCACTCTTGGACGGTCGACTACGTGCCGATCGGTGTCGTCGAACGGGCCTGTGTGTACACGGTGATGTTGTGGCAGCTGCTCACGGCGCTGGTGCTGCTGCGCCGCCGTACCTAGATCTGCTGAGACTCGGCCCACGCGTCAGCCGGAGACGGGAAGTCCATGTCGAACACGCGCGCGTGCAGCACCGTCCGGTTGCGCAGCGCGGCGCGCACCGCCCGGTGCAGACCGTCCTCGAGATAGACGTCGCCCCGCCACCTGACCGCGTGTGGGAACAGGTCGCCGTAGAACGTCGAGTCCTCCGACAGCAGCCGGTCCAGCGCCAGCACCGTCGTGGTCATCACCAACTCGTCGAGGCGGATCTGCCGCGGCGGGATCTGTGCCCACTGTCGATGCGACAACCCGTGTTCGGGGTAGGGCCTGCCGTCGCGGACTCCCTTGAAGATCATCGGGCAAACACCCTTCGCGTCGTCCCCCGGGGCAACCACATCAAGCCGGCATCGCGGTACAAAGGCTAGCGGGAAAAGGGCCGTCCGCGGCGCGGCAACCGCTCATACGCTATCGCCGCTGTTGATGACCGTAAAATGGGTGCGAACTCGACGCGAGGGGTAGGTGAACAGGCATGGGTAGCGCCGACGATCGTCGATTCGACGTGCTGCGCGCGATCGTCGCCGACTTCGTGGCCACCAAGGAGCCGATCGGATCCAAGACGCTCGTCGAGCGGCACAACCTGGGGGTGTCGAGTGCCACCGTGCGCAACGACATGGCAGTGCTGGAGGCCGAGGGCTACATCACCCAGCCGCATACCAGTTCCGGGCGGGTGCCCACCGAGAAGGGTTACCGCGAATTCGTCGACCGGCTCGACGACGTCAAGCCGCTGTCGACCGCCGAGCGGACGGCGATCCTGCGGTTCCTCGATACCGGCGTCGACCTCGACGACGTGTTGCGCCGCGCGGTGCGGCTGCTGGCCCAGCTGACCCGTCAGGTGGCGATCGTGCAGTACCCGACGCTGACCACCTCGACGGTGCGCCATCTCGAGGTCGTGGCGCTCACGCCTGCGCGGTTGCTGCTGGTGGTGATCACCGACACCGGCCGCGTCGACCAGCGCATCGTCGAACTTGGTGATGCGCTCGACGAACACGACGTCGCCAAGCTGCGCGACCTGCTGGGCCAGGCACTCGAGGGCAAGCCGGTCACCACCGCGTCGGTCGCGGTGTCGGATCTGGCCTCGCACCTCACCGGGCACGGCGGGCTGGCCGACGCCGTCGGCCGGTCGGCGACCGTGCTGGTCGAGACGCTGGTCGACCACAGCGAGGAACGGCTGCTGCTGGGCGGCACCGCCAACCTGACCCGGAACACCGCGGACTTCGGCGGTTCGTTGCGCTCGGTGCTGGAGGCCCTCGAGGAACAGGTCGTGGTGCTGCGGCTGCTGGCCGCCCAGCAGGAGGCGGGCAAGGTGACCGTGCGCATCGGTCACGAGACCGAGGCCGAGGAGATGGCGGGGACCTCGGTGGTCACCACCGCCTACGGCAGTTCGGGCAAGGTGTACGGCGGCATGGGTGTGTTGGGGCCCACTCGAATGGACTATCCGGGAACTATCGCTAATGTCGCTGCGGTTGCTCTCTATATCGGGGAAGTCTTAGGCAGCCGGTAGAGCCGGCATCGTCAACCAGGAACAGGCAGGGTCAGCGTGGCACGCGACTATTACGGGCTGCTCGGGGTGAGCAGGGGCGCGACGGATTCGGAGATCAAGCGCGCCTATCGCAGGCTGGCGCGCGAACTGCATCCCGACGTCAACCCGGACGAAGGGGCCCAGGCGCGGTTCAAGGAGATCAGCGTCGCCTACGAGGTGCTATCGGATCCGGAGAAGCGCCGCATCGTCGACTTGGGCGGTGACCCGCTGGCGTCGGCGGGGGCGAACGGAGCCGGCTTCTCCGGCGGGTTCGGCGGGCTCGGTGACGTGTTCGAGGCGTTCTTCGGCGGCGGCGGCACCGCCCGCGGACCGGTCGGGCGAGTGCGGCCGGGCTCGGACTCACTGCTGCGGATGCGACTGGACCTCGACGAGTGCGCGACCGGGGTGACCAAGCAGGTCACCGTCGACACCGCGGTGCTGTGCGACCTGTGCCAGGGCAAGGGCACCCATGGGAACTCGACGCCGGTGGCCTGCGACACCTGCGGTGGCCGCGGCGAGGTACAGAGCGTGCAGCGCTCGCTTCTGGGTCAGGTGATGACGTCGCGGCCGTGCCCGGTCTGTGGCGGCGTCGGCGAGGTCATTCCCGACCCTTGCCACCGCTGCGGCGGCGACGGGCGCGTGCGGGCCCGACGGGACATCAGCGTGAAGATCCCCGCAGGCGTCGGTGACGGGATGCGGGTGCGGCTGGCCGCGCAGGGCGAGGTCGGACCGGGCGGCGGGCCCGCAGGCGACTTGTACGTCGAGGTGCACGAGAAGCCGCACGAGGTGTTCCTCCGCGATGGGGACGACCTGCACTGCACCATCTCGGTGCCGATGGTCGACGCCGCGCTGGGCACCACGGTCACCGTCGAGGCGATCCTCGACGGGCCGACCGAGATCACCATCCCGGCGGGCACTCAACCCGGAGCGGTCACCACTCTGCGCGGGCACGGTATGCCGCACCTGCGCTCGGGAGTGCGCGGTGACCTGCACGCCCACATCGAGGTGATGGTGCCGACCCGACTCGACCACGAGGACGTCGACCTGCTCCGCAGGCTCAAGGAGAAGCGCAACCGCGACGCCGCCGAGGTGCGGTCGACCCACGCCGGCGCGGCCACCGGCGGCGGACTGTTCAGCAGGCTGCGCGAGACGTTCACCGGTCGCTGACCGGTGACCCGCGCGCTGTTCTACGTGGACGCGCTGCCGCCCGCCGGCGACCTCGCCGTCGTGGACGGGGATGAGGGCTTCCACGCGGCCAACGTGCGCCGGATCCGCGTCGGCGAGCGGCTCGACCTCAGTGACGGCGCCGGCGCGCTGGCCTCATGCGTCGTCGAAGACGTCGGCAGGGGCAGGCTGGCGGCGCGGGTGCTGGACCGTCGCACCGTCCCGCCAGGGAGGCCCACCGTGACCGTGGTGCAGGCCCTGCCCAAATCGGATCGCGCCGAACTGGCCGTCGAGCTGGCCACCGAGGCCGGTGCCGACGCCTTCGTGGCGTGGCAGGCGTCGCGCTGTGTCGCCAGGTGGGACGGCGCCGCCAAGGTCGACAAGGGCCTGCGGCGCTGGGCCGCGGTGGCCCGGTCGGCGGCCCGGCAGTCGCGGCGCGCACACATCCCACCGGTCAGCGGCCCGTTGTCGACGGCCGAGCTGTTGTCGTCGCTTGCCGGTGACGGCTCCGTCGTGCTTGTGCTCCACGAGTCGGCGACGCGTCGGCTGACCGAGGTGCCGGTGGCCGGCGCGGACTCGCTGAGCCTGGTCGTCGGTCCCGAAGGCGGCATCGCCGACGACGAGCTGACCGCGTTCGACGAGCTGGGGGCGACGGTGGTCCGGCTGGGCCCCACGGTGCTGCGCACCTCGACGGCCGCGGCGGTCGCCCTGGGCGCGCTCGGCGTCCTCACCTCCAGGTGGTCGTGATGCGGCCGGTGCGGTTAACCATTGGGATGCGCCAGCACCCGGCGGTAAACTGTGACCACAGCTACGACCAGGCCAGACCCCAGAAAGCAGGCATCGAACCCTCTTGACGCCCCGCGAGACAACCGCTGACTCGCCGCAGGCCTCCGAGTCTCCTCAGTCGGTACGCAGCACGAGCTCGAAGATCGATGTGCCGCCCGACCTCGTCATGGGCCTTCTGGGTTCCGCCGACGAGAACCTGCGCGCGCTCGAGCGAATCCTGGCCGCCGACATCCATGTGCGCGGCAACGCGCTCACCCTCGCCGGTGAACCCGCCGACGTCGCGCTCGCCGAGCGGGTGGTCTCCGAGCTGATGACCATCGTGGCCAACGGTCAGTCGCTGACACCGGAGGTGGTGCGGCACGGCGTCGCGATGCTCACCGGCACCGGCGACGAGTCGCCTGCCGAGGTGCTCACCCTCGACATCCTCTCGCGGCGGGGCAAGACCATTCGGCCCAAGACGCTGAACCAGAAGCGCTACGTCGACGCCATCGACGCGCACACCATCGTGTTCGGCATCGGCCCCGCAGGCACCGGCAAGACCTATCTGGCAATGGCCAAGGCGGTCAACGCATTACAGACCAAGCAGGTGTCGCGGATCATCCTGACCCGGCCCGCCGTGGAAGCCGGGGAGCGGCTGGGCTTCCTGCCGGGCACGCTCAGCGAGAAGATCGACCCGTATCTGCGCCCGCTCTACGACGCGCTGCACGACATGATGGATCCCGAGCTGATCCCGAAGCTGATGAGCGCCGGGGTCATCGAGGTCGCACCGCTGGCGTACATGCGCGGCAGAACCATCTCGGATGCGTTCATCATCCTCGACGAGGCGCAGAACACCACCGCCGAGCAGATGAAGATGTTCCTGACCCGGCTCGGCTTCAACTCGAAAATCGTTGTGACAGGTGACATCACGCAGGCCGACCTGCCGGGTGGCGCGGCATCGGGACTGCACGCGGCGATGCGGATCCTCGACGGCATCGACGACATCCACTTCGCCGAACTCACCAGCGCCGACGTGGTGCGCCACCGGCTGGTGTCGGAGATCGTCGACGCCTACGCCAGACACGACGAGCCGGCGCTGATGAACCGGGCGCAGCGGCGCGCATCCGCCACCGGCCGGGCCCGGCGGTAGCCCCATGAGCATCGAGGTGTCCAACGAATCGGGCATCGACGTCTCCGAAGAGGAGTTGATCAGCGTCGCCCGGTTCGTCATCCGCAAGTTGAACGTCAACCCGGCCGCGGAACTGTCGATGGTGCTGCTGGACACCGCGGCGATGGCCGACCTGCACATGCGATGGATGGACCTGCCCGGGCCCACCGACGTGATGAGCTTTCCGATGGACGAGCTGGAGCCCGGTGGGCGGCCCGACGCTCCCGAACCCGGTCCCGCGCTGTTCGGCGACATCGCGCTGTGTCCGGAGTTCGCCGCGACCCAGGCCGGTGCGGCCGGCCACTCGCTGGGCCAGGAACTCGCGCTGCTGACCGTGCACGGCGTGCTGCACCTGCTGGGGTACGACCACGCCGAGCCGGACGAGGAAAAGGAGATGTTCACGCTGCAGCGCCAACTGCTCGAGGAGTGGGTGGCCCATCAGGTCGAGGCCTATCACCAGGACCGCCAGTCCGACAAGGAGCGGCGGCTGCTGGACAACTCCCGATACTTCGACGCACCGTGAGCGGTGTGGGGCAGCTCATCGTCGCGGCCGTGCTCGCAGGCCTCGGCGGGTTGTTCGCGGCGATCGACGCTGCGCTGAGCACGGTGTCGATGGCCCGCGTCGAGGAGCTGGTCCGCGACGAACGGCCCGGTGCGGTGCGACTGGGCAGGGTGATGACCGAACGCCCGCGCTACATCAACCTCATCGTGCTGCTGCGCATCGCGTGCGAGGTGGGCGCGACCGTGCTCATGGCCGCCTACCTCGATGACTACCTGGGTGTCACCTGGGGGCTGGCTGCGGCCGCGGCGATCATGACGGTGGTCAGCTTCGTGGCCATCGGAGTGGGGCCCCGCACCCTGGGCCGACAGCATGCGTACTCCATTGCGCTGGTCGCGGCCCTTCCACTGCAGGCACTTTCGGTGGTGCTGACGCCCGTGAGCCGGCTGCTGGTCCTCATCGGTAACGCGCTGACACCCGGCCGCGGGTTCCGCAACGGCCCGTTCTCCTCGGAGATCGAACTGCGCGAGGTCGTCGACATGGCACAGCAGCGCGGGGTGGTGGCCGACGACGAGCGGCGGATGATCCAGTCGGTGTTCGAACTCGGCGACACGCCCGCGCGGGAGGTGATGGTGCCGCGCACCGAGATGGTGTGGATCGAGAGTGACAAGACAGCCGGTCAAGCGACCTCATTGGCGGTGCGCAGCGGTCACTCCCGCATCCCGGTGATCGGCGAGAACGTCGACGACGTCGTCGGCGTCGTCTATCTGAAAGACCTGGTGCAGCGGACGTACCACTCCACCAACGGCGGCCGCGGCACCAGTGTCTCCGAGGTGATGCGCCGGCCGGTGTTCGTGCCGGACTCCAAGCCGCTGGACGCCCTGCTGCGCGAAATGCAACGCGACCGGGTCCACATGGTGCTCCTGGTCGACGAGTACGGCGCCATCGCCGGGCTGGTCACCATCGAGGACGTGCTGGAGGAGATCGTGGGTGAGATCGCCGACGAGTACGACACCGACGAGGTGCCGCCCGTGGAGGAACTGGGTGACAACCGGTACCGGGTGTCGGCCCGCCTGCCCATCGAAGACCTCGGCGAGCTGTACCACATCGAGTTCGGCGAGGATCTCGACGTCGACACCGTCGGCGGACTCGTCGCGCTGGAACTGGGCCGCGTGCCGTTGCCCGGCGCGGAGGTCACCTGGGACGGGCTGCGGCTGCAGGCCGAGGGCGGCCCGGACCACCGCGGCCGGGTGCGCATCGGCACGGTGCTGGTCGGTCCCACCGAGACACCCGAGGAAGAAACCGATGAGTGAGCTGGACCCCGAGGACGCCAAGCTGGTGACGCTGGCGCGCGGCGCGATGGGCCGGGCCGAGGCGGCCAGCGGAGCAGCGGTGCGCGACGCCGACGGCCGCACCTACGCCGGTGCGCCGGTCACACTGCAGGCGTTGCGGCTGAGCGCATTACAAGCGGCCGTCGCGGCGGCGGTGTCCAGCGGGGCGACAGGACTTGAGGCGGCGGTGCTGGTCGGCGGGTCATCGGACGACGACGGGGTCGCCGCGGTGCGCGAGCTCTCGGCCGACGCGGCCATCATCGTCACCGACCGGGCGGGCGCCGTCGTCGCATGAGTGCATTCGACCGCCGATGAGCACCGAGTTCCGTTCCGGCTTCGTCTGTTTCGTCGGCCGGCCCAACACCGGCAAGTCGACGTTGACCAACGCGCTGGTCGGGGCGAAGGTGGCGATCACGTCGAACCGGCCGCAGACCACCCGGCACACCATTCGCGGCATCGTGCACCGCCCGGACTTCCAGATCATCCTCGTCGACACACCGGGCCTGCACCGGCCCCGCACGCTGCTGGGACAACGGCTCAACGACCTGGTGAAGGGCACCTACTCCGAGGTCGACGTCATCGGGTGGTGCATCCCGGCCGACGAGAAGATCGGTCCGGGCGACCGGTGGATCTACGAGCAGATCCGCGCCGTCGCCCCGAAGACCACACTCGTCGCAGTCGTCACGAAGATCGACAAGGTGGGCAGGGACCGGGTGGCCGCGCAACTCATCGCGGTCAGCGAACTCGTCGGCCCCGACACCGAGATCGTTCCGGTATCGGCGACCGCGGCCGACAACCTCGACGAACTGACCGCGGTGCTCGCCGCGCAACTGCCGCCGGGGCCGGCGTTCTACCCCGACGGCGAGCTCACCGACCAACCCGAAGAGACGCTGATGGCCGAGTTGATCCGGGAGGCCGCACTGGAGGGTGTGCGCGACGAACTACCGCACTCGCTGGCCGTCGTCATCGAGGAGGTGACGCCGCGGGAAGGGCGCTCACCAGAACAAGGGGACCTGATGGACGTGCACGCGATCCTCTACGTCGAACGCGACAGCCAGAAGGGCATCGTCATCGGCAAGGGCGGCGCCCGGCTGCGTGAGGTGGGCACCGCCGCGCGCACGCAGATCGAGAGGCTGCTGGGCACCAAGGTGTTCCTCGACCTGCGGGTCAAGGTGGCCAAGAACTGGCAACGCGACCCCAAACAGCTGGGGCGGCTGGGGTTCTAGGGGCTCAGCTCTGGGCGCCTGAGCCAGGTTCTCCGAACGGCCGGCCCGGGCCGTGCACCGGCGGCGCGGTGTCGCCCGTGCCGTAGACGGCGACCACCACCGTGCGGTCCAGCGAGTTCTCCGACCACACACCGATGTCGACGTTCGAACAGTCGGCCATGATCGCGTGGTAGTCGGGCCGGTGATACCACTGGTTGATCAACTCGATACCGCTGATGGCCAGCGCCGGGTTGATCGCCACCGTCTCGGCGACGGCGCCCTGGTAGCCGGCGTTGCGCGCGCGGTCGGCCACCGTCGATCCGTCCGAGCCGATGTCGCCGTTCAGCGCCCGGTTGCGCAGCACGTCGTTGGTGTGCCACTGGGCCGCCAGGCGCAGCTTCGGGTTGATCGCGATATCGGTGTTGCAGCCGGCCTGACGCTGCACGGTGTAGACGTTGGCCACGACACCGTCGTTGAGCCGCTTGTTGTCGGCCCCGGCCGCGGGCATGCCGGCAACAGCGCCGCCCAGCAGCGCGACAAGGGAGATCGCATACGCCGCGCGCACCCGGGAATCACCACAAGTCCGCCGCGCCGTCATGCCCGACGACTCTACGCGACCTCGGGGGACGCGGCGTGCGAGATCTTCGATTCGTCGACCACCGAGGGCTCGGGTTCGGGGGCGGGCGCCGGAACCCACCAGGTGTCGGGCTGTCGCATCGGCCAGGCGTTGATCGCCTCGAGTTCTGCGGCCAACGAGACCAGCAGCGGCTCGCTGTGCGCCGGGCCCATCAGTTGCACGCCGATGGGCAGGCCGTCGGAGGTGAACCCTGCGGGCACGCTGATCGAGGGCCAGCCCAGCAGGTTCCACGGCCATGTCACCGGGCACGCCTTGATCATGGCGCGATCGGTCGACAGCCCGCCGCGCCCGTCGAAGTCGTGGACCTCCAGCGGCGGCTGGGCGGTCGTCGGGGCCAACACCACGTCGGCGATGTTGAAGATGTAGCCGATACGACGGTGTGCGCGGGCCTCGCGGGCGCGGGCCTTGCGCAGCAAGTGTTCGGAGAGCAACCGGCCGGTGCGCAGATTGGCCTTCGTGCGCTTGTCGAGCGCGACGTCATGGCCGAGGCGGTCGGCCCACTCCAGCAGACCCGAGGTCGACCGCGCCAGGAAGTTCCACGACATCTCCAGGCTGTAATCGGGGTCAGCCGCGGTGACGGTGTGCCCGAGTTCGCGCAACTGGTCGGCGACGACCTCCATTGCGCCCCGGATCTCGGGATGGAGCTTGGCACGGAACACCGTGTACGGGAACTTCGTTGACATGGCGATCCGCAGCGGCCCGGGCGCCTGGGCGACGTAGTCCGACACCTGTACCGGCGGTGGCTGGTGGCGGTCGCCCGGCGCATTGCCCGATGCGGCGTCGAGCACCAACGCGGCGTCGCTGACGGTACGCGCCAGCACTCCGTTCACCGTGATGCCGTTGAACGCCTCGGGCAGCGGCCAGGTCGAGATGCGGCCACGCTGCGGCTTGATCCCGACGAGGTGTGTCCACGCCGCGGGGATCCGCACGCTGCCCGCACCGTCGGAGCCGATGGCCGCGGCGACCAGTCCGGCCGCGACGGCCGCCGCGCTGCCGCCCGACGATCCGCCCGGCGTGTGGTCGCGCGACCAGGGGTTGCGGGTGTGGCCGAACGCCGGCCCGCTGGTGAACGGCCACTGGCCCAGTTCACAGGTATTGGTCTTGCCGACGATCACCGCTCCTGCGGCCTTCAGCCGTCGCACCACCTCGGCGTCCCTGGTCGCAGGGCGCACGTTGCCGTCGGCGCCGAACCGGGTCGGCACGCCCGCGACATCGACATCGTCCTTGACCGCGATGGGGATGCCCAACAGCGGAAGTTGTTCACCCGCTGCGCGTTTGCGGTCTGCCGCGGCGGCGTCGGCGAGTGCCTGCTCGGTGAACACCTCGCGGAACGCGTTGAGTGTGGGCTGGCTGGCGGCGATGGCGTCGAGGGAGCGTTGGACCAGCTTGACCGACGTCACCGAGCCGCTGGCCAGTTGGAACAGCTGCTGGGTCAGGGTGGGGAAGCGCTTGGTTTCAACCATCGCAAACCAGGATATCGGCGCTGCGCTAACAGCTTCTGTCGGATGGCAGTGCGAGACTGTCCTGATGCGGCTGTATCGGGACCGGGCGGTGGTGCTGCGCCAGCACAAGCTCGGCGAAGCCGATCGAATCGTCACCCTTCTCACCCGCAACCACGGGTTGGTGCGGGCGGTGGCCAAGGGCGTGCGGCGCACCCGCAGCAAGTTCGGAGCCAGGCTGGAGCCGTTCGCACACATCGACGTTCAGCTGCACCCGGGCCGCAACCTCGACATCGTCACCCAGGTGCAGGCCATCGACGCCTTCGCAGGAGACATCGTCAGCGACTACGGCCGCTACACCTGCGCCTGCGCGGTGCTGGAGACCGCCGAACGCCTGGCCGGCGAAGAGCGGGCCCCGATGCCTGCGTTGCACCGGCTGACGGTCGCCGCATTGCGCGCGGTGGCCGACGGCAGCAGGCCCAGGGAACTGGTGCTGGACGCCTACCTGTTGCGGGCGATGGGGATTGCGGGCTGGGCGCCTGCGCTGACCGAGTGCGCCCGCTGCGCCGCGCCGGGCCCGCACCGGGCGTTTCACGTGGCCGCCGGTGGCAGCGTGTGTGTGCACTGCAGGCCGTCGGGGTCGGTGACGCCGCCGCAGGCCGTGCTGGATCTGATGGCCGCGCTGCACGGCGGTGACTGGGCGCACGCCGAAACATCGACGTCGTCGCACCGCAGCCAGGCCAGCGGACTGGTCGCGGCGCATCTGCAATGGCATCTGGAACGGCAGATGCGGACGTTGCCACTGGTCGAGCGGGTGTACCGGGTGGACCGGGCCCTCGTCGATCACCGCACCGCGGTGGCTGGCGACCAGCATGTGACGCGCCTCGGGCAGGATATGCCCCATGGCAACCAAACGGGCGGGCAGGAAGACCTACCCTCAGCTGCCCCCGGCGCCTGACGACTACCCGTCGTTTCCGGACAAGTCGACGTGGCCCGTCGTCTTCCCCGAGATCCCACCGGGCACCAATGGCCGCTTCGCCCGCCCGCCTCAGCACACGTCCAAGGAGGCCGCCCCCCGGATCCCGGCCGACCAGGTGCCCAACCACGTGGCCGTCGTCATGGACGGTAACGGCCGCTGGGCCACCCAGCGGGGCCTGCACCGCACCGAAGGTCACAAGATGGGCGAAGCCGTACTCATCGACATCACCTGCGGCGCAATCGAAATCGGTATCAAGCACCTGACGGTGTATGCGTTCTCCACCGAGAACTGGAACCGCAGCACCGAGGAGGTCCGCTTCCTGATGGGGTTCAACCGCGAGGTGGTGCGCCGCCGCCGGGAGAACCTCAACGACATGGGCGTGCGGATGCGCTGGGTCGGCTCACGGCCGCGGATGTGGCGCAGCGTCATCAAGGAGTTCGACATCGCCGAGCAGATGACGGTGGGCAACGACGTCATCACCATCAACTACTGCGTGAACTACGGCGGCCGCACCGAGATTGTCGAGGCGACCCGCGAACTGGCCCAGATGGCGGTCGACGGCAAGATCAAACCCAACCGGATCACGGAGGCGACCTTCGCCAAACACCTGCACCGCGCCGACATCCCCGACGTGGATCTGTTCATCCGCACGTCGGGGGAGCAGCGGGCCAGCAACTTCCTGCTGTGGCAGGCCGCCTACGCCGAGTTCGTCTTCCAGGACAAGTTGTGGCCCGACTACGATCGCCGCGACCTGTGGGCCGCCTGCGAGGAGTACGTCAACCGCAACCGTCGCTTCGGTAGGGCCTGATGAGCCTGCAGGAGCGGCTGGCCGACGTACTCGACGGGGTGCTTCCGGTGACGCGCGAGGACGACGGCGCCGTCACCGTGCACCATGACCAGACGCTGGCCTCCCTGCGCACGGTGCCCGTCGCCGAGGGTCTGGAGTTGGTGTCGCTGACCCAGATCCTGGCGTGGGACCTGCCGCTGGACGCCAAGCTGCGGACAAAGGTCGCCGAGCATGCTCACAACACGTTGCTCGGCACGGTGTCGCTGGCGGCCAAGAGCGCGCCCCACGATGTCGCTGCCGGCGCCAAGCGCAACTCGAAAAAGGCCGCAGACGTCCTGCTGCGCTACAACTTCCCCGCTGCCGGCTTGACCGACGACGCACTGCGCACGCTGATCCTCATGGTGCTGGCCACCGGCTCCGACGTGCGCAGGGCGCTGGTCGGCTGAGCGGTATCGGCGGCGGTTATCCCCTGGTGCAGTCGCCGCACACGCCGAAGATCTCGATGGTGTGGCTGACGTCGGAGAAGCCGTGTTCGCGAGCGATGTCGGCGGCCCAGGTTTCGACGTCGCCGCCCTGAATCTCGACCGTCGAACCGCACGCCCGGCAGACCAGGTGATGGTGGTGGTCCTCCGAGCAGCGTCGGTACACCGACTCACCCGTGTCGGTGCGCAGCGTGTCGACGGCGCCGGCCGCGGCCATCTGCTGCAGGGTGCGGTAGACCGTCGTCAGCCCGATGCCCTCGCCACGGCGACGCAACTCGTCGTGCAGTTCCTGTGCGGAGCGGAAGTCGTCGAGCTTGTCCAGGAGCGCGGCGATCGCGGCGCGTTGCCGTGTCGACCGCAAACCGGTCGCGCTCACTCGGCGCCCTGTGCGTCCTCGCCGGCGTGAGTGACCGCCGCGACGACGATGTCAGCGAGGTGATGGTCGACCAGGCGGTACATCACTTCGCGTCCGGAGCGCTCGCCGGCGACCACGCCGGCGGCCTTGAGGATCCGCAGGTGCTGGCTGACCAGCGGCTGCGGTACCGCCAGCGCGTCGACGAGTTCGTGCACGCACCGCGCCGACCCCCGCAGCGCCAGGACGATCGCGATACGCACCGGCGCGGCCAATGCGCGCAGCAGGTCGCCGGAGGTGTCGAGCACGTCGCGCGGCGGGAGCTCGGGAAACGGCGCGCCGCTGTGCTCGTGGAAGCCCTCGGCCGGTGGCGCAGCCGCGGCAGGCAAGGTGGAAATCGTTTTCATTATGACGCCTACAATACATGCGCTCTCGTGCATGTCAACGGCGTCGCGGGGGGTCGCTAGGCTGTGCACCCGTGGCTCAGTCTTCCTCGATCATCGACACCGTCGCGAATCTGGCCAAACGACGCGGCCTCGTATATCAGGCCGGCGAGATCTACGGCGGTACGAAGTCGGCGTGGGACTATGGGCCGCTCGGTGTGGAACTGAAGGAGAACATCAAACGGCAGTGGTGGCGGTCGGTGGTCACCGGCCGCGAGGATGTGGTGGGCCTGGATTCGTCGATCATTCTCCCGCGCGAGGTGTGGGTGGCCTCGGGGCACGTCGAGGTGTTCAACGACCCGCTCGTCGAATGCCTGAACTGCCACAAGCGCCACCGGCAGGACCACATGCAGGAGGCCTACTTCGAGAAGGGCGGGGCGAAGAAGGGCTATTCCGGTCCGGACGATGTCCCGATGAGCGAGATCGCCTGTCCGGACTGCGGTACCAAGGGCCAGTGGACCGAGCCACGCGACTTCAACATGATGCTCAAGACCTACCTCGGGCCGATCGAGTCCGAGGAGGGGCTGCACTACCTGCGGCCGGAGACCGCCCAGGGCATCTTCGTCAACTTCGCCAACGTGGTGACGACCCAACGCAAGAAGCCGCCGTTCGGAATCGCCCAGACCGGCAAGAGTTTTCGCAACGAGATCACCCCGGGGAACTTCATCTTCCGCACCCGCGAGTTCGAGCAGATGGAGATGGAGTTCTTCGTCGAGCCGTCGACGGCGCGCGAATGGCATCAATACTGGATCGACGAGCGGCTGGGCTGGTACGTCGAACTCGGTATCGACCGCGACAACCTGCGACTCTACGAGCATCCGAAGGAGAAGCTGTCGCACTACTCCGACCGCACGGTCGACATCGAGTACAGGTTCGGCTTCACCGGCAACCCGTGGGGGGAGCTGGAAGGTATCGCGAACCGCACCGACTTCGACTTGTCCACGCACAGCAAGCATTCCGGCGTCGACCTGTCCTATTACGATCAGGCAGGCGACACCCGCTACACCCCGTATGTGATCGAACCGGCAGCCGGTCTGACGCGGTCGTTCATGGCGTTTCTGGTCGACGCCTACGCCGAGGACGAGGCGCCCAACGCCAAGGGCGGGGTGGACAAGCGCACAGTGCTGCGCCTGGATCCGCGACTGTCTCCGGTCAAGGCGGCGGTGCTGCCACTCTCTCGCAACGAGGCGCTCTCGCCGAAGGCGCGTGACCTCGCTGCCGAACTGCGCAAGAACTGGAACGTCGAGTTCGACGACGCCGGCGCGATCGGGAGGCGTTACCGGCGCCAGGACGAGATCGGTACGCCGTTCTGCGTGACGGTCGACTTCGACTCGCTCGAGGACCAGGCCGTCACCATCCGCGAGCGCGACGCGATGACCCAGGACCGCGTCGGCCTCGACAACGTCAGCGACTACCTCGCCGTCCGCCTCAAGGGCTGCTGACCTCTGGCGAGCGTGCGTGTCTGAACACCACACGCCCGCATTGCGCAACGCTTCGCGCACGGTCGGGGGTGACGAGCGTGCACAGACTGTTGGAGATCTGCGGCATGTGGTGTTCAGACACGCACGCTCGCGCATACGGCGTCAGAAGCGGCCGCCGCCGCCGAACATGCCGCCACCACCGCCGCCGGAGCCGCCGAACGAGCCGGGGCTGAACCCTCCGCCGCCGAATCCGCCGAACCCGCCGCGCATTCCGCCGCTGAGGATGTTTCCGATCAGGATGCCGCCGATCATCGCTCCCATGTTGCCTCCGCCACGGCCGCCACCGAACGGACCCGGATACGAATTCTGGGCATTCTGCACGTCGGAATTGGCCAGGTGCTGGGCCTGGGCGGCCAGCATGGCCGCGCCGTTGGCGTGGGCGACGGCTTCGGCGGGCTCGGTCGAACGCTTCGCCTCGGCGGCGCCGATCTGCCGCACGGCCTCTGCGAGCCGGGTCCGCGCCTCCGGGCCCACGATGCCGCGGCGCGTGTCGATGAAGTCGGACACCGAGCGCACCCGCGACCGCGCGGTGAACAGCGCCTCGTCCAGGGTCCGGTTGAGCCGTTCGGCGGCCTCGCGTTCCTGCTCGACGGTCACCAGCAACCGGTCGAGGTTCGCGTCGGCCGTGGTCAACTGCGTGAACGCGCCCAGCGGGTCGGTCGACCCGGTGCGTCGGGCCGTCGCCACGGCGGCCGCCGCGGCGTCCCGGGCCTCGGTGAGTCCCGTGGCGCTGGGCACCGAACCTTGGCGCAGCAGTTCGCCGGCCTGCTTGATGCCGTTCTCGACGTCGTCGATCGCGGCAGGCAACGTGGCCGCCGCGCGGCGGATGTCGCTGGCCGCGCTGTCGACCGAGTCCAGCAGTGATCGCGCCTGCGCCAACGCCGACTCGGCGCCGCGCACGCAGTCGACCAGTTCGGCCTGCTGTCCTGCCACCGGCCGGTTGGCCAGCTCGCGGCCGCGGGTGAGGTTGCGGTCGGCGAACTTCAGCAACTCCTTGGCGGCATCGACGTTGCCGCTCACCGAGGTCAGTGCACCGGCGTCGAACTCGGTTCGCAGCTGGGCGAGCGTCTGCTCGGAGGGGGCGAGGCGGGCGGTGATGTCGACCACCTGTTGCGTCATCGCGGTCAGCCGGGTCGGCGCGTTGATCACCAGATCCCGCAGCTTGGCGAACGCCTCGCTCTGCGCGTCGAGCTCCCGGTCGGCCTTGGCCGCCGCCACCACCACGCGCGTCAACAGGTCGCGGCGTTGCGCCGGGGTCTCCGGAATGGCGTCATCGAGTATCTGGCGGACGTTGAAAGCCTGCGCCAGTGTCGTTTTCGCACCGTTGACCGCGCGAGTGAAGGGCTCGGTTCGTTCGGCTCCGAACTCCTCGATCGCTATCTCGAGTTCGTGCTCGCTGGTGCGCACCGCGTTGTCGACGTCGACCACGATCGCCCGCGACAGGTCGTCGAGGGCGTCGAGGGACACCGCCGCCAACGCGTTCGGGTCCGACGGGTCGACCCGGCGGGCCGCCGCGAACTCCGCCTCGCGACGCTTGCGCCGACGGCGGCGGCGCCACAGCAGCAACAGGCCGACTGCGACCGCCACGATCCCCAGCATGATCAACACCCCGAACCAGCTGAGGCCGGTGCCCGACGTCGGGGAGGCGTTGAGCCCGTCGGCGGCCGCCACCGCAGCTCCCGCCCAGTCCTCTCGGCGCAGCTCGGGCTCGATTGCGTTGCGCCGCAGGCTATCCACCCGGCTGGCGCTCAATTCGGTGGCGGTGTCCGGAACGAGGAAGGCATAGGCGCGATCGACCGTGGCCACGGCCAGCAGTGCGTCGAAGTCGCCCAGGTCGCTGAGCCGTCGTGTAGTGGCGGCCCAGCTCTCGGCCGACTGGCCCGAGAACGAATCGACGTATACCACCCACAGGCGCGTCCTGCGTTCGGAGTACAGCTCGTCGACCGCGGTGGTCACGCGGCTGCGCTCCGCGCCGTTGAGCACACCGGCGCCGTCGGTGACGTAGCCGGTCAGCCGGAACGGCGGTTCGGCCGCGGTGGCCGGCGCGAGCAGCAGGCCGACTGCCAGCACCGCGAGCACGAGGCTGAGCAGACGTGCAAGTCGCATGCCCGCCAATGTAGTGGGAGCCGACCCGGCCGTACCGTCGAACAGTCCTGGCAGACTGTGCGTCGGTGGCCGCGCAGCAAGATCCGTACGACGAGTTCGACCGCGAGCGATTCGTGGCCGAACCGCCCAAGGCTGCCGCGTTGCCCGGCACCGACGCCGAACACCGCACCGACTTCGCCCGCGACCGTGCGCGGGTGCTGCACTGCGCCGCGCTGCGCCGGCTGGCCGACAAGACCCAGGTCGTCGGGCCCCGTCAGGGCGAGACGCCGCGCACCCGGTTGACCCATTCGCTGGAGGTCGCGCAGATCGGTCGCGGGATGGCGATCGGACTGGGCTGCGACCCCGACCTGGTGGACCTGGCCGGCCTGGCCCACGACATCGGCCACCCGCCGTACGGGCACAACGGCGAGCGGGCGCTCAACGAGATCGCCGCCGACCACGGCGGCTTCGAGGGCAACGCGCAGAACTTCCGCATCCTGACCCGTCTCGAGCCCAAAGTGCTTGACGGCGAAGGAATCAGCGCCGGACTCAACTTGACCCGCGCCGCGCTCGACGCCGTCACGAAGTATCCGTGGCGGCGTGGGCCGCAGCAGGCCAAGTTCGGGTTCTACGACGACGACGGGCCCGCGGCGGACTGGGTGCGTGCGGCAGCGCCGGTCGCCAAGCCGTGCCTGGAGGCGCAGGTGATGGACTGGGCTGACGACGTCGCGTACTCGGTGCACGACGTCGAGGACGGTGTGGTCTCCGGACGCATCGACATGCGGGTGCTGGCCGACGGCGACGCGGCCGCCGAACTCGGCCGGCTCGGCGAAGCCAGCGGCATGGGGGCGGGCCTGCCTGCGGACGACCTCGTCGCCGCGGCGGCGCGGTTGTCGGATCTGCCGGTGGTCGCAGCCGTCGGCAAGTACGACGGCACGCTCACCGCTTCGGTGGCGCTCAAGCGGTTGACCAGTGAGTTCGTCGGCCGGTTCGCCTCGGCGGCGATCGCTGCGACCCGGCACCGGCCCGGCGGCGGGCCGCTCACCCGCTACCGTGCGGACCTGCAGGTACCCGCGCTCGTGCGGGCCGAGGTCGCGGTGCTCAAGGTCCTGGCGCTGCAGTTCATCATGTCTGACCCGCGGCACCTGGAACTGCAGTCGCGACAACGCGAACGCGTGCACCGGGTGGTCGCCTGGATACTCGCCGGGGCGCCGGCCACCCTGGACCCGATCTACGTGCCGGCCTTCAACGCCGCGGCCGACGACGGCGCCCGGCTGCGCGTGGTGATCGACCAGGTCGCCTCATTCACAGAGGGGCGATTGGAGCGGTTGGAACCGGCCTAGACTGGCCCGGTGGCCGGCCGCATCGCTGATCGTGACATCGCGGCCATCCGTGACCGCGTGCGCATCGAGGACGTCGTCGGCGACTACGTGCAGTTGCGGCGGGCGGGCGCCGACTCGATGAAGGGCCTGTGCCCGTTCCACGACGAGAAGAGCCCGTCGTTCCACGTCCGGCCAAACCACGGCCACTTCCACTGCTTCGGCTGCGGTGAGGGCGGCGATGTCTACGCCTTCCTCCAGAAGATCGAGCACGTCAGCTTCGTGGAGGCCGTCGAACTGCTGGCCGACCGCGTCGGTCACACCATCACCTACACCGGCGCCTCGGCGACGAACGTGCAGCGCGACCGGGGGAGTCGCAGCAGGCTGCTGGCCGCCAACGCCGCCGCGCAGGAGTTCTACGCCCAGGCGTTGAACTCCGAGGAGGCCGCGCCGGGCCGTCAGTACCTGCTGGAGCGCAATTTCGACGCCGAGGCGGCGCGGCGGTTCGGGTGCGGGTTCGCGCCCTCGGGCTGGGACTCGCTGACCAAACACTTGCTGCGCAAGGGGTTTGAGTTCAAGGAGCTGGAGGCCGCGGGACTGTCGCGCGAAGGCAAGCGGGGTCCGATGGACCGCTTCCATCGCCGGCTGCTGTGGCCGATCAGGGCCAGCGGCGGTGAGGTCATCGGCTTCGGCGCGCGGCGGATCTTCGACGACGACCCGATGGAGGCCAAGTACGTCAACACGCCCGAGACCGTCCTGTACAAGAAGTCGTCGGTGCTGTTCGGTCTCGATCTGGCCAAACGCGACATCGCCAAGGGACACCAGGCCGTGGTCGTCGAGGGATACACCGACGTGATGGCGATGCACCTGGCCGGGGTGACGACCGCCGTCGCATCCTGCGGCACGGCCTTCGGTGACGAGCATCTGGCGATGCTGCGCCGGCTGATGATGGACGACAACTTCTTCCGCGGCGAGCTCATCTACGTCTTCGACGGCGACGCGGCGGGCCGCGCGGCGGCGATCAAGGCGTTCGAGGGCGAGCAGAACCTGGCCGGGCAGTCATTCGTGGCCGTCGCCTCAGAAGACAAATTGGCCGGGATGGATCCGTGTGACATCCGGCTTCACTTCGGTGACGGCGCGCTGCGCGACCTCGTGGCCCGGCGGACCCCGTTGTTCGAGTTCGCGATCCGCACCGCGCTGGCCGAGCACGACCTCGACAGCGCCGAGGGCCGGGTGTCGGCGCTGCGGCGCTGCGTGCCGATGGTCGCGCGCATCAAGGAGCCGATGCTGCGCGACGAGTACGCGCGTCGGCTCGCCGGCTGGGTCGGCTGGGCCGACGAACCGCAGGTGCTGTCCCGGGTGCGCGAAGAGGCGCAGAAGCGGGGCCTGCCGGAGCGCGGTGGACGGCGGCGCACGGCAGCCGAAGGCGCCCAACCGAGCAGATCGCGGCCGCCGGAGTTGGGGCCGCGCCCCGACCCGGCCGATCCGACGCTGTGGCCGCAGCGCGAAGCGCTCAAGAGCGCGCTGCAGTACCCCGCGCTGTCCGGGCCGGTGTTCGACTCCTTGACCGTCGACAGCTTCACCCATCCCGGCTACGCCGCGGTGCGGGCGGCGATCGAGGCGGCGGGCGGTACCTCGGCCAGCCAGTCCGGCGCGCACTGGATCGAGGCGGTCCGCGACAAGACCGCCTCACCCGCGGCCGCCAGCCTGGTCAACGAACTCGGGGTGGAAGCCATCAACGTCGTCGACGACGACAGGCTGCCCCGCTACATCGGCGGGGTGCTGGCTCGGCTGCAGGAGGTCTGGGTCGGCCGCCAGATCGCCGAGGTCAAGTCGAAGCTGCAGCGGATGTCGCCCGTCGAGCAGGGCGACGAGTACCACGCGCTGTTCGGGGACCTGGTCGCGATGGAGGCGTATCGCCGCAGCCTGCTCGAACAGGCCAGCGGCGACGACATCTCTGCGTGAGCTGATGTAACGCGATATGGTGGGCGCGCTATTAAACCGTCGGGGAACGGCGAGGAAGGCATGCACGTGACATCGACGAACAACCGGGCGCGCCGGCTCGTGGCCGCGGGCGCCTTCGCGGTGGCCGCCGTCGCGGCGCCGATCGCGGCTTCACTCCTCGGCTCGAGCGACGCCGGCCAGCCCGCGGCCCAGTGCCTGGCGTGGTTCGGCAATAAAGAAGACAACAACTGCATGGGCTACTCGAACGGCAACGGCGTCAACGTCGGCACCCCGGAGTTCGGCCTGTACGGGCCGGACGGACCCGGGATCAGCACGGGACCGTTGTTCCCGGGCCGGATCTACGGCGGCGGCACCGGCTTTTAGCGCTTCTGAGCCTCACTATCCCGCACGACCTCGGGACCGATGACCGCGGTTCCGGGGTCGAGTTCTGTGAGCGTCACCATCGGCGGATCCGGTGAGACCCGGTCGGCGATCTTACGGCGCCCGGCGTCTATGACGGCCTTGGCCGCGGGGCTCTCGGTGACCGCCTTGTACGTTCCGGTGATCTGCTCATATCGGCGCCGGCCCGCCTTCGTGCCCAACACGTAGCCGACCCCCAATACGACGAGATACCCGATCACAAGGCTCCTCCCGGACAGTGCTGCGTTGGTCTTGAGTCGGGCTCCATCCTGCCTCACGCGGGCGGGTGTGCGCCCGGCAGCGGCGTATTGGCGGGCCGAGCGGCACGTGCGCTAGAGTCATCCCTCGGCCCGCGCACTACCGTGATCGCGGGAGAGCAGTCCCCTGTAGCTCAATTGGCAGAGCATTCGGCTGTTAACCGAAGGGTTGCTGGTTCGAGTCCAGCCGGGGGAGCACTCATCGTTCGCAGCCCCGAGACCCACCCTGATCTCCGATTCGCCGGTCGTGCCGGCCACGCGTCATTACGATACTGAATCCTCAGCTTGCTCAGCGATGTCAAGGAACAGCATGCTCCCCTCAGCTCGTAGTGCGGCGAGGCTGCTCCTTGCCGCCACCGCATCGGCCGCCTTGGCATTCGGTGTCGCCGTTTCTCCTGCCGCTGCCCAGCCAGCCGATTCCGAGTTCACCGGCCCCACGATCGGCGGTCCCGACGTGCTGCCCGTGGTCGGCGTGCTCGACGGCATGTGGCGGGAGTACGTGCCACCCAACGCTGTGCCGCCCGCAACCATCGGGCAGATCGACGGGTTGATAGACCAGTTCGTGCCGACGACCACCGAGGTCCGCGACTTCTTCGGGTTCCTCCAACAGTTCCCCAGACCCGGAGTCATCCGCCAGCCCGCGCCTTAGTCGATTTCGGTTACCGAACATTCACCGCGCAGACGGTTCCAGGCGACCCACCGTGGGTACCAAGAAGGGGTGACAGTTTTGTCGCGAGTGTCTTTGGAGAGGAAATCGCCGTGTGGACAATCATCGTTGCGCTGATCGCAGGGATCATTCTCGGAGCCCTCGCCCGGCTCATCATGCCGGGCAAGCAGAACGTCGGTGTTCTGATCACCATCCTGCTCGGCGCGGTGGGGGCGCTGCTGGGCTCGTGGATCTCGAACGAACTCTTCGGCACCGGAGACAAGATCTTCTCGCCGATCCCGTTCGTCATCGGTCTGGTGGTTGCCGTCATCCTGATCGGCATCTATGTGGCGATCACCGGTCGGCGCAGCACCGGAACGCGCGCCCCGCGGTAGCGGTCACCGTCTAAGTCATCGGTCCGCCATCTCGATGAGATGGCGGGCCGATGTGTGTGTCGACGGCGGCAGGACGCGTGCGCCACGCATGATGGGTGCATGGCCGATGCGGGATTGTGGATCGCGTGGGGAATCCCCGCGCGTGGACGTGAAGTGCAGGCGCTCGCACTCCTTCGGGAGACGACGACCGGGTACCTGCTTCGACTGCAGCAGGAGCGGGCGATCGAGCGCTTCGACACCGCGATCCTTCGGCCGCAGAGCACCGAGTTGGGCGGATTCATCCTGATCCAGGGGTCGCAGCAGCAGATCGACACCTTGCGCCGCGACGCCGAGTTCCAACAGTGGGTCAATCAGGTGCAGATGGTCGCCGATCGCGTCGGCATGGTCGATGCCTGGGTCAACGACGGCCTCGGCGAGGCGATCGGACTGTACGAAGAGGCGCTGCGCAAGGCCGGTCTTACTTCGTAGCAGTTTTTGCTGGTCCAACCAGCAAGGTCGGCAAAGTCCCATCAAGATCATCACCACAGCGACCCCTGTTGTTCATGGGACCTTCGGCTCTTTTGCTGTGGAGTACCGTCTGGTGCTATTTAATAGCCTAAATATTGACGGGCCGGGGGATTGCTTTTGGAGGAACTCATGGGAGCTGCGCGGTACATCGGTCGCGTCGGGGGGTTGGCGGTCGCCTTGGGTGTGGGGACGGCGATCGCGACCGGGCACGGGATCGCATCAGCCGACAGCACCGAGTCGAACACCTCCAATCCCCCCAACACCGAGCAATCGTCGAACGGCAACACCACGGACACCGTGACGGCCACCGGCACCACGACGGGCACCGATACGCAGTCCACCCTCGACGAGGGCGACGACGAGGACGCCGACGAGGACGCCGCCGACGAGGGCGACGAGGCCGCCGACGAGGGCGACGACTCGTCGACGACGACGACGACCGTCACCGGCGGCGTGACCGTCAGCGCCCAGACCAACACGGGGTCGTCGAGCAGCGAGCCCACCAGCGGCGAGCAGGCCGAGGGTGCGCAACCGAACGAGCCGGCCCCGACCGGCACCGTCGAGCCCGGGGCGGCCGTCACGCTCGACCCCGGAGTCACCCCGGACTCGAGCCTCGAGCAGAAACCAGCGGCCTCTACGGACTCCAACGGTGGTTCGGAGGTGATCACCGCACCGGCAAGCGGGTCGTTCGAGCCGCAGACGTCGCCTGCGGGGCAAACCCAACCGACCACCGCCACGTCCGCCCGCACGGTGCAGTCGCTGTCGGATCCGGCCACGACCTTCCAGGAAGCGGCCCAGGTGGCGGTGTTCGCCGACGCCCGCGTGCTGGCCGGTTCCGCCACCCAGACCTACGCGCCGATGACCGCCTCGACGGCTGTGCCGGCTCCGGCCGCACCGCGCGACGTTTTCACGGCGGTGGCGAACGTCGTCTCCAGCGCGCTGAATTGGGTGCTGAGCCCGCTGGCCGGCAACGTACCGGGTGGTCCAGCGCAGCCACCGCTGATCTGGGGACTTTTGGCGTTTGCGCGTCGCGAGTTCGACAGGTTCTTCGCCGCGCTCGCCGGAGGGTCGACGGCTTCGACATCGCCGACCGCGCTGACTGCGCCGACCTCGCTGACCTCGCCTACCGCGTTTTCGGCGCTCACCGAGCCCATGGCTCGTTTGGCGATGGCGGCGCCCGTCATCCCGACGCCCGCGCCGCCGTTCCCCGCCCAGGTCAGCCCGTCGACGAAGTTCGTGAGCTGGGTGACCGGCCCCTACGTCTATCCCAGCCAGGCCGATGCCACGGTTCAGAACCCGCTGCTGGCCAACACGCTGAGCCGCTACAGCGTCTACGGCACGGACCTGGGAATCATGTGGGACAACGGGATTCCCGACAATCCGCTGACGAAAGACATCAACGAGAACCAGGTCCTCATCGCCGTAGGCGACACGTTCGCCGGCCCGTACATGCAAGGCGACTGGCGATCGAACACCATCTTCCGCAGCTCCGACATCGACCTGGCCAACGGCATGGAGATCCCCGACGGTCAGTGGTACAACGGCAACATGTTCGGCGGGGCGCCGTTGGGCCCCACGCAGTACCGCGCCCGGCAGGTCATCTTCCCAGAGGGTCTGCCCGCGGGTATCACGCTTATCCCCACGGCCGGCGTATCCATACCTACTCCGGGTTCGAGGTTCGGCGCGATCCAGTACGTGAGCTTCATGTCGGTCACGCAATGGGGCGCACCGGGTTCGTGGACGACCAACTACTCGGCGATCGCATATTCGGACGACAACGGCGAGACCTTCAAGGTGGCGCCGCAGACCGTCCGCTACAACCAGCCGTGGACCGGCAACCAGAACTTCCAGCAGTCGGCGTTCGTGCGACCCGGTGACGGCTACGTCTACATGTACGGCACGCCGAACGGCCGCCAGGGTGCCGCCTATGTGTCCCGCGTGCCGGAGAAGGACATCCTGAACCTGTCGCAGTACGAGTACTACAGCAAGGGCACCGCCGGCGGATGGTTCGGCTGGGGAGCCACACCGGCTGGATGGCACAAGAACAACCCCGGCGCGGCCACTTCCGTGTTCGGCGTGGATCAGGGCGCCTGCGGCGTCGCGAATCCCGGCAACCAGGTCAGCGAGATGTCCGTGCAGTACAACAAGTCTCTGAACAAGTACGTCGTGCTCTACGGCGACCAGTTCAACAACATCGTGATGCGGACCTCCGACACACCGCAGGGAACCTGGTCTAGCGCAAAGGTTTTGATGCCGCAGCAGGCCGGCGGCATCTACGCACCGATGATGCACCCCTGGTCGCCGTCGACACTGGGCAGCGGCAACGACCTGTACTGGAACCTGTCGCATTGGGGCAACTACAACGTCATGTTGATGCGCACCGACCTCTCGAAGGTCTGATCCGGTGCTGAGGTCGGTGCTGCTGGCGATGCTGCTGACGCTCTGCAGCGCGCCGGTGGCATGTGCCGAGCCCGCCGGGCCCGCGGGCCCCGCACCGACCCAGGCCGCGGGCGCCTGCACTCCTGAGCGGACCGGCGTCAGGACCTTGTTGCCGGGCGACACGATGCCGTCGGTCTGCCAGGACGGTGCGTGGCGCATGCAAACGACGCCACAGCCACCGGCCGACCGGTGGCTCAGTTCCGGTCCACCGCTGAAGCTGCACGGCCAGGGCCAGCGCAACCCGGACATGGCGGCGGGCAGTTGGACTGGCACACCGCAGGATTCGAGCAGTGTGTGCCGAGCGCAGCATCAAGTCGTGGTGAGCCCGGGTGTGCTCAGCGACGTGCGTACCGATGAAGGCAGGGCGGGGGACCCGGTCTCCATCGAATTACCGCCCAGAACCTTCACCATCGAACTGGCCGGCAACTGCCTGTGGGTTCGCGCCTGACCGTCGGCCCCACATCTGCGCCGTAAGCTCGGCCCATGCGTCACCTGAGAGCGGCCGTGGTCCTGACCGTCGGCCTGGGAGTCTCGACGAGCTGTGGATGGAGTCCACCGCCCGCGTCGCCGACCACCTCGGTGGCCTGTGGCCAGGCCGAGGGGCCGAGCACCGCGACACTCGACAGCGAGATCGCGCGCCTGCCCTCTGCATCGTGGCGTGAGGCGTCGCGCGGACACAGCGCCGACTGCCGGTTGCACTGGGTGATCGTCACCGCGGGCGCCGCCCCCGACAGCCCGCAGCAGGTGCTGTTCTTCGACCGCAACTCGCCGCTCGGCACGCCGACGCCCGACCCGCGGCCCTACGTCGCGGTCACACCGCAGGGTGATGACACGGCCGTGGTGCAGTACCAGTGGCGACAGGCAGACGAGCCGGCGTGCTGCCCGACCGGAATCGGCACCGCCCGCTTCACGATTCGCGACGGCAGGCTCGAGGCGCTAGACCCCGTCCCGGGTCCGTAGTCCCCCCGGCTACGGTTCGATGGTGCCCGCGCTGGTCGCGTCCTTCTCCTCATGCTCGTCGGTGTCGGGGATCTTCTCCGGATGCAACATCTCGGCGTAGCGCAACTGCTCGGGGACACCGAAGCCGTCGACCAGCAGTTCGGCGTACGGCCGCAGGTTGCGACAGCGCTCGTTGATGCCGCGCGTGACGGCCTTGGCCCGCTCGGTGGACACGAACCGGTGCTCCATGAACCAGGCCCGGTCCTCCTCGATCACGGACAGCGCATACAGATCGCACACCATGTTGAGGATCTTGCGGGCCTCCTGCCCCTCGACAGAAGTGTCCTCGCAGGAGTCGATGCCGGCGATGAACGCCTCGAGCACCACGCGGTCGATGTGCGCACGGGCCACGTGCAGCACATGGTCCTGCACGGAGTTGAACGCGTCGAAGGCGCTCATCTCCTTGGACTTGCTCTGCAGCCGGCGCGCCACCCGGGACAGCATGTACTCCTCGCGGTCCTCGAACATCTGCAGCTGCGTGCCCCGGTTGAACAGGCTGCCTTCCTCTTCGTTGTCCTGCCGGGTGTCGAGGATGGTCTGCATGATCGTTTCGGCCGCAGTCCTTTTCAGCACCCGCTCACCGGCGAAGTTGGCGGCGAAGCGAACCCACTCCACCGGGCTCATGCCCTTGATGTCGTCGGCGTACGCAGTCAGCAGTTCCTTGGCGACCAACTGGGTGAGCACGTGGTTGTCACCCTCGAAGGTGGTGAACACGTCGGTGTCGGCCTTCAGCGCGATGAGCCGGTTCTCGGCGAGGTAGCCGGCGCCGCCGCAGGCCTCGCGGGCCTCCTGGATCGCGCGGGTGGCATGCCAGGTGTTGGCGGCCTTCAGGCCGGCGGCCCGCGATTCCAGCTCACGCTGTTCCTCGGGGTCGGGGTCGTCGGCGGTCTGCAGATCGTGGCACTTGGCCACCAATTCGTTCTGGGCGAACTGCAGCGCGTACGACTTGGCGATCAGGGGGAACAGTCGTCGCTGATGCACCAGGTAATCCATGATCAGGACCTCGTCGTCGTCACCTGGCGCCAAGAACTGCCTGCGCTGCAACGCATACCGGGTCGCGATGTCGAGGGCGACGCGTGCCGCCGCGCCGGCGCTGCCGCCGACGGTCACGCGGCCGCGGATCAGCGTGCCCAGCATCGTGAAGAAGCGGCGGTTGACGTTCTCGATCGGTGAGGAGTAGGTGCCGTCCTCGGCGACGTCGGCGTACTTGTTGAGCAGGTTCTCGCGCGGGATGCGGACCTGGTCGAACTGGATGCGGCCGTTGTCCACACCGGGCAGGCCGCCCTTGTAATGACAGTCCGACGTGATCACACCCGGAAGGTCGTTGCCCTCCTCGTCACGGATCGGCACGATGAAGCAGTGCACGCCGTGGCCTTCGTCGTCGGCGGTGATGAGCTGTGCGAAAACCGCTGCAACGCGCGCGCTTTCGGCGGCACCGCCGATGTAATCCTTGCGCGAGGTGGGTGTCGGCGAGTGGATGACGAACTCTTGGGTGGCCGGGTCGTAGGTCGCGGTGGTCTCCAGCGACTGCACGTCGCTGCCGTGGCCCGTCTCGGTCATGGCGAAGCAGCCGAGCAGGTCGAGGTCGATGATCTTCTGGACGTAGGCCTCGTGGTGGCGCTCGGTGCCCAGGTTCTCGACAGCACCACCGAACAGCCCCCATTGCACGCCGGCCTTCACCATCAGCGACAGATCCGACATCGCCAGCATCTCGATCTGGGTGACCGCGGCGCCGACGTCTCCGTTGCCCCCGTGCTCCTTCTTGAACCCGTCCTCCGCCGCGCCGCGGTCGGCCATGATCCTCATCTGCTCGCCCACCTTCGTGCGTGCGATGACGGTGTTCGGCGTGTAGTGCGGCCGGAAGACCTCACTGGAGAGCTCTTTGCGCATCTTGTTCTTCACATCGCGCCACCGGCCGTCGAGTGCGTTGCGCAGATGGTCCGCGGTACTGGTCATGACTCGACGGTAACCCTCCGAAAGGATTCGCAAACTGTGATGTCACAAACCGCAAGCGTGACGTCACCAACCAAGGCGACCCTGGCTAGCCCGCGCCGTTCCCTTGGCGTTGAATCGCGGTATGCCCGAATCGGAGAACGCCCCGCTGTCGCCGACAGGTCTGCCGCACACCGTTCACCACCGGCACGCCGACGTGACCGGGGGCTGGCTGCGGGCCGCCACCTTCGGTGCGATGGACGGTCTGGTCAGCAACACCGCGCTGATCGCGGGCGTCGCGGCCGCCGCGGACGCGCGCACCGTGGTGCTCAGCGGCGTGGCCGGGCTGCTCGCAGGCGCCTTCTCGATGGCGCTCGGCGAGTACACCTCGGTGACCACCGCCAACGAGCAGATCGACTCCGAGGTGGGCGTCGAGCGGCGCGCGTTTCGCAAGCATCCCAACGCCGAGAAGGCTGAGCTGGTGCAAGTGCTGATGGAGATGGGGATGACGCAGGAGACCGCCGCCAGGGCCACCGAGGAGGTGCATCGCGACGAGAACCGCGCCATCAACTTCCATCTGGTGCAGGAGCTGGGCATCGACCCGCGCGAGAAGCCATCTGCGTGGGTCGCGGCGGGATCGTCGTTCGTGTTGTTCGCGATCGGCGCCATCATCCCGCTGATCCCGTACCTGCTCGGATTCGCCTCCCTGTGGGCGGGCCTGCTGTGCGGCGGGGCGGGGTTGCTCGTCGCAGGCGGGGTGGCCGCGCAGTTCACCCGTCGACCGGTCTGGCTGGCCTCGTCGCGCCAGTTGGCGTTCGGGGCCGTCGCGATCGCGGCCACCTATGTGGTAGGCACGCTGGTCGACAAGGTGCTGTAGTGCGGCGTTGCCTCGGCCTGCTGCTGTGCGCGGCGATGCTGTCGGCGTGCGGCGCCGCGGCCACCGCCCCCGCGCCGCTGACCTACCTGGGTCAGCTGCAGCTGCCCGGCAAGCAGTTCGACGGCACCGTCGTGGGCGGCTTGTCGGACATCGACTACGACCCCGCTACCCAGTTGTATTTCATCGCCAGCGACGACCGCTCGGAGCAGAACCCGGCACGCTTCTACACCGCACGGATCTCGTTGAGCGACAACGGCGTCGACAATGTCGAGTTCGTCTCGACGCATCCGTGGCTGAACCGGGACGGTCAGCCCTTCGCTGCTTCGGACACCGGTGCGCGACCGCCGAGCCTGCCGCCGGACCCGGAGGGTATCGCGTTCGACCCCCGCCGTCAACTGCTGTACTGGTCCTACGAGGGCACGCGGGTGCTCGACGCACCCAACGAGCCCGCGCTCAGTGATCCGCGAGTGCTGATCGCCACCCCGGACGGGCGATACGTCGGAGAGTTCGCGCTGCCGCCGGTGCTGCGCACGTCGACCGGCCAGACGGGGCCGCGCAACAACCTCGGCTTGGAGGGCCTGACGTTGGCGCCCGGCGGGCAGGTGCTCTGGGCGGCGATGGAGGGCCCCGGGTTCAACGACGGCGCCGTTCCCACCGAAGCCGCGGGCGCGCTCACCCGCGTCATGCGATTCAATGTCGAAACACGCCGCGCAACAGCGCAATACGCCTATCCGCTGGACCCGGTACCCACCGGCCCCGACGGTGACAACGGGTTGACCGCGTTGCTTGCCCTAAGCGACACCGACTTCCTGGCGGTCGAGCGTTCGTATGGCAGCCATGTGTCGGTGCGCGTCTACCGCGTCACCCTCGGCGACGCCGAGGACGTGTCGGATCGATCGTCGTTGACGTCGCCGCCGGTGCGGCCGATGAGCAAGACACTGCTGGCCGACCTGACGTCTGCTGTCGACCCGTTGGACAACGTCGAGGCGATCACGTTCGGCCCGGAACTGCCCGACGGCCGCCGATCGGTTCTGATGGTCAGCGACGACAACTTCTCCGACGACCAGATCACGCAGTTCCTGGCCTTCGCCCTTTAGGTGTCGCTGCCGACGGCGATCGCGGTCGGTCGGTCAGTGCGGGACGGCGTCGGGGGCGACCGCGTCGGCCAGCAGCCTGCGCAGCACGACCACGGCGTCGCCGAGGGTCTGCCGGTCGACTTCGGAGAGCCGCTCCAGATAGGGGTCGATCGCCGCGCCGCGATCCACCCTGACCTGCCGCAGGGTCGCGACGCCGGCCGGGGTGATCCGGATGAGTACCGCCCGCCCGTCAGCCGGGTCGACGGTGCGTGACACCAGTCCGGCCTCCTCGAGGCGGCGCACCTGTGTGGTCATCGTCGGCTGGGAACAGTGATCGAGCGCGGCCAGATCGGAGATCCGCGCGGCGCCCTGATCCTCGATGGTGGACAGCAGGCGCGCCTGCGCGAACCCGAACGGCAGGCGCGCACGCTGGGTGGCCAGTCGATTGATCCGTGCGACCACGGACAGCAGATCCGCTCCCAGGGTCTCGGTCATGCGGCCAGATTACATAGAACAGCTATGCGAATCAACCGGCCCGCCGATGCCTGCTCACAGCGCGGTGCAGGCTCGCGGATGCGCGGCTGGCAGAATCGTGCAATGACCGTGACCGGAGGCCAGACTCGACCATCCGGTCCCTTGCGTCCCGTCGAACTGGCGCAGGCCTCGGTCATGGCGGCGCTGTGCGCGGCCACCGCCATCATCGCGGTCGTGGTGCCGTTCGCGGCCGGGCTGTCGCTGCTGGGCACCGTGCCGATGGGCCTGCTGGCCTACCGCTACCGGTTGCGGGTGCTGCTCACCGCGACCATCGCGGGCGGCATCATCGCGTTCCTGATCGCCGGCATGGGCGGCTTCATGACCGTCGTCAACTGCGCCTACATCGGGGGGCTCACCGGAATCGTCAAGCGCCGGGGCCGGGGCACGGTGACGGTGCTGTTCGTCGCCATCGTCGCCGGAGCGGTGTTCGGCGCGGTCATCGTCGCGGCGTTGACCGTTCTGGTCCGGCTGCGAAACCTCATCTTCGCGGCGGTCACCGCCAACGTCGAGGGCACCGCGGCGATCATCGCCCGCTTCCCGGAGATGCAGGGCGTGGCCGACCGACTCAAGCGTGACTTCGCCACCGCACTGGACTACTGGCCGCTGCTGTTCTTCGGCGCCGGGGTGCTGTCCATCACGTTCGTCAGCCTGGTCGGCTGGTGGGCGCTCTCGCGGGTGATGGAACGACTGCTCGGCATCCCCGACGTCCACAAGCTCGAGTCGTCGACCGACGACGGCCCGATCGCCCCGGTGCCCGCCCGCCTGCGCGACGTCCGCTTCCGCTATCCGAAGGCCGACCACGACGCCCTCGGGCCGCTGTCGATGCACGTCGAGCCCGGCGAACACCTGGCGGTGACCGGAGCGAACGGATCGGGCAAGACGACGCTGATGCTGATGCTGGCCGGACGCGAACCGACCTCGGGCACCATCGAGCGCCCGGGGGCGATCGGGCTGGGCCGGCTCGGCGGAACCGCGGTGATCATGCAGCACCCCGAAAGCCAGGTCCTGGGCACCCGCGTGGCCGACGACGTGGTGTGGGGCCTGCCCCCCGGTACGGCCACCGACGTGCAGCGGCTGCTCGGCGAGGTCGGTCTCGACGGCTTGGGCGAGCGCGACACCGGCGGGTTGTCCGGGGGAGAGCTGCAGCGCCTCGCGGTGGCGGCCGCGCTCGCACGCGAGCCTTCACTGCTGATCGCCGACGAAGTCACCAGCATGGTCGACCAGCAGGGGCGCGACGGTCTGATGTCGGTGCTTTCCGAGCTGACGGGGCACCACCGGATGGCCCTGGTGCACATCACCCACTACAACGACGAGGCCGACGCCGCCGACCGGACCGTCGACCTCACCGACAGCAGCGGCGGCGACGACAACACCGACATGGTGGACACCGCGGCCGCTCCCAGCGCGACGGTGCCGGCGAGCCACCCCTCCGACACCCCGGTGCTCGAGTTGCACGGTGTCGGCCACGAGTACGGCAGCGGAACGCCGTGGGCCGCCACAGCGCTTCGCGACATCGACTTCACCGTCCACGAAGGCGACGGTGTTCTGATCCACGGCCTCAACGGCTCGGGCAAGTCGACGCTGGCCTGGATCATGGCCGGACTCACCGCGCCGACCTCGGGCAGCTGTCTGCTCGACGGCTCGCCCGCCTCAGAACAGGTTGGCGCGGTGGCTATTTCGTTTCAGGCGGCCCGGCTGCAACTGATGCGCAGCCGCGTCGACCTCGAAGTCGCCTCCGCCGCCGGCTTTTCGACCCGCGACCGCTCCCGCGTCGTCGATGCGCTGTCGAGCGTCGGTCTGGATCCCGCGCTGGCCAAACGGCGCATCGACCAGCTCAGCGGTGGGCAGATGCGCCGGGTGGTGCTGGCCGGATTGTTGGAGCGCTCACCACGCGCGCTGATCCTCGACGAACCGCTCGCCGGCCTGGACGCGGCCAGCGCACGCGGCCTGCTCCGGCTGCTGGTCGATCTGCGCCGCAACGCGGGGCTGACCGTGGTCGTCATCTCACACGACTTCTCCGGCCTCGAGGAGTTGTGCCCGCGCACACTGCATCTGGAGGCCGGCACGCTGGTTCCGGCGCCGACGGCGACGGGAGGGCGCTCATGACGTCACTGTCGACCGGCCGGCGGCAGCGTCGACCCGTGGTGCTGCTCCGGCCGGTGCCCGGTCCCAGCGTCATCCACGATCTGTGGGCCGGAACGAAACTCACCGTCGTCGCACTCATCGGCGTCCTGCTCACCTTCTACCCGGGCTGGGTGCCGATCGGTGCGGTCGCGGCGCTGGTGCTGCTGGCCGCGCGGCTGGCCAACGTTCCGCGCAGTGCGCTGCCATCGATTCCCGGTTGGCTGTGGTTCCTGGTGTTCCTCGGCGGGCTGACCGCCACCTTCGCCGGCGGCGACCCCGTCATCGGTGTCGGCTCGGTCGAGGTCGGTGTGGGCGGGTTGCTCAACTTCCTGCGGATCACCGCCCTGTCGATCGTCCTGCTGGGCCTCGGCGCCATGGTGTCGTTCACCACCAACGTCGCCGACGTCGCGCCCGCGGTGGCCACCTTGGGGCGGCCGCTGCGCCTGCTGCGAGTGCCGGTGCAGGACTGGGCGGTCGCGCTGGCGTTGGCCCTGCGGGCTTTTCCGATGCTCATCGACGAGTTCCGGGTGCTCTACGCGGCACGCAGATTGCGGCCCAAGGAGGCGCCCGTGCGCCGGCGGGCCCGGTTGCGCCGGTGGTGGCTGGAAGCCATCGACCTGCTGGCCGCAGCGATCACCGTCGCGCTCAGGCGCGCCGACGAGATGGGCGACGCCATCACCGCACGCGGCGGGGCCGGTCAGATCTCTGCGGCGCCGTCGCGGCCGAAAGCCGTCGACTGGTGGGCCTTCCTGATCGTGGCCGTGGTGTGCGGTGCGGCCCTGGCGCTGGAGCTGACGGTCGCCAGCACCAGCGCCGCTATCCGCTGATCCCCGACGGTCAGGACGCTTGCGCCTCACCGGTTCGCATGCCGTTCATGTACGCGGTCAGCTGCGCGCGGGAGCGTAGGGCGAGTTTACGATAGATGCGAGTCAGGTTGACCTCGACCGTCTTCGGGCTCAGGAACAGCCGCCCGGCGACCTCCCGGTTCGTCAACCCGACTGCGGTCAGCTCGGCCACGCGCTCTTCGGTGGGGGTGAGCACTGCGTTCGAGCGCCCGACGCCCGTACGGTCGAGTTCGGCGCGGACCCGCTGGGCCCACGACTCGACGCCGAGCGCCTCGAAGGCGGCCAGGGCGTCGGTCAACGCGGCCGCGGCCGTGGCCTTCTGGCGCTGACGCCGCAGCAGGAGCCCGAGCAGAAGTTGTGCGCGGGCCCGCTCGAACGGCATGACGGAGTCGCCGTGCAGCCTCAGCGCTTCGCGCGCCGCCGCCAGCGCAGCGTCCACCTGGCCGCTGTGGGCGAGGATCATCGCCCGGCACCGCTGGCAGATCGCCGGCAGCCATGTCCGCGTGCCGCCGGGGCGGTCCAGCGTGTCGACGAACCGCTGCGCCTCGTCCGGGCGGCCGAGGCCGAGCAGGCCTTCGACGGTGTCGGTGATCAAGCAGGCGACAACGGAATCCGCCATATCGCCGTCGCTGCGGCCGCACGCCTCGAGCACCACGCCGACCAACTCGGCACCCGGGGTGGCGGTGCGGCGGGGGGAGGTGTCGGGCACCGTGGCCATGTGCATTGCGGGCTCCTGTCGGCTCGTCTCACACGTACGGGCCGACCATAAGTTCGGCTCCGGCCCCGGCATGTGCGTAGTCGACTACTCCTCTTGCCCGGACGCGCCGGGACCCCGGCACTGGTCACGGCGCCTCGCCGTTAGGTTGGTGGCGTGACAGCAACCCGCCGAGTGGATGCCGACTTCCTCGGGCTGCCGCGACACGCCTTGGCCGACGCGGCGCTGTCGGCGGCGGTGGCCGCCGGCGCCGGATATGCCGACCTCCGCATCCACGCGATTACGACCGAATTTTTGCAACTGCGCGACGGCGAGTTGGAAAGCGCGGTCCTCGACCGGGAGATCGGCATGGCGGTGCGGGTGATCGTCGACGGCACGTGGGGATTCGCCTCGCATGCCGAGCTGAGCCCCGAGGTGGCCGCCGACACCGCCCGGCGCGCGGTCGCGGTGGCCACGACGCTGGCCCCGCTGAACGCCGAGCGCATCGAGTTGGCGGCCGAACCGGTGTACGCGGACGTGAGCTGGGTGTCGGACTACCGCATCGATCCGTTCGCCGTCGGGTTCGCCGAGAAGCTGGACGTCCTGGCGGAATACTCCGGTCGGTTGCTGGCTGCCGACGGCGTCGACCACGTCTCCGCGTTGCTCAACGCCGTCAAGGAGCAGACGTTCTACGCCGACACGTTCGGCTCGTCGATCACCCAGCAGCGGGTGCGGGTGCTGCCGTCGCTGGAAGCGGTCACGGTCGACGCCGCCGCCGGGACGTTCGACACGATGCGCACGCTGGCGCCGCCGACCGCCAGGGGCTGGGAAGCCGTCGCCTCGGACGAGGCGTGGGACTGGACCGGCGAGCTGGCTGCGCTGCCGTCGCTGCTTGCCGAGAAACTGAAGTCGCCGAGTGTCGCCGCGGGTCTGACCGATCTGGTGATCGACCCGTCCAACCTCTGGCTGACGATCCACGAATCGGTCGGCCACGCAACCGAATACGACCGTGCGATCGGCTACGAGGCGGCCTATGCGGGCACGTCGTTCGCGACGCCGGACAAGCTGGGCTCGATGCGCTACGGCTCGCCGGTGATGAACGTGACGGCGGACCGCACGGTCGACTACGGTCTGGCCACCGTCGGCTTCGACGACGAGGGGGTGCGGGCGCAGCAGTGGGATCTGGTGCGCGACGGCATCTTCGTGGGCTACCAGTTGGATCGGGTGTTCGCGCCGCGGCTCGGTGTGAGCCGGTCCAACGGCTGCGCCTACGCCGACTCGCCGCACCATGTGCCGATCCAGCGGATGCCCAACGTGTCGCTGGAACCCGCCGCTGAGGACATCAGCACCGAGGACCTCGTCGGCCGCGTGGCCGACGGCATCTACATCGTCGGGGACAAGAGCTGGTCGATTGACATGCAGCGCTACAACTTCCAGTTCACTGGCCAAAGGTTCTTCCGGATCCGGGACGGCCGCCTCGACGGTCAGGTGCGCGACGTGGCGTATCAGGCGACGACGACGGACTTCTGGGGGTCGCTGGACGCGGTCGGCGGGCCGTCCACCTGGCGCCTTGGCGGGGCGTTCAACTGCGGCAAGGCGCAACCGGGTCAAGTCGCACCGGTCAGCCACGGATGCCCGTCGGCGTTGTTCCGCGGGGTGAACGTGCTCAACACTCGGGCCGAGGGTGGACGGTAGGCCGTGATCGGTGCCCAGCAGGTCGTCGACATCGCGCTGGCCGAGGCCGTCAGGCTGGGCCGGGCCGACGAGACGATCGTCCTGGTGACGGACCGGTCCGACGCCGCGCTGCGGTGGGCGGGCAACTCGATGACCACCAACGGCGAGTCGTCGAGTCGGCAGACCACGGTGATCTCGATCATCCGCAACGGCGACGAAGCATACGTCGGTTCGGTGCGGTCCAGCGAGGTCGACCCGACGACGATCGCGGGTCTGGTCTCGTCGTCGCAGGAGGCGGCGCGCTCGGCGCCCGAGGCGCGGGACAGTGCCCCGCTCATTGCGGCCGGTGACCCGTCCGCGGACTGGGATGCGCCGCCGCCCGGCACCGGCGTGCAGGTGTTCAGGCCGGTCGCCGACGCTCTGGCCCGCCGGTTCCGCGGTGGTGACCAGTTGTACGGGTATGCCCGCCACATCCTGGAGACGACGTTCGTGGCCACCTCGGACGGGTTGCGGCGGCGCTTCACCCAGCCGACGGGCTCGGTGGAGATCAACGCCAAGCGTGACGGCGCCAGCGCGTGGGCCGGGTTCAGCACCGCCGACTTCGCCGATGTGCCAACCGATTCCATGCTCGAGCAGTTGTCGACGCGGCTGGGGTGGGCGAAGCGCTCCGTCGAGTTGCCTGCTGGACGGTATGAGACGCTGCTGCCGCCGTCCACCGTGGCGGACCTCCTGATCTACCTGACGTGGTCGATGGCCGGCCGCGGTGCGCAGGAGGGGAGAACGGCGCTGTCGGCGCCGGGTGGCGGCACGCGGGTGGGAGAGAAGCTCACCGAGTTGCCGCTGACGCTGTATTCCGATCCGTTCGCCGACGGGCTGGCCTGCACGCCGTTCGTGGCGACCTCGACGTCGTCGGAGCGGGTGTCGATGTTCGACAATGGCATGGACATCGAGCGGATGGACTGGATACGCGACGGCACGATCAACGCGCTGGCGTACCCCAGGGCGGCGGCCGCCGAGTTCGGTGAGCCGGCCGCGGTGCCTGCCGACAACCTGTTGATGACCGGCGGGTCGGCCGGCCTTGCGGAGATGATCGCCCGCACCGAGCGCGGCCTGCTGTTGAGCACGCTGTGGTACATCCGCACGGTCGACCCCGCGGTGCTGCTGCTGACGGGGCTGACCCGCGACGGGGTCTACCTGGTCGAAGACGGCGAGGTCACCGCTGCCGTCAACAACTTCCGTTTCAACGAGAGCCCGCTGGACCTGCTGCGCCGGGCGACCGAAGTGGGGGTCAGCGAGCGGACGTTGCCCCGCGAGTGGGGTGACTGGGCGACGCGGGCCGTGATGCCGACGCTGCGGATTCCCGACTTCCATATGTCTTCGGTCAGTCAGGCGCAATAATCCATGGATGGGCGATGACGGACTTGTCGATCGGATCGCGGCCCTGGTATCGATGTCTTCGGGCGATGCGCGCCTCGACACGGTCATCCGGCTGACGTGCGGCAGGGCGCTGTCGCTGCCGGCCCTGCCGGTGGAGGTCGACCTGATCGACGGGTCGTCGGAGACCGAGATGGTGGTGGCGGCGTTCACGGAGCAATTCGCCGTCGATGTGACGGGCATCAAGGCCAACCAGCGGTCTCGGTTCCTCAAGTCATTGGGCGACAGCGCGTTTCGGACCGCAGCGGCGATCTTCGTCGCCGACTTCGTCCCGCGGGTGTGGGCGGGCTGTGAAGCGCTGGGACTGCGAAGGCGAAGCAACGGCGCTGTCGCCTCGTGGGACCACGACAGTGATCCGGTCGACGCCCTGCTCAACGGTTTCGTGCCAGCGGTGGCGCGACTGCGTGAGCTCGATCCGGTGACGACGGAGATCGTGCGGCTGCGCGGTGCCACACAGCACAACTGCCGGCTGTGCAAGTCGCTGCGCGAGGGGAACGCGCTCGATGCCGGCGGGTCCGAGGACTTGTACTCGCAGATCGAGCGCTATGAGTCGGCTGATGGTCTGGGTGTGGCGCACAAGGCGGCGCTGCGGTACGTCGACGCGTTGATATGGACGCCGTCACGCATCGGCTCGGACGTCGCTGCGGGCGTGCGGAAGAACTTCACCGAGAAGCAGGCTTGGGAGTTGACGCTCGACGTGATGCGTAACGCGTGCAACAAGATCGCGGTGTCGCTGGGCGCGGATGCGCCCCGGGTCGCCGACGGCACCGAACGGTATTTGATCGACGCTGACGGGCAGACGGTTTACGCGGACACGGCGTAGGGCGCTCGCGTGCCGCCGACGGTGGCGGCTGGCTCGGGGGCTGCTCAGCGGTCAGGTCGACGCCGGCGGGATGCTCTGCTCGAATCGAAATACGTTGGCGGGGTCGTACTTTCTCTTGATGGAGCGCAGTCGGTCGACGTTGGCTCCCCAATAGGTGCTGGCCCAGTCGTCCGTGCCGGCGTTCGGCACGTTGACGTAGGCGCCGTTCACATAGGGCCGCATCGCCCGGCTGAACTCGGCAGTCCAAGCCAGGGCCCCGGCGGTCATCGGATCGACGGGTGCGGCGACCCCACCCCGGCTACCCCAGCCGGCGCCGATTTCGGCGTAGAAGAGCGCGTCGCGGTGCGCGAAGGCAGAGCCACCGGTGGGCTCGGTTTCCTTGACCGCCCCGCCGAAGGCGTTCGTGAAGTAATTGGACTCCCGTGAGGGGGCCTTGGCCATGTAGGAGCCGATCAGGCTGATCGCCTCATCCGGAAATGGCTCGGTAGTGAACTGCGAGAAGAACTTCCAGTTCGCGGGTTCGTCCTGCGGAGGCGTCTGGAATGATGCGAACGTGTCGGCCCAGGGCGCGCTCGTTGCCACGATCTCGGGCTTGCCGACCGACAGTATCGGCTCCAGCAGTCCCTTGGCTTCTGCTTGCGAGCCGTGCGAAAGCGCCCCGGACAGCAGGATCCTGTCAGGGTGGATCTCGAGCTGGCTGGTGAGGCGGTTGTCGGTGTTCGGCGCCGAGTGCTGCCACGCGTCGAACACCGATCCCAGGTCGTCGAGGTCCGGCCACGTCGCGGTCACGTAAGAGACCCGCGTCAGTGGATGAACCTTGTAGGTCAGTGACGTGACTATCCCGAAGTTGCCGTTGCCGGCCCCGCGCAGCGCCCACAGCAGATCCGCGTTGTTCGTTTCGTCGGCCGTGATCACCTGCGCCCCGTCGGCGCCCGCCGCCACGACGACCTCGGCCGCCATCAAGTTGTCGCAAGCCATCCCGATGCTGCGGGTGAGCAGGCCCAGTCCACCGCCGAGGGTGGCGCCGACCAGTCCGACGGTGCCCTCGGTGCCGGTCGGCGCCGCGAGCCCCTCCTTCCCCAGCGTGGTCACCGCTTCCATCTGGGTGAGTCCGGCGCCGACGGTTGCGGTGCAGGCCGCGGCATCGACCCGGGCCGCCTTCAGCCCACTGACGTCGATCACGATGCCGTTGTCCACATTCGACCAGCCTTCGAGGCAGTGACGGCCGCTGCGGACGCGAAGCGCGACGTCGTTTCGCCGTGCCCACGTCAGTGCGTTGATCACGTCCTGCGTCTCTCGTGCATAGACGATCGCGAGCGGATGGTGAGTGAAGAGTTCGTCCCAGCCGGTGCTCGCTGCCCGGTAGTCCGCATCGCCGGGACACACGACGCGGCCGGTCAGGCCCGCCGGACTCGTCATTGTCGGGACGTCACGCCGGCTGAGTTCCATCAGGCAGGCTAGCAGCGAGCCTGTCGGGGACGTCCTCGTTTCGCCGCGCGGACCAGCAGCTCTTACGGCGTCACCGCATTGACGGGGCGGTCGAAACCGTCGTGGGGTAAGACGAGGTCAGGCAGACTGACTGGATGACGACCGACCTTGTCAAGCTGATCACCACAACAGGAGCATGGACGAACGCACCGCGAAGAATCGCAGCATCGCCATGAGCTTCGCGACCGTGCTGAGTACCACTCTTGTGCCGTTCGCATCAGTGGTGTCAACGGCGACTGTAGCCATCTGGACCAAGCGCCTGGACAACAAGTCCAAGCGGGAAGAAAGAATGCACGCACTGACCCTCGACTACGAGAAGCGGGCGGGCGACGACAAGAAGGCCGCGTTGAAGAACCTCATTTCGGCGACCCTTCATCTCAAGCGGGGAGCGGAACCGCGCGCGGGGACTGAGGTCACGGTGGAGACCATCAGCCAGCGGCGTATCGATGCGCTGAGCGAGTTGTACGAATTCCGCGGACGGCTTGGACTCGACGACGGAATCGCCGAGCTGATGATCTACGCGTCAGGGCCGGTTCGCGAGCTCACCGAATTGGTGCTCGACCACTGGGACCACCAATTCCGCGAGCACGGTTACTCGTTGAGTCAGCTCGACGCCTGCAAGAGGCAACTGGTCAAGACTGCCTCCGACGCCCCGCCAGACGATCTGGCAATCCTCAGCGGTGAGGAGAAGTGGTGTGCCCTGAAGCAGGAAGAAAACCAGTGGCTCAGAAGGCTCGGCGATGAGTCGGACCTCGACGTCGACGCGCTGGTGGATCTGTGCAACCGGGTATTGAAAGCTGCCCACAAGGACTTGCGTGGCGGCTTCGGCCTAGCGACGGAATAGTGAATCGGCGGCTCGGCGCAACGAGCTGCTGATTGGCTTGACGCCTGTCAAGTATTGTCGGGTTCATGCTGTTGCAGGAGCTGTTGCCTGAGGTACCGAAGTCGGCCGAGGACGCGCTGGAACTCTTCGACGCCTCCGACGCCGTCGACCCGGACTTCATGATCGGCACCTGGCACGGCGCCGACCTCCCGACGAGCCACCCGATGGATGGACTACTGCAGGCCAGCGGTTGGTGGGGAAAGCAATTCGTCGACGCCGAGACCGTCCACCCGCTGTTGTTCCCCGCCCGCGACGGGGCGTCGCTGTGGGCGCTCAACCCGGTGCTCGCGTTCGGCGGGCTCGGACTCGCAACCAAGGTGCCCCTGCTGAAGAACCGGTCATTCGTCGAGCCGATCGCAGCGCTTCGGCCGGTGTTGCAGGCCCGTTCGGCCAAGGCGCGACTGCGCACCACTCGGTTCCGGGGCGTGGACAGCGCCACGATGATCTACGACCAGGTCCCGATCATGGATGTGTTCCGTCGGTTGTCCGACGAGGCGGTGATCGGGGCGATGGACTTGCGGGGTGTTCGGCAGCCGTACTTCTTCGTGCTGCGACGCGACGACTCGCTGCCGCTGGCATAACACTCGCCGATCGTCGCGCTGCTCGCGGTCGGCGGTGAGTTCCTCAAGAATGCACTCGAGCGCCGTCCGTGCCGCGAATCGCGTATGGGACCATTGTTGCCGCGCAGACGCGCCCGGGGGCGGTAGCTCAGTTGGTTAGAGCCGCGGACTCATAATCCGTAGGTCGCGGGTTCAAGTCCCGCCCGCCCCACATCGAAGGTGTATTAGGTCGGCTGATGCCTGCCATTTCTGTTTCGGTTGATGCCTGACAGTGTTTCGGCTGATTCTTGACACTCCCGGATGAGGGAGTTGAGCGTGGCCGAGCAGCGGGCGCCGGGACGAATCAGAATGCTGGCTCGTCGCACCACGCCGCTTCTCACGAGGGCGGTGCAAAGAACTCCAGCGGGAGGCCGTCGGGATCGCGGAAGCTCAGACCCGAGCCGTAGTGCGCGTCACGGATCCCGCCGTGTGCAATTCCCAACTCTTCGAGACGGGTGACCCACCTCTCGAGCTCCGCGCGATTCACACAGCCGAAGCTGACATGGTCCAGTCCTACACGGAACTCGCTGAACTGTTCTGCGTCGGCCCGCTGGTCATGCTGATGAATGCCGAACAGCGTGCCACCGTCGAGTAGCCATACCAGGTGCCGAAATCCAGCGTCAGTGTGCTCGTCGAGAACTGGTTCGCGTTGAAAAAGCGCCTCGTACCAAGGGCCGCTCGTTTCGATATCGCGGACGGTGAGTGCAACGTGGTTGAGTGTCGGCACTGCGCTCATGGGCGCTTCCCTTCGTTCTCTCTTGCGAGCGACGTTACGCGCATCGCAGTGGTTCGGGAGGGAATCCTTTGCCGCTGGACCGGCCGGCCAACACCGTGTTCTGCAGCGCGGCGGTGACCGGTACTCGGCTGCTCACGACCGGCGCGGGCGCTCGGGGGTTCCAGATCGTGGCGTGCGCAGCGATGTGTCAACGCGCGAATACATTGTCGCAACGTGATACCCGGTCGACAGCACGCGTGTGTGTGGTGGTCACAACCATGCCGAATCCGAACTGACAGTCTGTCGGCCCGGGTTCGATCATCGCCCGTCCCAATCGTTTTCGTCTATCGAAGGGGTGTTTCATGGCTGTCCGCGACCTGGTTCGGCGCGCGGGCAGCCTCTTCCGGAAACTGATGAAGCAAGCTGCCCAGGGGAGTGGATGATGTCCCGCTCTGCCGGTATCGCAAGAGAGGCCTCAGCGGGATTGGCTCCCTATCAGAGGAGCCCTGCGCGCGTCAGTTGTTGCTCGACGGTGGCGGGGGTTGGTAGGGGTCGTACCACCACCATTGGGCGCGTTCGCCTAGGGGTCCGGGGTATGGGGCACCATCGGTGGGGGTTGTGTGGGTGGGCGTGCCAGGGATCCGGGGTGCAGGGGCTCGCCGTCGTCGTCGAACACGGTGATCGCTGGTGCGGGTCCGAGGATGGTGATCAGGCCGCGGTGGTGCATGCGGTGGTGGTAGGGACAGACCAGCACCAGGTTGTCGAGTTCGGTCGCTCCGCCGTCTTCCCAGTGTTTGATGTGGTGGGCGTGCAGTCCGCGGGTGGCTCCGCAGCCGGGCACCGCGCAGGTGCGATGGCGGAACTCCAGTGCGCGGCGCAGCCGGCGGCTGATCTGGCGGGTGGTGCGCCCACAGCCCAGGGTGTGCCCGTCTTTTTGGAACCAGGTTTGGTAGGTGGCATCACAGGTCAGGTATCGGCGTTCGGCGTCGGTGAGCAGCGGACCCAGGTGCAGCGCCGCGGCGCGTTTGTCGACATCGAGGTGCACGATCACCGTGGTGTGCGCGTGGTGGGGGCGTCGGGCGGCTTCGGCGTCCCAGCCGGCCTCCACCAGCCGCATGAACCCGTCCCCGACGGTGGGAAACGGCGGCACCTGACCGCCGCCAGCACTGTGCTCGCCAGCACTGTGCTTGTCGTCGTTGTGGTCGCGTTTCCACTCACCGATGAGCGCCTCGTGGTGCGATTGCAGGGCGGCGTCGAACGTGGCCGCATCCGGGTGCGACAACCGGATCCGGTAACACGCCCCGTGGGCATCGGAGGTTTTGGTGATGGAGCG